>JAGTRV010000116.1 GCA_018262245.1 Pseudomonadota bacterium | reverse complement strand
ATACACCACAGAAAATTAAGCAAATTGCCTGATAATTGGCATGTCAAACTTTATCCAATAAACATGGACTCCCCCCTGCAACTTTTTCGCGAACTGCTTCCGTTCGGTCAGTTAAGTGCTGACCAGAAAAGTGCTGCCGCAGTTCGTGGGTTGCTGGATACGATTGCCGGCCTGTCGCCGCAGGAAACGGTGGCCAAACTGGCGGCCAGCGTACTGCCTAGCGTCAACCAGCAGAGCAATTTGCATATGCGCTTCAAGTTGCTGGAAGACATTCGCCATGAAACGGAACAGGCGCTGCCCACCATGGAGGCAAGCATTGCCCAGGCCGTTTTGCCGCTACCACTTGACGCGACAACCGCCGCGCTGCATGCCGACAACCTGCTGAAGGGCCTGGCGATTGCCTACGGCGGGATCGCCCGGAGCATCAACAAAAGCCAACACCACAGCGGCCTCAGTCACTTATACCACCGCAGCGTCCAGCGTGCGATGGCCATGATCGCCCGCCGCCAACTATTGGCTTATCGCGCCTATGCCACCCCCTCCGCCACCTCCTGGCAGACCCTGCACGAACTTTACCAGATGGTTCGCGGCCCTCAGAGCAAGCCGCTCAATGGCGAGACAGCCCCCATCGAGCACGAATACCTCGGCGCGCTACTTTTTGCCTACCTGGAACCCAGCAAGTTTCCCCGGGCCGAACTCGAAACGATCAATACCTGCTCACGACAACTGGCCGCCTACGCAACCGAGGGAGAAGTACCTCCCGAGACCGGTTCCAGCAAAACGACGGATTCGTGTTTTCTCGTTCACCCGGATGAAGGCACCCCAGGATACCCCTTGACGCGCCTGCCTTCGGGCACCTCCGTTTTCGGCAGCCTTCTGATCGACTGCACCCAGGTGCTTGCCGCCCTTGATCGCAACATTACCCGTCGCCCGGGCAAGAACGTTGAACCGGATCTCGATGCGCCCCCTGCCCTGCTTCAGTGCCTGCGCGTCGCCATCGGCGGCAAGAGCGCCCGACGTTTCAGCCGGACGCGCTTTCGCCCCCGGGGCGACGTGGTCGCCGGCTTTAGTCAGGTCCTCAGCTTTCTTGATGGGAACGCATTTTCCCGCCGCTCCGTAGACGCCTCCCACCGTTACGACGGCAGAGATTTTTCATCCAGCGAATGGTCCCTGATCGACGAAAGCCCGGACGGGTTTCTCTTGCGCTTTATCAAGGGCGAAAAGAGCACGCTGGGTTCCGGCGACATCGTGGCACTGCAACCTCGCGAGTCGAGCAAGATCCACGTCTGCCTGGTCCGCCGCATCTCCTCGTCCCAAGTTCGCCTCGAAGTGGGTCTCCAGCTGATGTCACCACAAGTCAGCGTGGTCGACGTTGTCGCGGAAGAGCAGCCTGAACAACGGGCGATCTTCCTGCACAGTCTGCCCGCCTATGGCAAGTTCTCCGGGCTGATCGCTGCGCCGGGCACCTACAGCCAAGCACAGAAAATCATGATCAAATTGCCGGGGCGTTCACTGCACCGACAAATAGGGACATGCATGGAAGCCAACGAAGGGCTAGAATTCTTTGCCCTCGACCTGCTTCCGGACTAATCCCACTTAATGCTCAGCTACCGCCACGCCTTTCACGCCGGCAACCACGCCGACGTGCTGAAACACCTCATCCTGCTCCAGATCGCCGAATACATGGGCGAAAAGCCCGCCCCGTTCTGGATCATCGACACCCATGCGGGTGCCGGGCGTTACGCGCTGGAATCGGCCCATGCCACCAAACTTGGCGAATACCGCGACGGCATCGGCCGCCTTTGGGAGGCCAAGGGCTTGCCCCCGGCGGCAAAAGACTACGTGGACATGGTTCGCCAGCTCAATCCAGACGGCAAACTGAAACATTACCCGGGCTCGCCATGGCTGGCCCGGCAGATGCTGCGCGACAGCGACCGGCTACGTTTGTATGAAATGCACACCACCGATGCCAAGTTGCTGCTCGAATGTTTCAAGGGCACCGGCCGCGAAGTGGCGATCACCGACGGCGACGGCTTCATCGGTCTCAAGGCCATCTTGCCGCCGCCGCCACGCCGGGCATTGGTCCTGATCGACCCCTCCTACGAGACCAAGAGCGACTACACGGCCGTGGTCAAGGCACTGCAGGAGTCGCTGAAGCGCTTCCCGACCGGCACCTACGCGCTGTGGTATCCGATGCTTTCCAAGCTGGAGTCCCGCCAGTTGCCGGATAAGCTGAAGCGCCTGGGTGCCAGCAACTGGCTGCACGCCACACTGGAAGTCAAGGCACCGGCGAAAGACGGCTTCGGCATGAACGGTAGCGGCATGTTCATCATCAACCCGCCGTGGACGCTGGAAAAGAAGCTGCATGAAACGCTGCCCAAGCTGACCGAACTACTATCCCAAGGCGACGGGGCCAAGTACACGCTGGAAAGCGAATCAACCTAGCTCAGTATATTTGGCCCGCGAGCCAAAAGCTTTGTCTACCGTCTTGGCCAGTTTGGCGCGCGCCGCTTCGGCCAGGTCGATGCCGGCCATATCGGCGATCAGCAGCAAATAGAGCAGGATATCGGCGCATTCGTCGCGCAGGGCTTCGCCGGCTTTCGGATCAGCCGGCAGGGCATCGATTTCGGCATCGGTTTTCCATTGCGTCAATTCGAGCAATTCCGCCGCTTCGAGATTGAGTGAGGTAATCAGGTTACGCAGCGAATGAAACTGTCGCCAGTCGCGAGCGTCACGAAATGCCAGCAAGGCGGCGGTCAACGCGGAAAAATCGCTCATTTTGAAATCTGCCAGTGATGATGGCCGGATGATGCCACAGCCCACTAGAATGACTGCATTCTCAGCCCAGACCCCACGATGAAACTTCCGTCACTGAATACCCAGATCCTGATCGGCTGCCTGCTCGGCGTCGCCGCTGGCAGCTTGCTTTCTGCCCAGGGCGCCACGCCGTTGACCCAAGACACCCTGTACGGCGCCAAGCTGGTCGGCAACCTCTTCCTTGACCTGCTGCGCATGGTGCTGGTGCCGCTGGTCTTCGCCTCCATCGTCACCGGCGTCGCCAACCTGCGCGCTCACGATCAGATGCACCGGGTATGGACAACGACGCTGATCTTCTTCCTGTTCACCATGGCTGTAGCCATCGTCATCGGCTTTGGTGCCGCCCACATCTTCCGGCCCGGTGAAGGTCTGCATCTGGAGATGTTCGCCGAGGCAACACGCAACTACCAGGCACGGCAGATGGCGCTGCCCGACTACATCGCCCAGTTCATGCGCGGCCTGTTCCAGAATCCGTTCAAGGCGCTGGCCAACGGCGACATTCTGGCCATTGTGATCATCGCCCTTTTCCTCGGCATTGCGCTGGTCATCGGTGGCGAGCGCTACCGCAATATCCGTAACCTGGTGACCGAGCTGCAGGAACTCTGCCTGATGATCGTCGGCTGGATCTTGCGTCTCGCCCCGTTCGGCCTCGCCGCCCTGCTACTGCAACTGGTCGCCACGCAGGACGCGGCGCTGCTCGGGAGTCTCGGCCATTTCATCGCCGTCGTCATCGGCTCGACGCTGTTTCACGGCGTCATCGTGCTGCCCGGCGTACTCTGGCTGATGACCGGCGTCTCGCCGCTACGTTTCTTCAAGGGGGCCCGCGAGGCATTGCTCACCGCCTTCATCACCAGTTCAAGCAATGCCACGCTGCCCATCACGCTGCGTTGCACCGAGCAGCATCTGCACGTCAAGAAGGACATCGCCAGCTTTGTCGTGCCACTTGGCGCGACGGTCAACATGGACGGCACGGCGCTTTACGAAGCGGCGGCTGCGCTGTTCGTCGCCCGACTGGCCGGCATCGAGCTCGACATTGCCAGCCAGCTGATCATCTTCTTCGTCGCCATGCTCGGCGCCATCGGGGCGCCGGGCATTCCCAGCGTTGGCATGCTATCGATGGTGCTGGTACTCGAATCGGTCGGCCTGCCGACCGAGGCGATCGCCATCCTGCTGCCGATCGATCGCATCCTCGATACCGTGCGCACCGCCGTCAATGTCGAGGGCGACATGGTCGGCAGCCTGATTGTCCAGAAGATTGCCGGCCAGTCGAAAGCAGCCTGAGGCCTATTTGTCCGGCACCTCGATGCCCTGCCGGCGCAGCCAGTTCTTGTCCAGTTCCCAGCGCACCTCACTGATGCCTGGTTGGGCAAGAACGATGTCCCTGACTTCATCCTGCACCTGCCCGAGCAGGCGCTCGACGGTGATGAAGGCGGGATTGTTGGCATCCTTGACGTTGATATCCGGGTAGAGAACGCCAAGCATCCGGAAGGCTGGCGAATCAAAATTACGCGGCGTCGCCATCACGGCCGTGCTGCCTTCAACACGCAGGACGTGGAACTTGTACGGATATTCCTTCAATTTCTGGCTGCCCTGCGTCGCGATGATGTCGTTCAGCTCCCGCGTTCGGGAATCCGGACGCTGGATGACCCAGTCCAGGGAGAGCAACAGGGTTATGACGAGCAGCGCCCACTGCCAAGACTTGATGTGTCGAAAATTCATTTTGATGCTCTCCGTGCTGCCATTTTTCCGCACTTGCTGCCCCCAGCCAGTGCTCAGCGTAACATTAGTACCCTGGCGACAACCAGCCTGAAAAATTGACGTATTTTGAAACCTTAAGGAGACGCGATGCCCCTCTTCAAACTCGGTGACAAACAACCACAACTCGGCGACAGCGCATGGGTCGCTCCCAACGCCACCGTGATTGGCGACGTACGTCTGGGCAGCAACGCCTCGATCTGGTGGAATGCCACGCTGCGCGGCGACAACGATCCGATCCACATCGGTGACAACACCAATATCCAGGATGGTTCGGTGCTGCACACCGACGAAGGCGTACCGATGCATATCGGCAATGACGTCACCGTCGGCCATCTGGTCATGCTGCACGGCTGCACGGTCGGCGACGGCAGCCTGATCGGCATCGGTTCGGTGATCCTCAATCGCGCCGTGATTGGCAAGGGCTGCATTGTCGGCGCCAATACGCTGATCCCCGAAGGCAAGGTTTTTCCCGACCGCTCGTTGATTGTCGGCTCACCGGGCAAAGTGGTGCGCGAACTGAGTGATGAAGATGTCGCCAAGCTGAAGAAGTCAGCCGAACACTATGTCGACAACGCCCGGCGTTACCGCGACACGCTGTCGCAGCTCTAAATATCGACACGATGCGTGCGCTCACCCTGCTACCACTACTCGCCCTGTCCAGCTCATGCTGGGCGGTAGACCCGTGCGACGAATTGCCGAAACCATCGGTCACGGTCAAACGACTGGAAGAGCGCATCACTTACAACACCACTTACGGCTACCGCTCGCTGACCAACCTGGGGGCGACCCTAGCCCGTCCTGGCAAGCAGGTACTCGGGTTGACCCGCGGTAATGCCATCGCGAAATTCACCACCAATACCGCTTCGCTTATTGACCCAAGCGGCCGTTGGGAATGTGCCAGCCCTCAAATCACCCTGACTTTCGGCTTCACGCCGGTGACCGTCTACGTCGCCAGGGAGTTCCCGCAGGGCAGTTGCGCCTACAAGGAAATCCACGAGCACGAAATGCGACACTTCAAGACTTATCAGGATCATATGGCCGGCATCGAAAAAACGCTGAACGACACGCTGGCCAATCGATTCGTCACCGCCAAGGTCTGGCGTGGCCCGGCCGGCCAGACGGCCGCACAACTCCAGAGGGAACTGGATGAACGCTGGCTGCCCTACGTCCAGCGGGAAATCCAGAAGGTCGAAGCGGCACAGGCCTTGATCGACACCCCTGAGGAATACGAGCGGGTCACCAATTCATGTGATGGCGAGATCAGGAAGCGCCTGCGCTGACAGCCTTTTCCGGAACATTAGCCATGAACGATTTTGCCCATCAGGTTGAACTGCTACTAGAGCCCTTGGCCGATCCCGGCAAAGCCTGCAGGATGGCCGCCTACATGAAGGGGAAATTTGCTTTTCTCGGCATTCAGACACCACCGCGGCGGCAGGCTACCCTGCCGTTGATCCGTGCCTTTCACGGAAATCTGATCGAGGCTGCGCAGGCGTTGTGGGCGCTACCGCAACGCGAGTACCAATACGTTGCCATTGACCTGCTCCGCCATCACGGCAAGAGCCTTGGCAGCGAGCACCTCCCGGTACTTGAAGAACTGGTCCGCTGCAACTCATGGTGGGACACTGTCGACGGATTGGCCGTCACCATCGGCGGCATCGTTTTCCGTCAGCCGGAACTGGCCTGCCGAATGGATATTCTGATCACCTCACCCGACCTGTGGTTGCGCCGTGTAGCGCTGCTGCATCAACTGGAATGGAAAGAACGCACCGATCAAGCGCGGCTGTTCGACTACTGCCGACAATGTGCCAATGAAAAAGACTTTTTCATTCGCAAGGCCATCGGCTGGGCATTGCGCCAATATGCCCGAACCAACCCGGAAGCCGTACGTAGCTTCCTGGCGACCCATGGTAAAAATTTATCCGGCCTGTCGTTCAGGGAGGCGTCGAAACACCTGTAATGCACAACAAAAAGCCATCGTCAAAGCGACGATGGCTTTTCTGCTGCCAACAGCAGTAAGTTCAGCCCTTATATGGAACTGGACAGATTGGACAGCGTGATGTTCGGCCGCATGGTCTCCATGACCTTCTGCAACCCGACGCGCGATTTGGTATTGATGACCAGCGGCGCCCGAAGATTCGGCGTAATCGACCCCTTGTCGTCTTGTTCTTTCCGGAACAGAACCTGCATCACCGCAACATCCTCTGGAGAAGGCGACTGCAGCAAGGCATTTTCAGCATCGGACAAGGCCAATTCATAGTTGAACCCGAGCATCACCGGATCGACAATCTGAAATGCCAGCATTGGATCGTCCAGCGATTGCAAGGTAAAGCTGCTGGGCTCAGCCGGGCCCTCCTCGTGGACCAGCATGTAGCGCTTGCTCTGTTCAAAACCGACCAGGCCGTTCGGGAAGGTAATGACTTTTTCCGGGCTGACATCAACGGCGCCAAACAAATAGGTTTCTACTTTCATGCCTTTGCTCCTCCATGCGATTGTAATTGCATTGACAGCCATGCTACACCAACTCGGTGCGGTTGTATTTTCCAGCCGGATTGCGCATAGTGCACCCCCCTTTTTGCTGTACTGCCTCACCCATGCTGCCACCCATTGAACACCGCATCGCCATTGAGCTGGGCGTCCGCCCGGCCCAGGTCAACGCCGCCATCGCCCTGCTCGACGAAGGGGCAACCGTGCCCTTCATCTCACGTTACCGCAAGGAAGCCACTGACGGCCTCGATGATACCCAGCTGCGCAATCTGGAAGAACGCCTGACCTACCTGCGCGACCTCGAGGAGCGCCGCACGGCAATCCTCGCCAGCATCGAAGAACAGGGCAAGCTGACGCCGGAGCTTAAGGCCGAGATCAGCGATGCGGAAACCAAGCAGCGCCTGGAGGACTTGTACCTTCCCTACAAGCAGAAGCGTCGCACCAAGGCCCAGATTGCCCGCGAAGCCGGCATCGAGCCGCTGGCCCTCGGCCTGCTGGAAAATCCGGAACTGACGCCGGAAGATGAAGCCGAGAGGTACATCAACGTCGATGCCGGCTTTGCCGACGCCAAGGCGGTGCTCGACGGCGCCCGCCAGATCCTGATGGAAAAATTCGCCGAAGACGCCGAACTGCTCGGCCAATTGCGCGAATACCTCAACGAACACGGCCATGTCCGGTCGACCGTGGTCGAAGGCAAGGAAACCGAAGGCGCCAAGTTCCGCGACTGGTTCGACTTCGCCGAGCCGGTGGCCACGATGCCATCGCACCGCGCCCTGGCCCTCCTGCGCGGCCGCAATGAAGGCATGCTGCAAGTGGCGCTGGTCCTCGACTCCGAACTCGACGAAGAAAACCTCAAGCCCGGCCCGAATCCATGCGAGCAGCGCATCGCCGTCCGCTTCGGCATCAAGCCGCAGAATCGCCCGGCCGACAAATGGCTGAGCGATACCGTCCGCTGGACATGGAAGGTCAAGGTTTATACCCACCTCGAACTCGAACTGATGAACGAGTTGCGTGAACGCGCCGAGGAAGAGGCCATCCGCATCTTCGGCAAGAACCTGAAGGACCTGCTGCTCGCCGCTCCGGCCGGCCAGCACGTGACCATGGGCATCGACCCCGGCATCCGCACCGGCTGCAAGATCGCCGTTGTCGATGCCACCGGCAAGCTGCTCGACACCGCCACCATCTACCCGCATGAACCGCGCTGCGACTGGGATGGCTCGATGTCGACCATCGCCCGCCTGGCATCGAAGCACCAGGTCAGCCTGGTCGCCATCGGCAACGGCACGGCCAGCCGCGAAACCGACAAGCTGGTGCAGGACGTGATGAAGCGCTACCCGGAAGCGCGTCTGCAGAAAATCGTCGTTTCTGAAGCCGGCGCCTCGGTCTATTCCGCCTCCGAACTGGCGGCCAAGGAATTCCCCGATCTCGACGTTTCGATCCGCGGCGCCGTCTCGATCGCCCGCCGCCTGCAGGACCCACTGGCCGAGCTGGTCAAGATCGACCCGAAGTCGATCGGCGTCGGTCAGTACCAGCACGACGTGTCGCAGACCAAGCTGGCGCGCAACCTCGATGCGGTCGTCGAAGACTGCGTCAATGCCGTCGGCGTCGACGTCAATACCGCCTCGGTGCCGCTGCTCACCCGCATCTCCGGCCTCAATGCCGGCCTGGCCGCCAACATCGTCAGCTACCGCGACGCCAATGGCGCCTTCCGCTCGCGCGACGCCCTGAAGAAGGTACCCCGCCTCGGCGACAAGACTTTCGAGCAGGCGGCCGGCTTCCTGCGCGTACCGAACGGCGACAACCCGCTCGACGCCTCCTCGGTGCACCCGGAAGCCTACCCGGTGGTCGAAAAGATCATTGTCGACCTGAACAAGCCGATCAAGGAAATCCTCGGCGACAGTCGCTCCCTGAAAGGTCTGAATCCGTCGAAATACACCGATGAGCGCTTCGGCCTGCCGACCGTCCAGGACATCTTCAAGGAACTGGAAAAACCCGGCCGCGACCCGCGCCCCGAGTTCAAGACGGCCACCTTCACCGATGGCGTCGAAAAGGTTTCCGACCTACGTCCTGGCATGATCCTCGAAGGCGTCGTCACCAACGTCGCCGCCTTTGGTGCTTTCGTCGATATCGGGGTGCATCAGGATGGTCTGGTCCATGTCTCGGCGCTGTCCAACACCTTCGTCAAGGACCCGCACGATGTGGTCAAGGCGGGTCAGGTGGTCAAGGTCAAGGTGCTGGAAGTCGACCTGCAGCGCCAGCGCATCGCGCTGACCATGCGGATGGGTGACGAACCAACGCAAGGCAAGCGCCACGACAACGCTCCGGCCAATCGCGGCAACAACCAGAGTCGGCCAGCACAGCGTAGCAGCGGAGCGGCACCGGCCGGCAACGCCATGGCCAGCGCCTTCGCCAAGCTGAAGCGCTGAACCTGAACGCAAAGACCCGTTCGCCGGCGGCGGACGGGTTGCATTTGCTTACATCTCGCGACAACTGGCGAACATCCTTTTACCTTCGCCGGGCGTAGACTTCCAGCATCAACTGCCCGAAGCATCCAACGCCATGAAACGCCCACTGCTACTGCTTGCCCTGCTCCCCTTGGGACTCTGGGCATTTTTTGTTTTCCCCGATCTGCTCTCCACCGCCCAGGGGTTCTGGGATTGGCGCCGTGCCCTGATCATCCTGTCCGGCATCCTTGCCCTGTGGTGGATGAGCGCCGGCATGCTGCTGGCCACCCGGCCAGTCTGGCTGGAGCAACGCTTTGGCGGACTGGACAAGCTTTATCGCCTGCACAAAGACATCGGCATCGGCGCTGGCATCCTCGTCTTCACGCACTGGATGATGGAATGGCTGCCGAAGAATCTGGCCAAGCTGGGCTGGATCGAACGCGCCAACCGCCCACGCGGTCCGCGTGGCGAACCGGACCTGTGGATGGACCTGGCCAAGGATGTCGGCGAGTGGGCCGGCTATATCCTGCTGGCGCTGGTCGTCATCGCGCTGGTCAAGCGCATTCCCTATCGCTGGTTCAGGCTGGTACACAAGGCTTTCGGCCTGATTTTCATCGGCGGGGCATTTCATGGCCTGATGCTGATGCCCAAACACTTCTGGAATCAACCACTGGCTTGGCTGACCGCCGCCGTTGCTGCGGCGGGCATCATTGCCGCCCTGTTCTCGCTGAGCAACCGGATCGGCCGCCAGCGCCAATATCCGGCGCGAATCGAAACCATCCGCCGGCACGATGGCGATCTTCTGGAAATCGTCTGTCGGCCACAATCCGGCTGGCCGGGCCATAAGGCCGGGCAATTCCTGTTCGCCAACTTTGGCCAAACCGCCGAAGGCGCCCACCCTTTTACCATCGCCTCGGCCTGGCAGCCACAGCATGGCACGCTGACCCTGGCCATCAAGGCACTCGGCGACTTCACGGCCAAACTGCCAGAACTGCTGCAAGCCGGTCAGACGCTGACGCTGGAAGGACCTTACGGAAAGTTTGATTTTTTGGGCAAGATAGCGGCGCATGAAGCCCCCCAAGTCTGGATCGCAGGCGGCATCGGCGTTACCCCCTTTCTGGCCAGGCTTGATGAACGAAGCACCAATCCGCCTGCCCAGGCCAATACTGACTTCTTCTATTGCACGGCAAAAGATGCTGATTATCCCGATCAACTCGAAGCACGCTGCCGCCAAGCCGGCGTCCGCCTGCATCGACGTTTGACCGATCGCGACGGAAAACTTGACCCCGCCGAAATCCAGGCTTGCCTGAAACCTGGCAGCAGCGTCTGGTTCTCCGGCCCAGTGGCCTGGGGAGTTTCTCTGGCGGACAAACTGATCAGCCAGGGCCTACCAAAAACCGCCTTTCATCGTGAAGTTTTCGAATTCAGATAAAAACCAAAGCAATACTTTGGAAAATACCGAGCCGCGATTGGACTTTAACCAGCAAGGTTTTTGACTTCAATCTGAGTCACGATATGCAATGAAAAAGCACAGCTTTGAAGCTGTGCTTTTTAACGCGCTGCTAATGCTTGAGCTTGACGACCAAACCATGTTGGATTTGCTAGATTAGCGAGCCTTACGCTGGCGTATCGCACCGAGTCCCGCAAACGCCAAACCAAGCAGCGCAAGGGAACCTGGTTCCGGAACAGAGAATCGATCGGTCGTAATCGCAAAGGCAAACTTCGCAGTCGTGTCGTCGGCTTCCGCAGTCCTGAAACCGTAGCAACTGGTACCCAGCCCCAGTACGCCGCATTCGCCCGCCGTCAATTGGCTTAGCGGGAAGGCCTGATTGGCGGTATCCAGAACGAACACGCTAGCGTAATAGGTGCGCAGGAAATCGTCAGAATTACCGAGAATGCCGTCAAGGCCTGAGTCAAGATATTGGAATGCGTTGTTCAAGGTCAGCGTATTGCTGAAACCGAACAAATCCGGACAACCGTTCGGTCCATAGCTGGCTGCTGTCTTACCGTCAGCACAGAAGCCGCTGCCACCATGACCAAAGCCGCCTAAACCGAACTCCCCAGCATTTGGTGTTTCCTGGAACTTGAAGTTGAACGTCAGCGTAGGCGCCGTTACCAAACCAGGAATGTAATAGCTGGGCAATATCGGGTTCAGCGTTAACGTATCGGTAATGGTTGCCCCGGTCAAAGTGCCATAGCTACTGGTAAGCGGGTTATTCCAGTGGGTGATTGAAATACCGGTGCCAATCTGACCAGCAAGAGGATTCGGCGTACCGCCAATCGTGGTGAAGACGTTCCCGGTTGCCGGAGTGCCCCCTGTCAAATTACCCGTGACGGCATTTCCAATGGTCAAGGCGCTGCGATTTAAGTCCGAGTTTCCCGAATTGACCTGAAAGTTGCCGCCGCTATACCCCCAGGATAATTCGTATGGGCTGGTGGTTTCCAAACCAGATGGCCCCGCTCCTCCTGACCATGTAGCATTAGAAAACGTTGAATCGGTTGAATAACTCCATTCGCTAACCGGGGCGGCCTGTGCCGAGCCCGAGACAATGCTTAGCATCAGGGCCGATGCAGTAACTGCACTATGAATAATCGTCTGTTTGAAAAGTTGTTTCATTTTGAACTCCTTCCAACAACACTTGTCTTGTCACGCTTCCCGACAAAAATGACGCATAAAACAGACCAAACACTTAATACCGCCCCAAAAAACAATCACAACATATTGTT
>JAGTRV010000282.1 GCA_018262245.1 Pseudomonadota bacterium | reverse complement strand
CCGCATTCATGCCCATGGCCAGCGCGGCAAAGGCGCCGCTCTGCTCATTGACCTGAAAAGCCCGGGCCGTCCCGATGCCATGCGAAGCGATGCCGATGGCGAAGCCGCGGATGGCCGGGTCGCGTACCTTGATGGCATCGAAGACATAGCGTGCGCCAACCGCGCCGAGGATGCCGGTGACAATGACCAGCACGGCTGTCAGCGATGGGATGCCGCCGATCCGCTCGGCAATGCCCATGGCGATCGGTGTGGTGACCGACTTGGGGGCGAGGGAGAGTTGCGTCGAGATGCTGGCACCGAGCAGGCGGGCCACCATCACGGCCGAGATGATGGCGGTCAGGCTACCGGCGAAGAGGCCGGCAATGACCGGCAGAAGCATCGAGCGCACCCGCTTGAATTGCGTGTAGAGCGGGATGGCCAGTGCCACGGTGGCGGGGCCGAGCAGGAAGTGTACGAACTGCGCCCCGGCGAAATAGGTTTCGTAGCTGGTTCCGGTCAGGGTCAGAAACAGGACCAGAGCCAGCACCGCGATCAGCACCGGGTTGGCCAGCGGGTTGTTGCCCGTGCGCTGGTAGATCCAGAAGGCGCCCTGATAGGCGAGCAGGGTGATGGTCAGCCCGAGCAGTGGCGAGGCTGAGAGATAGATCCAGATCTGGGCGATGTCCGGCGTCATTGCGCTTCTCCCGTGGCTGCCGGCGTGCGCTGGCAGAGCTTCATGACCAGTGCGGTGACGACCAGTGTGGCCAGTGTGCTGATCAGCAACGACAGCACGAGCGGCAGCCATTCGTCGGCCACCCTGTGCAGATGAACCATGATGCCGGTGCCGGCGGGCACGAACAGCAAGGAGAGGTGTTGCAGCAGGTTCTGGCTGGTTGTCTGCAATTCGCGTTCCGGGCCGCCGCGGAGCATCAGCGCGACGAACAGGAAGAGCATGCCGAGCACCGGGCCGGGAACCGGCAGGGCCAGGCCGCGGGCGATGACCTCGCCAGCCAGTTGATAGATGAGCAGTTGGGTGAGTGCGGACAACATGGGGGCAAAGCTCCAGAGAAGAGACCTGAAGTCTATTGCTTAGCGCAGGTCTTTAATAGATGGCAAAACGTCTATGGATTGTTTATAAAAAGTATCGACTTGGCGTTTCAGGCGAGCAGCGCGTGCCCGAGCGTGCGCAGGGCGATCCCTACACAGGCGCCAATGGCCGCCGGTTTCCAGACGGCAGCAACCCGCCGGCCGGCGGAGATCAGCACGGCAACACCGGGCAGGTCGAAGGGCGAAATCAGGAAGCCGGCGCTGGCGTTGAGCAATTCGACACTGACCTGGCCAGCCCGGCGCATGTCATCCATCACCCCCATCATCGCCGTGCCGCCGGCCAGATATTTGGTCAGGGCGGGCAGGATCAGGATCGGGTCGATGCCGGCCAGCGCTAACAGGGGCGTCAGCCATTGGGTGATCAGGTCAATGGCGCCGAAGCGCTTGAGGGCGGTGACAGCAACCAGTGACAGCACCAGCATCGGGATGGCGCCGACGGCGATCTTGAAGGCCTCGGCACCCGCCCGGTTGATCACGTCGAGTACGCCCTTGGCACTCTCGGCGACCGGGTGGTGCAGGGTTTCATCGAGCAGGGCTTCGTCGGCCGACAGATGGCGGCCGAACAGGTAGTAGGTGGCCGCGGCTGCCGCCAGGCCGCCGAGTAGCGAAAAGACTAGTAGCGGGCCGAACTGCAGGCCCATGGTCAGCATCGGAAAAGCGGCATTGGCCTGGGCCATGGCAAAGACCATGGCCAGCGTGGCGGCGAGGTGGCGATCCGAGGTACCACGCTGGTCCATCATGGTCAGCGTAGCCATCGGCGCGGCGAAGCTGACGAAATTGATCTGCAGGGCCGCGAACACGCCGAGGCCGGTCAGTCCGAACGGGCGCAGCAGGGGGGCGAGCAGCGCAACGAGCCGATCCAGCGCCCCGCGCGCTTCGAGCAGCCGCATCAATGACAGCATGACGACCATCACCGGCAGCAGCACAAACAGTGAAAGCTCGACCGCCGAGCGGCCGGCCTTGAGGATGATGTCGATCAGTATTTCCATGATTCTTTTGACTCTGAGGCGCTTTGGGGGGAACTGTCTGGTCTGTCGGGACTCTATCTTTTCAGGCAGGCCCTAGCTTGTCGGCATTCTGAACGGAGAGCAATCATGGATTTCCATTACCACAGCCTTCCTGACCTGTTCGAGCAACTTGGCTTGCCCGCCGAGATGCCGGCGGTGGAGCATTTCATCGAACGCCACCATCCCCTGCCTGCAGCGATGCTGTTGGCTGATGCCTCGTTCTGGTCACCAAGCCAGGCCAGTTTCCTGCGCGAGGAAGTGCTGGGAGATGCCGATTGGGCTGAGGTGGTCGATGACCTGAATTCCCGTTTACACCACTGAAGCAGCTGCCCCGAGGCAGCCACCATGCACTTTCAGCGGGGAGCCGGATGAATTCCGGCGGTTGCCGTGTTACATGCCCAGCGACTTGAGCAGATCGTCGTGTTCGTCAGAGGTCGTTGGCTGCGAAACCGGGGCGGCCGCCGCATTGACTTGGGCAATCAGTTCATCCGGATCCGGTGCCTCGCGAGCCTCGAAATCATTCAGCTTGATGAATTCGGTCCGGTCGATGGCCAGTTCGAGATAGAAAATGTTGTTGCGGCCGGTGAAGAAGGTGACGCGGCGGGCTTCGGGCTGGTCGAGATTGGTATCGACACTGAGCATCACCTGCTTGTTGATGACCAGCATCTTCGGCTGGTTCTGCGTGATATGGGTCTGTAATTCACGTGCTACCGTGCCGGTGAAGTCGCCGACGATCTGGTTCATCAGTTCGCCCATCACATTGCTGACTTCATCTGCCGTGTGGGAACTGGCCAGTTCATTCTTGGCCATGCCCATGTGCAGCATGTAGCTCTCGTAGAGTTCCATCGCAGCCTGGGCCGAAAAGTTGATCACGACAAGTCCTGAGAATCCGCCGTCAAACAGCACGAAACAGCCGATGTCCGGCTTCAGGCAGGTTTTGGTAATGCGCTGGACCATGCCGGAGTAGTGAATGTTACTCTGGGTGGCGATGGTCAGGACCTTGGTCACTGAATTACACAGGCTGCGCAGGATATCTTCGGTGCCGAATACGGCGGGGGTTTCATGTTTACTCATGGTTTCGCGATGGTAATGACGTATACGATTGCCGATATGTATCACAAAGTCTTCGATTGGCGCTGGAATTTGGTACCAATCGGGATGTGGACGCTTTCTCGATGCCAATAAAAAACGCCGGGATGTCCCGGCGCTTTCGTGTTGCCTTTACTTCCAGTGCTGCTTAGGCCATTGCTTCGTACAGCGGCAGGGTCAGGAACTCCGGATATTCCGGGGTCAGCGACATTTCGTCGAAAATCACGGCAGCCTTGTCGTAGCTGGCGGTGTCTTCGCCCTGGGCGGTGACAGCGGCCTTCACCTTGGCCAGTTCCTCGGCGATCATCGGGCGGACCATTTCAACGGTGACCTTGCGGCCGTCGTCGAGGATGCCCTTCGGCGAAACTACCCACTGCCAGACCTGCGAGCGGGAGATTTCGGCGGTGGCGGCATCTTCCATCAGGTTGTGGATGGGCACGCAGCCGTTGCCGGCCAGCCAGGAGCCG
>JAGTRV010000115.1 GCA_018262245.1 Pseudomonadota bacterium | reverse complement strand
GGCCCCGGCCCAACCGGAACTGATCTACTTCTTCTTCGCCATCTCGCTGATCCTCGGCCTGATCGTCACCCTGCCGATCGGCGGGGCCGACATGCCGGTCGTGATCTCGCTGTTCAATGCCTTTACCGGCCTCGCGGTGGGCTTTGAAGGCTACGTGCTGGGGAACCCGGCACTGATCATCGCCGGCATCGTGGTTGGTGCCGCTGGTACGCTGCTGACGCAGCTAATGGCCAAGGCGATGAACCGGCCGATCTCGAACATTCTCTTCACGCCGATGGTGGCGGCTTCGAGTGGTGAAGCGATCAGCGGCACGATGAAGGAACTGAGTGCGCTTGATGCGGCGGCGATGATGCGTTACGCCAGCAAGGTCATCATCGTGCCGGGCTACGGTATGGCCGTGGCCCATGCCCAGCACAAGGTCTGGGAAATGACCGAGATGCTCGAGGAAGTCGGGGTCGAGGTGAAGTTCGCCATCCACCCGGTGGCCGGGCGAATGCCGGGCCACATGAACGTGTTGCTGGCCGAGGCCGGGGTGCCGTACGACAAGATCTTCGACCTCGAGGAAATCAACGGCGAGTTCGGTCAGGCCGATGTGGCGCTGATCATCGGGGCCAACGATGTGGTGAATCCAAGCGCCCGCACCGACAAGTCCAGCCCGATCTACGGCATGCCGATCCTGAATGCCGACATGGCGCAGAACGTGATCGTGATCAAGCGCGGCAAGGGCACCGGTTACTCCGGGGTGGAGAATGCGCTGTTCTTCACCGACAACTGCCGCATGCTCTATGGCGATGCCCAACCCATGGCCGGCGAGATCATTCAGAACCTGAAGACGATGGGGTAAAACCGATCTGGGCAACGAGGTCGCAGCACCTGTTGGCTGATCCAGTTTCGCCAATGTAAATATCGACTCGGTTGCCCCCGGTTTCTAAAGTGGTGCGTCGGGATCCGGGCTTGCACCAGCAAGGGGTGAGAGGCGGTGATTTTTGTCATGTTGGCGACAAAAATCACCGCTTTTTTGCACCATGTCGGTGCCTGAAAATATAAAACTAACTATATGATAAACAAGGATAAATGGCTCATATAATGCGCGCCTTTTTCCACGAAAAACAGGCAGCCGACATGACGAATATATCCTCCGCCAACAGCGCAACAGTTCTCGGTCAAAACCATGGTTATCGTTTCGACGGTGATTTTGTTCATCTCAATGCGGATGTGAACTTTTCCGACGATGATCTGAATGCCGATGCGGTCTGGTCGCTACAGCTGTGGGCCAGCGACAATGGTTTTTCCGGTACTGAGCTGGCCGGCGTCAAGGTGGCCGAGCTGGCGATCGAGCCGATGGCTGGCGGCATTATCGCCTCAGCCTGTTGTCACGCCATTCCGCCGGCTGGTGCAGTCGATCACGCACTGGCCCTGGCGCTGGTGGCCGCTACGGCTGATGGCCAGGTGCAGGTTCGTGATCTCGCCGTTTATGAATCCGCTGAAAATTTCTTTCAGCCGCGTCTGGTCGGCAAGGTCAGCTGCACGCTGAAAGATGGCAGCGCAGCGTTGGCGATCGAGGCGATTGCCAATCCGCGCGCCGAAGACAACCTGAGCGGCACGCTGGCACTGGAAGTCTGGGCGCTGGATACGCCGTATGCCGGTGGCAACTGGACCGGCAGCCCGGTGGCCAGCGTGATCGTCGGCATTCTGGGTGGTGGCAATCAATGGAACGATTGCCTGTACACCGTGCCGGCTGCCATGCCGGCCGAAGGCGCCGCATTGACCGTCATGCTGCGCGAGTGGACGCCAGCCGGTTATGTGACACGCGATTACCGCAATTTTGCCGCGACCCCGACCAAGGTTGCTGCCGTCAAGGCCAAGCCGGTGGTCAAAGCCAGGCCTGCGGCCAAGCCGAAAGCCGCCGTGGCCGCCAAGCCTGTCGTCGCCGCCAAGGCGCCGGTGGCTGAGGTGAAAGCCGCGACCGTCGCTGTCGCCGGGAAGCCGGCCAAAAAAGCAGCCGCCAAGCCGGTCTCGATCAACAAGGCCAGCGAAGATGAATTGGCAGCCATCAAGGGGCTGCCACGCGAAGTCGCCCGCGCCATCATCGCGGCTCGTCCGTACGCTTCGCTGGATGATGTGTGCAAGGCCAAGGGCATGGGCCTGAAGAAGCTGGCCAAGCTGCGCGATTTGCTCGCCCTGTAAGGCGAATTTGTCGTGAGGGCAGGGGATTGTCGTATTCGCGACAATCCTCATGCTTATTTTTCTCATATAAAACAATGAACTAAAGTTGGCACCCGTCTTGCTGTATGCACTCCAGACCTCTGGAGAACAGCATGAAAGCCAGCGAAATCCAGGCCCTGCTCGATGAGCCGGCCTGTAGCCACAACAAGAAGGAAAAGTCCGGTTGCGCCAAGCCCAAGCCTGGCGCCACGGCGGGTGGCTGTTCCTTCGACGGCGCGCAGATCGCGCTGCTGCCGATTGCCGATGTTGCCCATATCGTCCATGGACCGATTGCCTGTGCCGGTTCCTCCTGGGACAACCGCGGAACGCGCTCTTCCGGCGTCACGCTGTACAAGATCGGCATGACCACCGATCTGTCGGAAACCGATGTGGTGATGGGCCGTGGCGAGAAGCGGCTATTTCATGCCATCAAGCAGGCGATCGACAGCTATTCGCCCTCGGCCGTCTTCATCTACAACACTTGCGTCACGGCGCTGATCGGTGACGATGTCGGCGCCGTCTGCAAGGCGGCCACCGAACGCTGGGGGACGCCGGTTGTGCCGGTCGATGCGGCCGGTTTCTACGGCACCAAGAACCTCGGCAATCGGCTGGCCGGCGAGGCGATGTTCAAGCATGTGATCGGTACCGCCGAACCAGTCCCCGCCGCGCCGCGCGCCGACGGCCTGCCAACCTACGACGTCAATTTGATCGGCGAATACAATATCGCCGGTGAGTTCTGGCATGTCGCACCGCTATTTGATGAACTTGGCCTGCGCATTCTTTGCACACTGTCCGGCGACTCGCGTTTCCATGAGGTGCAGACCATGCACCGCGCCAGGGTGAACATGGTCGTCTGTGCCAAGGCATTGCTCAACGTGGCACGCAAGATGGAAGACAACTTCGGCATTCCCTTCTTCGAGGGCAGCTTCTACGGCGTGCAGGATGTCTCCAACGCCTTGCGCGATTTCGCCCGGCTGATCGGCGACCCGGATCTGACGGCGCGTACCGAGGCGGTGATTGCCCGCGAGGAAGCCAAGTCGCATGCCGCGCTGGAACCCTGGCGTGATCGCCTGCGCGGCAAGCGGGTGCTGCTCTACACCGGCGGCGTCAAGTCGTGGTCCATCGTCTCGGCCTTGCAGGATCTGGGCATGAAGGTGGTGGCGACCGGCACCAAGAAATCGACCGAAGAGGACAAGGCGCGCATCCGCGAGTTGATGGGCGACGATACCAAGATGATCGATGACGGCAGCCCAAAGGCCTTGCTTTCGACTTACCACGAGTACAAGGCTGACATCCTGATCGCCGGTGGCCGCAATCTCTACACGGCGCTCAAGGCGCGGATTCCTTTCCTCGACATCAATCAGGAACGCGAATTCGGCTACGCCGGCTACGACGGCATGGTCGAACTGGCCCGCCAGTTGGCGCTATCGATGGAAAGTCCGGTCTGG
Source organism: Pseudomonadota bacterium (assembly GCA_018262245.1). GTDB lineage: Bacteria > Pseudomonadota > Gammaproteobacteria > Burkholderiales > Rhodocyclaceae > Azonexus. The sequence continues at coordinate 6,117 of JAGTRV010000115.1, read as the reverse complement.
GCCGCCGTGCGCAAGCCGGCGCCGTGGGCGGCGCAAAAGGGGCCCGGAACGGTGGTCGTGGCCTGATCATTCAACGCATTGTTTCGAATGGTGTGGATTTCAGCGCAGGGATCAGGGGCTGAATATTCCCCTATGGATCCGGTGGCGATTCAATGAATTTGGTCGTCACCTGCTGATCGACCAAATGGAGTTGTTGAACTCCCCGGAGCAGCTGGTGACCGGGAGTGTGCCGAAAATTGCTTATTGCCGGCGGGATATTGGGCGCATAGACCGCTGAATCGGCCTTTCCGTGATTGATTTCACGTCGTGTCGATCGCATGTCAAACACAATGCAGGCACATCAGTTTTACGCTCAATCGCCAAGGATCACCCATGAAACTCTTCGCCCGTTCGGAATCGCGCGGTATCAAATCCCTCTCTGTTGCAGTAGCGCTGTTTGGTGCGGCATTGTTTGCACCCAATGTCGCACTGGCCCTGCCATTGATTAACGGTGATTTTGAGAATACATCCCTGGCTGGCAATCCGGCTTATTACACGCTGGCAGCCGGCTCGACTGCCATCACGGGTTGGACCGTTGGTGGTCAGGGCATCGATTACATCAAGAACTATTGGCAAGATGCCAGTGGGAACTTCAGCCTGGACCTCTCGGGAACCGGCAGCGGATCCATTTCGCAGGCGTTTGATACCTTGGCTGGACACACGTATCAGGTTACTTTTGCCATGGCCGGAAATCCGGATGACATGACCGGACCTGAACTGGTCAAACAGCTCCGTGCCGTAGCGGCCAACTTTAACGATGTCTTTCAATTCCATCACGACGCCAGCAGCAATTCCAGGACAAACATGGGGTGGATTGAGCAAAGTTTTTCATTTACCGCGCTAGCAAACCAGACAACTCTGAGCTTCGAAAGCATGGAGAGCAGTGCTTATGGTCCCGCTCTCGACAATGTTCGTGTTGCTGACATAACCCGCGTCCCTGAGCCAGGCACATTTGCCCTCTTGGGTCTCGGGTTGGCCGGCCTCGGACTGAAGCGTCGCAAAAAGGCATAAGCCCGGACTAGAAGAAAAGCCGGCCCCGCCTTAACGACGGGGTCAGACTGCCGAAAAAGCCTCCGATCGTCTGGAGGCTTTAGTTTTTTGTAATGCTGGCGTGCTCAAGCCTGCCTACCAGCCCAAACGGAACTGGCAATGGTTACCTTGGCGCAATTGCTCCAGAAAGACCATTTACTCCGACTGCTCGACCATTACATCCGGTTTGGCGAAAGTTCCTGAATTCAGCCTTTTTCGACCTGAACCCGGAAAAACCGCCGGTTTCCCATCAGAAAAACAAAACCCCCGAAAAATCGGGGGTTCGTCAGCATTCAGGAGAGCCATCGAATGATGGCGCTTTTGCATTGGGCGTGCCCTGATATCAAACAGCCCTGCGGCGTCGCGCCAAAATCATGCCAAGGCCGCCAAGTCCGAGCAGCGCCAGTGTGGCCGGTTCGGGAACCTGCGTGCCGGGGTCGATTGGCTGAAAGTTGTCGTTGAGCTGCCACGCCAGAATATCGTGAAATCCGCCAGCAGCGCCCGTTCCGGAAGTGAATCCAATATACGCATCGGTTTGGCCGAGTTGATCAATGAGATTGACGGAACGCGTCAGTGTTGGGTCGGTGGGACGCGTATTGCTTTCGGAGAGTCGCACCTCGACGAGGTTGGTCGCACCGTTGTAGTCAACCCATGCGTACCACTTGGCACCATTATTCATCCGGTTGCCAATGAGCGCGGTCGGACCGTTAAAGCTTCCCCCAATGTCAATCCCGATGTGGTTGCCATTGGGGTCGTTCAGGCCGGAGCCGTTATCCCAGGTGTCAAACTCGATCCCCAGACTCTTGCTGATGCCGGTATAACCGATGCCTCCACCAGCCCCGCCTGCAGTGTTGGAGACTGTTTGGACGACGAAGACGATGCCATCCGCGCCCTGACCATCACCATCTGAAATTCCCTGCGGGTTGGAAATCTGGAAAGAGAAATAGGTACTGAACGAAGCCTGGTTGGACAGGCTGATCGTGTTTGTGAGAAATGCGCTGCCCGACTGGCCCAGATTATCGGTCAGGCGGAGGTAGGATGCGTTGTCTGCGATGCTGGCTGTTGAGCCGTTTTGCTGGAACGCGGACATGTCGCTGAAATTGCTGTAATTGATCGTTAGCGCTTGTGCCGAAGTGGCAACAAACAGGGATGCAGCGATGCAACCAAGTCTGGCTTTGAGCATGATTTATTCCCTCTTTGTTTGGGTTGTGCCGATCAAGCAATATGCACGCCAATTAACTTAACGTAACAAAAACAAACACCTTTTCGATTTGTCGAGTGGGATTGGCATGTCAATGTAAAAAATATCGACAATCGGGGAGCATGGAGCCATGGGTATCGTCCTGGCCTTGCGTTCAATTGTCAGCTTTGCGACAAGTAGTTTTTATTTAACCAACTGGTTTTAAATGAGTTTTGGCTTGGCGCGTTCCTTGCTGAGAAGTGGGTAATCTCAACGGGGCAATGTCCAAATGGCTGAAATCATCCATTCCAAGAAGGCGCTGGCGGTCAATCCGCTCAAGGTCAGCCAGCCGATTGGCGCTTCGCTGGCCTTTCTCGGCCTGGCGCGCAGCCTGCCGCTGATGCATGGTTCGCAGGGCTGCACGGCTTTCGGCAAGGTCTTCTTCGTGCGCCACTTCCGCGAGCCGATTCCGCTGCAGACGACGGCGATGGATCAGGTGTCGAGCATCATGGGTGCCGACGACAACGTGATCGAGGCGCTGCGCACGCTGTCCGACAAGAGCAAGCCGGACATCATCGGTCTGGTCACTACCGGCCTGTCGGAAACGCAGGGCACGGACATTCGTCGCTGCCTGCGCAATTTCCGCGCCGCCCACCCCGAATTCGCCCATGTCGCCGTGGTGCCGGTCAATACGCCGGACTATGTCGGTTGTCTGGAAAGCGGTTACGCGCTGGCCATCGAATCGCTGATCGAAACGCTGGTCCCCGAAAGCCAGTGCGTCGGCAAGCGGCCGAAGCAGGTCAATGTGCTGGCTTCGGCCATGTTAACGCCGGGCGACATCGAGGCGATCAAGGAGTGGGTCGAAGCCTTCGGCCTGCGCCCCATCATCGTGCCGGACATCGGCGATTCGCTGGACGGCCATCTGGTCGAAGCCGAAACCTCGTCACTGACCCTGGGCGGTACGCCGCGCTCGGAAATCGAGATCATGGGCGAGTCGACTGCCACACTGGTCGTCGGGCCATCGCTACATAAGGCGGCCAACATTCTCAAGGCGCGCACGGGCGTGCCGGACTACCGTTTCGAGGGTCTGATGGGACTCGATGATTGCGACGCTTTCACCCAGGCGCTGGCCGAGATTTCCGGCAAGCCGGTGCCGGAGCGGATCGAGCGGCATCGCGCCCAGTTGCAGGACGCCATGGTCGACAGCCATTTCATGATCGGCTTCGCCCGCGTCGCGCTGGCGGCCGACCCCGACCTGCTCGGCATGCAGGTGCGTTTCCTGACCAGCATGGGCGCCGAGGTGGTCAGCGCGGTCAGCCCGCACAAACACGAAAGCCTGGCTGGCCTGCCGATTGCCAAAGTCATCATCGGCGATCTGGAGGACATGGAGAAGGAGGCGAGGGCGGCCGATGCGCAATTCATCATCGCCAATTCCCACGCCGCCGAAACGGCGCAAAGACTTGGCCTGCCGCTGATGCGTGCCGGCTTCCCGCAGTACGACCACGTGGGCGGTTATGCCCGCACCTGGGTGGGCTACCGCGGCACGCGGCAAGCCCTGTTCGATCTCGCCAACCTGATGCTGGGACAACACCATGAACTCGAACCCTATCGATCAATCTACTGGGCCGACGACCGCGATGGCGCCGGCAAGCCCCATGTCATCTCGTCGTCTGCAGCTGGTCTGGTCCATTAAGCAGGAGCCGGAAGCCGTGATCAAGGTTGCCTTTGCCTCCACTGACCGCTCGCGCGTCAATCAGCACTTTGGCGCCGCCGAGGGCTTTGCGGTCTACGAGATCACTCCGGACAACGCGACGCTGGTCGGCGTGGCCGAATTCGCCGAGGAGGCGATGGATGGCAACGAGGACAAGCTCGGTGCCAAGGTCGATTTCCTCGAAGGCTGCGCCGCCGTTTATGTGATGGCGATTGGTGCCTCGGCGATCAAGAAACTGCTGGCCAAGGGCGTGCAGCCGATCCGTGTCGATGAGGTCGATGCCATCGACGACCTGCTGCTTGAAATTTCCAGGGCGATGACTGAAGGCGGGGTGGCCTGGATCGACCGCGCCCTTGCCGCGCAAGCCAAGGCCAAGTCTGAAGACCGCTTCGCCAGCATGGAAGAAGAGGGGTGGGAAGGATGAGAACCGGCATGATCGAACACTGGGGCATGGTCAGGCGCATCGACAATGGCCGGGCGACAGTCGTTGTCGAGACCACGGCCTGCGGTATTTGTGGGCATGGCGGGCATTGCGGTGTTGGCAAATCGGCCGATGGCGGCTTGGCAACCACGCTTGATCTGCCGGCTACCGATGGCCTGAAGGAAGGCGACTTCGTCAATGTCGGTCTGCCGGAATCCGGCCTTTCGCTCGCCGCCTTGCTCGGCTATCTCTTTCCCGTGCTGGCCACGCTGGTCGGCACCCTGGCCGGTGTCATGACCGGCGGTGGCGATTCGGCGATGGCGCTCGGCGCCGCGGCAGGATTCGTCGCCTCGTTGCTCGTGGCGCGCATCCTGATCGCCTGCACCCCCGGTCTGTCGCCGGCGCAGCAACTCCTTTCACCTTCCTCCCTATCGACCACTTTCCCCCAGGAGTATCACCATGACTGAAGCCATTGCCGCCGATCCCATCTTCCAAACCGATTTCGTCAAGGAAATGGCTCGCCAGATGCGCGCCCTCGACACCTACGGCACCTACCAGGGCTGGACGGTCGAGAAGATTCTCGATCCCTATGTGCTGACCAAGGAACGCAAGGCCGAAATCCCGCTGATCGGCGATCCGGACGACGAGACCATCTCCCGCGTCAAGGCCTTCTATAACGCCATCGCCGTGCTGATCGAGAAGGAATGCAAGCTGCTCGCCGTGCCGCTGGTGCATCTGACGCACGAAGGTTTCGGCCGGGCGCTGATCACCGTCGGCAAGCTGGTTGCCGTCGATCGCACCCTGCGTGACGTGCATCGTTTTGGCTTCGCCAGCCTGTCCAAGATGAAGGACGAAGCCGACAAGATCCTCTCCATCGCCATCGAGCGCATTGGCGAGCACCCGGCCGTTGCCGGCCTGTAATTCGCTGGAGGCAATATGTCCGACGAAGAAATCGCCGCCCTCGACAAGGAAGTGAAGAAGTTGAAGCGCATCGCTTCCGAGTGGGCTTCCCAGATGCACGACCTCGTGGAAGACCGCCTGCCGGCGGCCTACCAGGAGATCCCCGGCATCGCCCAATCCACCTTTGATGCCTGCCAGACCTGGGCTGAAGCCAGTGCCCGTCTTGCCGCTGCCCAGAAAGGACAACCCGCATGATTACCGGACTCACCAAGGGCGGCACCGAATGGACGCCGCAATTCGCCACCGAACTCGACCAGTCCAAGTGCATCGGCTGTGGCCGCTGCTACAAGGTCTGCCCGCGTAATGTGCTCGATCTGGTCGAGCGCGAGCTGGACGACGACAACGATGACGAAGACGACAACATGATGGTCATGTCGCTGGCCAACCCTGCCGACTGCATCGGTTGTGGCTCCTGTGGGCGGGTTTGTCCGAAGGACTGCTACACCTACGCTCCGGCCTGATCATGGCGTTGCCGTCGCAAGTTTCCACCATGGCCGAGCTGGGCGAAGCCGTGTGCATCGCCCTGCGCCGCCAGGTGGAAAAACTCGGCCTGTCCATCGGCAACGAGCCGGTTTGGGCCGAGGCCACGTTCGAGGAAGCGACCGACCCCTTCTCGCAGGAGGTCAGCGTCGTTGCCTACTGGCGTGGCAAGGCGCGTTTCGGCAAGGCCACCTTCTTTCCGGATGGCCGCATCTTTGCTGAATATCAGGTGCTGCTGCCGCATCCGGAGAAAGAAGATAGCTATGTCGACTCGGTACAGATCTGGGGCAACCCTCA
>JAGTRV010000114.1 GCA_018262245.1 Pseudomonadota bacterium | reverse complement strand
CGCTGACGAACAGGCGGGCCAGCGTCCGCTCGCTGGCACCGACGCGGGCAGCCCAATCGGCCAGCGACAGCGCGGATGCGGGATCGTCGATCAGTGCCTGACACAAGGCCTGCAGGCGCCGGTCGTGCGGCATCGGCAGGCCAAGCGAGAGCGGCGGCGCACGGCGGATTTCGGTAAGCAGCAATGCCGTCACCTGACGCTGGCGCAGCGACGGCTCCTGACCGTCGCCGTCAGCCTCGCTCAGGGCCTCGAAAAGCGCCCGCATCAAGTCGGAGACTTCGATCACCGAACAGGCATCGAGCGGTAGCGGGGCCACTTCCGGCGCGATATAGACGGTGCGGAATTCGACTTCGCCGAGCATGAGCAAATCGTGCTCGATATGCGGCGGAATCCACACGGCGCGCAAGGCGGGCACCAGCCAGGTCATGCCGGCCGCCGAAATGCGGATGCCGCCGCGCAGCGGATAAGCCAGCTGCGCCCAGTCGTGGCGATGTGGCGGGACATAGACATCGGGCGGCGGACAACGCAGGTTGACCGTCATCGGCAACTCGGCGGTCGGGGCGCGGCGGGGTAAAGGGTCGAAGCTTAGGTCTGTCTGCATTGCGATAATTTTTGTCCGAATATCGCACCGCGGTCAATGGGTCGTAAAGCTAGACTGTAATCCTTAACGTTTTACTCGGACTTTACCCATGACGACCGCTACCCTGCCAGCGCCCCAGCGCAGCGACATTGAAGTCATTTCGGTGATCGGCTTCGTCCATGGCGTTTCCCATTTCTTCCACCTCTTGCTGCCGCCGCTGTTTCCTTGGCTGATGGCGGAGTTCGGGCTCAGTTTCACCGCCATCGGCACCACGATGACCGTGTTTTTCATCGTCTCCGGCATCGGTCAGGCCAGTGCCGGTTTTCTGGTTGACCGCTTCGGGGCGGCGCGAGTGCTCGGGGCCGGCATCAGCTGCTTTGCCCTGGCCGGCGTACTGCTCTATTTCGCCACCGGCTATCCGATGCTGATCGCCGTCGCCGCGTTGGCCGGATTGGGTAATTGCGTCTTTCACCCAGCTGACTTCACGGTCCTCAACCGCCACGTCTCACAGCAGCGTCTTGGCCATGCCTTCTCTGCCCATGGGCTGTCAGGCAACCTCGGCTGGGCGGCCGCTCCGGTCTATCTCACCGGCCTCGCCACCGCCTATGGCTGGCGGACAGCGGCGCTCGGCGCCAGCGCCGTGGCCATCGCCGCACTGGCCCTGCTGTTCTGGCGGCGAGAAGCGCTGACCGACCCGGTCGAACATCACACCGAGAGGGCTAGCGAACCGGCGGGGACGACCTTCGCCTTCCTGAGTTCGCGGGCCGTCTGGCTGTGCTTCCTGTTCTTCCTGCTGATCACAGCGGCTTTCGGCACCATCCAGAACTTCGCCAGCCCGATTTTGCAGGCGCTGTATGGCCTGTCGATCACCACGGCAGCCTTGGCGCTGTCGACCTATCTGGTCGGCGGTGCCGCCGGCATCATTCTCGGCGGCTTTCTCGCTCAGAAAGGAGAACACGACCACCTGATCGCCGGCGCACTGGGCGTGGCCGCCCTGCTCGCCATCCTGCTGGCGGCTGGCATCATGCCGGCCTGGAGCATCCTGCCGCTGATGGCCGGCATCGGTTTCTGCACCGGCATTGCCGGGCCGTCGCGCGACCTGCTGGTGCGCCGCGCCGCCACGGCCCGTTTTGGCAAGGCCGCCTATGGCCGGGTCTATGGCTTCGTCTATTCCGGTCTGGACCTCGGCCTGGCGATGGCACCGGTGATTTTTGGCGGGCTGATGGATGCACGACATTTCAGCGAGGTGCTGGTCGGTATCGCCATCCTGCAAGTGCTGGCCATTTTCAGCGCCCTGCGCGTCGGCAAGGCGGTCTAGGCTTACAGCCCCCGCGCCCAGGCCGGCCGCAAATGGGCCGCTTCGGGCGCCGCAATGGCATGCCGAACCTGCTGCAGCAGGCGTTCCTTGTCGGCACCGAGCGTGCCTTTGAGGATCAGCCAGTTCGAGGCGTGATCGCTGCGGAAGACGGTGCGTTTCAAATCCAGCGTCGCCAGAAAACGCTCCATCTCGACGAAAAGCTCATGCTGCACCAGCGGCTCCCAGCCCGGAAAACCGGCGCGGAAACGCTCCTCACCCTTGGGAAAACTGACGACCAGCGTCGACAGAAACTCCGGCTGTGCTTCATTCATCAGACGAGCCGAGTTTTCGGCGTGCTGCATCGACAGTGCCTTGCCCCCCAGGCCGTTGAGGATCATCACCGAACGCGTGATGCCGGCGGTACCCAGTTTGTCGAGCGCCTCACGGGTGGTTTCGTAGGTTTCGCCTTTATTCACGGCTGCCAGCACCTGATCGTCACCTGACTCGGCGCCGACATAGACCATCTTCAGGCCGGCGGCGGCCAGTTCGTCGATTTCCGACTGGTCCTTTTTCCGCAGGTTACGCGGCAGGCAGTAGCTGGATATCCGGCGCACGGCCGGCATATGGGTGCGAATGGCTTCGAGAATCGTCAGCAGACGGCGAGTCGGCAGCACCAGCGCATCGCCATCGGCCAGAAATACCCGGCGGATGTCGTTGCCGTAGCGCTGGCCGGTCAGGCGAATGCTTTCCAGTACCTCATCCTCGCCCCGCGCCACAAATTTCTTCTGCGGCGCGGTGTACATCTCGCAAAAGGTACATTTATTCCACGAACAACCGTCCGTGACTGGCAGGATCAGCGACTCCGCCTCGCTGGGCGGGCGGAAAACCGGCTCAACGTAGCGGATCGGAATCACGCCGCGCCCACCTTGGCGATGAAGGCCGGCGGCACCGAGGTCGCCTTGCGGGCGGTGTAGTCGAAGAAGATGATGCCGTGCTTGCCGCGCGCCACTTCGCGGCCGGTCGCCTTGTCGCTCAAACGCCAGACCAGATCGCAACCATATTTATTGAAGTCGGCGGCGGCCATTTCGATCACCATTGTCTCGCCATGGAAAGCCTCGGAACGGTATTGCGCCGCGACATCGGCGACCACAATACCGACACCTTCGACATCCAGTTCGCTGTAGTCCATCGACTTGAAGAACCGCACCCGTGCCTCGGAAACCAGCGAGATCAGCGCGGCGTTATCCAGATGGTGGCCGTAGTTGATGTAGCTGATGTAGATCGGGACTTCAGTCGAAAAGGTGAAACGCTCGGGCAAATCGATCTTGATGCGGGGCATGGCGGCTACCTGGAAATGAGCAAAGCACGATTCTACGGGCTACGTAGAGCCTCCACCAGCACCGGAGTAGCCACCGGCAACAGAACCCCGAGGGGTAGAATCGAAGCAATCATTCAGGAAGCCATTAATGAACATCGCTCGTACGCCCCTCCTTGCCGGACTGCTGGCATTCGCTCTGCTCGCCCCGACTGCCCGGGCCGAGATGCCCGCCGTGCAAAGCGTCGGCCAGATAGACCTCGCGCGCTATATCGGCAAATGGTATGAAATCGGCGCCTTCCCGATGTTCTTCCAGCGGCAGTGCATCGGCGACACCACGGCCGAATATTCGCTCAAGGCAGACGGCGAGATCGCCGTCGACAACCGCTGCCGGACCGAGAGCGGCTTCGATCAGGCCATCGGCCGCGCCTGGGTGCCCGAGACAGCAAAAAACGCGGAATTGAAGGTGTCGTTTTTCTGGCCGTTCCGTTCTGACTACTGGGTCATCGCCCTGGATGATAGCTACCGCTGGGCTGTCGTCGGCAATCCGAACCGCAAGTACCTGTGGCTGCTCTCGCGGACGCCACGGCTGCATCAAGCCGAAGTCGAGCGCGCCTTGAACTCGGCCAGAGCCCAGGGCTACGACCTGAACCAATTCAAATACACCCGCCACACGGAGACAAAGCAATGAAGGGCATTGACCACGGCAAACTCGATAAACTCGTCCTCGATGCCCGCAAGGCGGCCGATGCCAGAGCCGAGGGCTACCGCGAACGTGCCCTGAAAATCTATCCGTGGATCTGCGGCCGCTGCGCCCGGGAATTCACCCAGGCCAACCTGCGCGAACTGACCGTCCATCACCGCGATCACAACCACGACAACAACCCGAACGATGGCAGCAACTGGGAATTGCTCTGTCTGTACTGCCACGACAACGAGCACCAGAAGCAGATCGAGGCCGACCGCGGCCATACCGACAGCCGCACCGGACGTGGCGGCGGCGCCACCCACAACCCGTTCGCCGCACTGCAATCGATGCTCAAGAAGGACTGAGCAACGCCATGGCCGAACAGCAGCGCCTCGCCATCACCACCCGCGGCCGCGGTTCCATCGAAATCACCGATGAAATTGCCGCCGTGGTACGCAAGGCCAAAGTCGACTCCGGCATCGCCCATATTTTCGTCCGCCACACCAGTTGCGGGCTGGCGATCACTGAAAACGCCGATCCCAGCGTTCGTCGCGATCTCGAAATGCTGATGCAGCGCTGGGCGCCTGATGGCGACCCGGACTATCGCCACGACATGGAAGGCGATGACGACATGGCGGCCCATGCCCGCTCGTTGCTGACGGGGGTCTCGCTAAGCGTTCCGTTCGCCAGCGGCAGGCTGCTGCTCGGCACCTGGCAAGGTATCTATCTGTTCGAACACCGTAGCCAGGCTCACCAGCGGGAAATCGTCGTTACCCTGCTCGGCTGAGGGCTCATCATTTCAGCGTGACCAACTGGTAGCGGATTTCCCGGAGCGGCCAGTTCAACTGATCAGGTGCTTCTCGACGGGGGCAACCTGAACTGTTGGCAAGACAACATGCAAAAGCGCCCCCTGCCAGCGCGTCGAAACGCCCACTTCGACCGACCCATGATGCTGACGGGCGATTTCCCGGACGATGGCCAACCCCAAGCCGCAACCATCACTGCTCTGCCCCGGTGGCCGATAGAAACGCTCAAATATGCGGCCGCGTTCATTTTCGGCAATGCCGGGTCCGCTATCCTCGACATCGAGCCAGGCGTTGCCGGCTGACTGACCACAACTGACCGTGACGACCCCGCCGCGTGGCGTATGGCGCAAGGCATTGTCGAGCAGATTTCCCAGCAACTCCTGGAGGAGAATTTCATTCCCCAGGATCGAGGCCGGCGACAACTCGAAACCGAGATCGACTTCCTTGCTGATTGCCTTGGGCAGCCAGCTTTCCGCTACCTGATGAACCATGGCGACCAGGTCCACCGAGGTCGAGGTCTGACCCAAGCTCGGTTCGGCTCGGGCCAGCGCCAGCAGTTGTTCAACGATGTGGCCGAGGCGCTGGGTCGCCGCCTGAATGCCCGACAGCTTGGAATCGCCCAGCGCACCCTCCTCGCACTTGGCCACCTCGACTTGCGCCTGCAAGGCGGCAATGGGCGTTCGCAACTGATGGGCGGCATCGGACACGAAGTTGCGCTGGCTATCCAGCGCCTGGGCAAGGCGCCGCAACAGCTGGTTTATCTCAATGGAAACCGGCTGGATTTCTTCGGGAACATCGACCGTCACCGGCCGCAAGTCGGCCTGCGAGCGGTCGGCCAGTTCGGAACGCAGGATGTCGAGCGGGCGCAGCCCAGAACGCACACCAAACCAGATCACGCTGGCGCTGACCACGGTGAGCAGCAGTTCCGGCAGAAGCATGCCGAGTACGATGTCGCGTACCAGCTCACCGCGCTTGACCATCGTTTCAGCTGCCAGGATGGTCACGACCTGCCCGCCCAGCTCCTTTTGCAACACCGCCAGGCGTATCGGCTCTTTCTCCAGCACTCCATCGTAGTAAGCGCGCCCTTCGCGGCTCAGGTGATCGAGAATCTCGCTACTGGGCATCGGCAACGCTGAATTACCGTCAAGAATCACTCCCCCGGCCCCATGCGCCGCATAGAAAATCCGGTCGAACTTGTCGGTCAACAGAACGGCGCGGGCCTGCTGTGTCAGCGGTAACTGCACCTTGCCATCGACGATGCGCAATTGCTCGGAAATGGCGAAAGCCGTATCGAGCAGGCCACGATCGTAAGCCTTGGTTGCGGCACGCAAAGCCAGCCAGTTGGCCGAAAGTGCGCCCAGCAACAACAGCACCAGCATCGCCGGCAACAGCCGGGCGATCAGCATCAGGCGAAGGCTACTCGTCACGCGCGGCAGCATCGGCCGGTTTTTCCAGGTAATAGCCCAGTCCGCGCACGGTGCGGATCGTGATCCCTGCCTCTTCAAGCTTGACGCGCAGACGCGAAACGAGTTTTTCGATGGCGTTTGGCGTGATTTCATCCTGCCAGCTATACAGCGCCTGGATCAACTGTTCCTTGCTGACGATCCGGTTAACCCGGCCGGCCAGAAACTCAAGCGCCGCCCACTCCCGGGCATTCAACTCAAGCGCCGTATCGTTCAACCAGGCCCGCTTGCCCACCGTATCCAGACGCAGACTGCCGAGAACCACCTCGGGCGACGCCTCACCCAGCCGGCGCCTGATCAGTGCTCTGACCCGTGCCTCCAGTTCGGCCTGGGTCACCGGTTTGACCACGTAATCGTCAGCGCCCAGATCGAGCAGGCGCACCCGCTCTTCAACCGCCAGCCGCGCTGACAACACCAGCACCGGCGTCTGCTGACGGCGGACGCGCAGGCGCTGCAATACCTCACAACCATCGAGCCCGGGCAGGCCGATATCGAGAATAACCAGATCGTAGGCCTCATTGGCCAGCAGGGAATCGGCACTCAGGCCGTCATTGGCGGTATCGACGATATATCCGGAATGGCGCAGTGCACGGGCCAGTCCATCGGCCAGCAGGGCGTCATCTTCGACGAGCAGGATGTGCATGTATGTCAGTAATTGGTCAGGGTCGCTTACTACGATAACACTCCCTAAAGAATCCTTCACTGATGCGACGCCTACTGATTCCGATCTTGCTTGCCCCGTTGCTGGCCATCGCACAAGGGCAAACTGCATTAACCCTGAGCCAGGCAGAGGCACTCTGGCAGGAACATAGCCGCGAACTCCAGCTGGCCAAGGCCGCCGTGAGCGGCGCCGAGGCCGACGTCAAGGCGGCCCGGCAGATGCCGAACCCCGATGTTTCGCTGAATGCCCTGTCGATCAGCCCGCAATCCGGGTTTGGTGGCGGCCCGCTGAAAGACAAGCGGATGGACACCCAGTTACGTATAGATCAGCTAATCGAGCGCGGTGGCAAACGGACCTTGCGCGCCAAGGGGGCCGAAGCCCGACTCGAAGCCAGCCGTTTCGACCTGGACGATGCCACGCGTCAGCAACTGGGCGATCTGCGCCAGGCCTATTACCAGTTGCGCCTGGCCCAGGAAAAACAGGCCCTGGCCCGAGATACCGCCGCGTTGTATGGCAAGAGCACCGAGGCTGGTCGACTGCGCCAGAAAGCCGGCGATATCGCCCCGGTCGACGTGTCGCGACTGCAGATCGACCAGGCTCGCGCCGATGCCGACGCCCGCCAGGCCCGGGCCGATCTGGCCCAGGCCCAGCAGATGCTCGCCTATCTGATTGGCCGCGAAGCCGAGGCCACGCAATTGGTGGCCGCTGACAACTGGCCGGCGCTTGAAGAAAAAGCACTCAGCGCCGCTCCGCTTGACGAGCGCCCCGATCTGGCTGCCGCCCAGAAGCGCATTGCCGCGGCCGAAGCCGACCGCGATCTGGCCCGTGCCAAGAAGAGCCGCGACGTGACGGTCGGCTTCCAGTTCGAACGCAATCTGCAGAATGCCCCGACCAACAGCTACGGGGTCGGCATCAGCGTACCGCTGTTCATCTGGCACGAATATGAGGGTGAAATCGCCCGCGCCGAATCCGATCTCAATATTGTCCGTCTGCAATACGAGCAGCAGCATGCCCAGGCCTTTGGCCAGGTTGCCCAGGCGCGCAATGCCCTGCAGGCCGTGCGTGACCGGGTGCAACGGCTCGAAGGCGGCCTGCTGGGCGATGCCGAGCGCGTCGCCAAAGCGGCGGAACTGGCTTATAACAAGGGGGCGATGGGTCTGATGGACCTGCTCGACGCCCGCCGCACGCTGCGCCAGATTCAGATTGAAGCAGCCAGCGCCCGTGCTGACTACGCCAAAGCATTGTCGGACTGGCAGACCCAGGCCGAATTCAGGAAATCCCCATGAAGCTGACCTCCCCTCTCCTTATCCTGTTGCTGGCCCTGGCCGGCTGCTCGGCCGAACCGGAAGCGCAGAAAGCCGCCGCGATCAAGGTGGATGGCGACCGCGCCCTGCTCGCCGAACCGGACAAGGCGACTTTCCTGAAGCTGGCTGTCGTCGAAAAGGACAAGGGCGGTCTGCTGCGCCTGCCCGGCCGGCTGATCTGGAACGAGGAAAAAACGGTCCGCGTCTTCCCGCAACTGGGGGGCCGCGTGCAGGGCATCGCCGTCGATGTCGGCGCGACAGTCAAGATCGGCCAGCCGCTGGCCACCCTGAGTTCGCCGGAATATGGCCAGGCGCTGGCCGATGCCCGCAAGGCCCGGGCCGATGCCCAGGTCGCCGCTCAGGGCCTGGAGCGCAATCGCGTTCTGCGCGAAGCCGGCGTCGTCGCCGAAAAGGATTGGCAGCAGGCTGAAGCCACGGCCATCGCCGCCAAGGCCGAAGCTGAGCGGGCGACCCGTCGCCTGGCTGGCCTGGGTGGCGAAGGCGATGGCACCTATGTGCTGCGTACACCGCTGGCGGGTGTGGTCGTCGAACGCAACCTGAATCCGGGCATGGAGTTCCGCCCCGATCAGTCCGGAGCGCCGCTGTTCGTTGTCACCGATCCGTCCAGCCTGTGGATTCAGGTTGATGCTGGCGAAGCCGACCTGGCCAAGCTGAAAAAAGGCGAGCCGCTGCTGATTGAATCGAAGCAATATCCTGGCGAGCGCTTCAAGGGCGTCATTCGCCACGTCGCCGATTTCGTCGACCCGAATACGCGGACGATCAAGGTCCGTGGCGAAGTGCCGAATGCCGACCGGCGCCTGAAGGGCGAGATGTTCGTCAATGCGCTGGTCGAACTGGCCCCCACGCCGGCCCTGCGGGCACCGGCCACCGCCGTCTTCCTGTTCGGCAACAAACGCTATGTGTTCGTGGAGGAAGTGCCCGGGCGCTATCGTCGACAGCTGGTTGAAGCCGGCGCCGAGCGTGACGGCCTGATCGACCTGATGTCAGGCGTTAACGAGGGCGACAAGGTCGTCACCGAAGGCAGCCTGCACCTGCTGAAATACTTCAAGCCGGCCGCAGCCGCTGAAAAACAGGCAGCCAAATGATCAAGCGCATCGTTCATTTCGCGCTCAATCAGCCGCTGTTCATCATTCTCGGACTGGTGCTGTTCATCGGCATCGGTGTTGCCTCTTTTCGCTCGCTGCCGATCGAAGCTTTCCCGGATGTGACCGATACCCAGGTCACCATCATCTCGCTCTATCCTGGCCGCGCCCCGGAAGAAGTCGAGAAACAGGTCACCATTCCGCTTGAAATCGCGCTGGCCGGGGTGCCCAATTCGATCCGGATGTTCTCGCACACCCAGTTCGGGCTGTCTTTCATCGTGGTCACCTTCGACGAAAAGCCCAGCCTGTTCATGGCGCGGCAACTGGTGCAGGAACGTTTGCGCGGTATCGACCTGCCCCCCGGCGTCGAGCCGGAACTTGCTCCGCCTGCCACGGCCACCGGTGAAATTTTCCGCTATCGTCTGGAAGCCCCGGGCCTGAAACCGAGCGAGATTCGCGCCATCCAGGACTGGACGGTAGTCCGCCAGATCAAACAAGTTTCCGGTATTGCCGATGTCGTCTCGCTGGGTGGGCCGATCCGCCAATACGAGGTGC
>JAGTRV010000025.1 GCA_018262245.1 Pseudomonadota bacterium | reverse complement strand
AGGCGGCAAGGTCAGCCACGCCCAGGCCTTCGACGCGCTGCTCAAGTGGTTCACGGCCAGTCACGCCAACTGGCAGATCGTTGCCGTCGGCCATCGCGTCGTGCATGGCGGCGAGCGCTACTCCAAACCAACCCTGATCGACGACACCGTGCTTGGCCACCTGCAGAGCTTCATCCCGCTCGCGCCGCTGCATGAACCGCACAACGTCGCCGGCATCATCGCGCTGCAAGCCCTGCTGCCCAGCGTGCCGCAGATCGCCTGCTTCGACACCGCCTTCCACCGCAGCCAGCCGGAAGTCGCCCAGACCTTCGGCCTGCCGCGCAACATCACGGCCGAAGGCATCAAGCGCTACGGCTTCCACGGCCTGTCCTACGAGTACATCGCCCGCGCCCTGCCGCAGCATTCCGGCCGTGCTACCGGTCGTGTCGTCGTCGCCCACCTCGGCAACGGCGCCAGCATGGCCGCCATGGTCGACCGCAAGTGCGTCGCCACCACGCTCGGATTCTCGACCATCGATGGCTTGGTCATGGGGACCCGTTGCGGCAACCTCGATCCGGGCGTCATCCTGCACCTGATGGAAACCAAGAATCTGTCGGTCAAGGACATGACCAAAATGCTCTACAAGGAATCCGGCCTGCTCGGCGTCTCCGGCCTCAGCCAGGACATGCGCACCCTGCTCGCCAGCGACAAGCCGGAAGCCGGGGAAGCGGTCAATCTGTTCTGCTACCGAATCGCCCGCGAGCTCGGCTCACTGGCCGCCGCGGCCGGTGGTCTCGATGCCTTGGTGTTCACCGGCGGCATCGGCGAACACGCCGCCGAGGTTCGCCGCCGCGTCTGCCTGCAATCGGAGTGGCTGGGCATCCGGCTCAATCCGGAAGCCAATGCCCGTCACGAGCTGCGCATTTCGGCCGGCAACAGCAGCGTCGATGTGCTGGTCATCCCGACCAACGAAGAATGGATGATGGCGCACCACGCCCAGACTCTGCTCGCCCTCTGAGCCTCCCTGATGACCAAATCGCTCAGGCCTTGATGTGCATCCGGCTTGATTGACGAGTCGCCCCATCAGCCGCCCCCTTCGGGCGGCTGAAGCATTTCTGGAATGGTAAAAATCACACTGATGGCGCCCAAAGACGTATAAAGTCAAATTAATCGCTTTTTGGTCGCTTTTCCCATTTCATCGATGGCCCCATCGGGGCCTGACAAGGCTATGAAGTTCGACTCGATATCTCGCGGCAATCGGCTTTGGCTCGTCATTGGACTGACGCTGTTGCCGCTCTTCCTGTTGACCGTCAAGGACTACCTGAGCGAGCGCCAGAAAGCGCTCGAAAAAATCGAATTCGAGGCGCGCCTGACCCTCAAGGGCGCCGAATATGCCGAAGCAGCCAGCGTTCGGGAAATCGAAATCATCCTGAAAGCGATGGCCAGCGCCGACAACATGGCGACCCTCGACCCTGCGGACTGCGACGGCCTTGCCCGCCGGCTCAAAAGCGTACATGGCGACCTGCTCAATCTGGGGGCAGCCACCCCGAACGGTGACGTCTTCTGCAGCACCTCGCCAAGGACCAATGTCATCAGCGTCAAGGATCGGGCCTGGTTTGCCGAAGCACAGCAAAAACCGGGAATCACGCAAGGCCATTTCCAGGTCGGCCGAATTTCCGGCAAGCCGGGCATCACGTTTGGCTATTCTGTGCCCGGCGCAGACGGTGCTCCACGTACCATCCTGTTTGCTTCGACGAAAAATGGCTGGTTCGACCGCTTCACCAATGTCGCCGCACTGCCCGCCGGTTGGTCCTCGCAAATCCGGACTCGCGACGGAACAACCGTCTCGCGCTACCCCGATCCCGAATTGGGGCGCGACAAGGAATTGAGCCCTGAAAGCCGGCAACGCTTTATCGATGCCATTGCCGAGAAAAGAACGACGGTCGTCATGCGCGGCGTCGACGACCTTGAACGTATCTTCGTCATGGCGCCGCTGCATGTCGCCAACGACGATCTGATTCTGTCAGTCGGCATCCCCACGGCGAGCTCGCTGGATCTGGTGGAGCAGGAGTTCCGCCGCCGCCTGATCGTTCTGCTGCTGATTTCGCTGGCCTCGGTCGGCCTCGCTCGCCTGTTCCTGCACG
This sequence comes from Pseudomonadota bacterium, assembly GCA_018262245.1. Classification (GTDB taxonomy): domain Bacteria; phylum Pseudomonadota; class Gammaproteobacteria; order Burkholderiales; family Rhodocyclaceae; genus Azonexus. The sequence continues at coordinate 25,666 of JAGTRV010000025.1, read as the reverse complement.
AAATGCTCGATCGCAAATTTGGCGCAACGATCAAGGAATTAACACGACTGAAAAAGGCGCTCGACAACGTTCCAGCCTACATCTACCTGAAGGATGCCGCACACCACTACCACTACGCCAATGCCAAAACCCTGAGCCTGTTCGGGACCGATGCCGAGTCTCTGAAAGGCAAGGGCGACGAGCATTTCTTCCCGCCGGATACCGTTAACCGACTTCGTCAGGTGGACGCTCAGGTGCTGGCCGGCAAAAATACGGACGAAATCATCACGATCACCGATGAACATGGTCAGCGCGCCATCTACCACGAGATCAAAGCGCCGCTCTGGGAGCAGGACGAAAAAACGCCGTGGGGCCTGTGTGGCATCTCGATCGACATCACCCAGTACCGGCTAGCCGAGGAAGCCGTCGCCAGGCTGTCACGCGCCGTCGAACAAAGCCCGGAGAGCATCGTCTTCACCGACCTGGAGGGCAACATCGAGTATATCAACGCCGCCTTTCTGGCGATTACCGGCTATTTGCGCGAGGAAGTCATCGGCCGTAATCCGCGCATCCTGCAGTCGGGCAATACCCCCCGCGAACGTTACGACGAAATGTGGGCAACCCTGAAAGCAGGCAAGGTCTGGCGCGGCGAACTCATCAACAAGCGCAAGGATGGCAGCGAATATCTGGAACTGGCGACCATTTCGCCGATCCGCCAACCCGACGGGAAAATCAGCAATTACATCGCGATCAAGGCCGACATCACCGAGCAGCGGAAAAACCAGGAGGAGTTGGAGAAATACCGCACCGGCCTCGAAAGGCTGGTGCAACAGCGCACGCAGGAACTGGCCGTGGCCAAGGAAGCGGCGGAAGTGGCCAGCCGTGCCAAGAGTACTTTCCTGGCCAACATGAGCCATGAAATCCGCACCCCGATGAATGCCATCATGGGGCTTGGTTATCTGCTCGAACAATCCCCCCTGAATACCGAACAGCAGGACAAGGTGCGGAAGATCCATGGCGCCGCGAAACATCTGCTGAGCATCCTTAACGATGTGCTCGACCTGTCGAAGATCGAGGCCGGCAAGATGACGCTGGATCGCTGTGCCTACAGCCCGGCCGAGGAGTTGACGGCCGTGGCCAGCATGATCGGCGAGGATGCGCAGCACAAGGGACTGACCGTCATCACCGAGACGGACGAGCTGCCCCCCTTCACCATCGGCGATCCGACCCGTTTGCGCCAGGCCATACTCAATTTTGCCGGCAATGCCGTCAAATTCACCGAACACGGCAGCATCCGGCTACGCGGTGAGATCGCGGAAACGCAGCCCGACAACTACCTGCTGCGATTTTCCGTCACCGACACCGGCCCCGGCATTGCGCCTGAACTGCAGGCCCGACTGTTCACCGCCTTCGAACAGGCCGACAGCAGCTCGACCCGGCGCCTGGGCGGCACAGGCCTGGGGTTGGCCATTTCCCGTCATTTGTCACACCTGATGGGGGGCGATGCCGGCGTCGACAGCACCCTTGGGCAAGGCAGCACCTTCTGGCTGACCGTCCGCGTCGACAAGACGACCGAAACCCGTAACCCGGTGAACGCGACGGATAACGACGGCGAATCCTTGCGCCACGAACCGCCGTGGCGCGTCCTGGTGGTCGAGGATAGCGAGATCAACCGTGAGATCGTGGCCGAGATTCTGATGGAAGTCGGCATTGTGGTCGACACCGCCGAGGATGGTGTCAAGGCCGTTGAAAAAGCCGCGCAAACCCACTACAACCTGATCCTGATGGATATCCAGATGCCCAATATGGACGGTCTGGAAGCGACGCGCCAAATTCGCCGGCATGCCGTCAATCCCAATATACCGATCATCGCGCTGACCGCCAACGCGTTCGATTCAACGCGTCGAGAAACCCGGCTTGCCATCCCCGAGCAGGCGCTCAGCGATGCCGAGTTGACCGCGCAATTGCACACATTGACCGAGGCGCTCAGCACCGGAGATATCGCTGCCAATCATCGCTACCAGGTACTGCACCCCAACATTCGCCGACAAATGGCCAACAATGACCTGATCGAACTCGACCTGGCCATGGCGCGCTATGCTTATGACGATGCTCTGGCCATCCTTGAGCGCTGGCGTCACAATGCGCCGCCACCCCGTCCCGATAGCGAGACGAGGCAGGACGAGGCCACACACGAGTGAAGGGACAAGACGTCGTGAATCCAGACCAAAATTCCATCTACCCTGATCATCGGCTGCTCGGTCCCAACGGCGACAAGCCGCTGATCCTCGTCGTCGACGACACGCCGATCAATCTGGAAACATTGGCCGAGATGGTGCGCCATGCCGGCGCCAACGCCCGGGTCGCCAACTGCGGCGCGACCGCCTTGCGTTACGCGCGCCTCGAACCGCGCCCCGACCTCATTCTGCTCGATATCATGATGCCGGACATGGATGGCCATGCCGTCCTCGCCGAATTGCGCCGAATGCCGGAGACCCGGGATATTCCGGTCATTTTCGTCACCGCGCTCGATGACCAGTCCGAGGAGGAACGGGGTATCCGTGAAGGCGCGGCCGACTACGTCAGCAAGCCGGTCAAGATGTCGGTGCTGATTGCCCGCATCCGGGCGCATCTGGAAGTGCGCCGGGCGCAATGGCTGCTCGCCAACCAGAAAGCCTGGCTGGAACAGGAAGTGGAGCGGCGCATTGCCGAAAACACGCACCTGGATCGCCACCTGACGCTGGCCCTGGAGCGCAACGGCTTCGGCATCTGGGAACACGACCCTGTGCGTAACCGTAACCGCTGGAGCGAAGGTCTGCGTCAGATGCTCGGCTATGAGCAGGAACCGGAACAGTTGGCCGAGTCCATGAACCTGATCCATCCCGAGGATCGCCCGGCAGTCGAGGCGCAAGTCACCGCCAGTCTGCGGGATCGCAACAGCATCCTGATCGGCGAATTCCGCATTCGTCATCACGACGGTGGCTGGCGCTGGGTCGAATCCCGCGGCCGCATCGTCGAATTCGATGAGGCCGGCCAGCCGACCCTGATGATCGGCACGATGCTCGACATTACCGAACGCAAACTCGCCGAAGCCGAGCATCGCCTGGCCGACCTGGTGTTTACTGGTATCGGCGAGGGAATCTGTATCACCGATGCCAAGCGCAACATCCTCCGGATCAACGATGCCTTTTCCACGATCACCGGCTACCAGGCTGACGAGATCGTCGGCCAAAATCCGCGCCTGCTCAAATCCGGGGTGCATAGCCCGGCTTTCTATGCCGAGATCTGGAAAACCATCGATCAATACGGCAACTGGCAGGGCGAAATCACCAACCGCCACAAGGATGGCTCGCTGGTCACCGAATGGCTGTCCATCAGCAGCCTGCGCGATACGACAGGCACAGCATCCCACTACATCGGCATTTTCAGCGACCTGTCTGAACGACAGGCTGCCGCCGAACGCATCCAGTATCTGTCGAGTTACGACACCCTGACCGAACTGCCCAACCGGCACCTGTTCGATGACCGCCTGAACCAGGCCCTGCTGACGGCACGCCGCTTCGAGCGGGGTACGGCACTGATCCTGCTCGATCTGAACCGTTTTCGGCTGATCAACGATACCCTGGGCCCTCCGGCCGGCGACGAAATACTGGTCGAAGTCACCCGCCGCCTGAAGTTGCAGGTGCGCGAAGGTGACACCGTCGGTCGCCGGGCCGGCAACGAATTCGGTTTCGTGATGGCTAACCTGAGCCACGAGCGGGATGCGCTGGCCCTGGCCCAGCGCATGCTCGATGCCATCTCGGTGCCATTTTCGGTCGCAGGCCAGTCGGTGGCGATCACTGCCAGCATCGGCATCAGTGTCTTTCCCAAAAATGGTGAAAACGGCGAGGCGATGCTCAGGTCGGCCGATGCTGCCTTGCTGCGCGCCAAGCAGTCCGGGCGCAACACCTTCAGCTTCTATTCGCCGGAGATGGACGCCGATGCGGCGCGCCGCCTGTCCATCGAAAGCGCCTTGCGCGACGCGCTGGCCCGCGACGAGTTCTGCGTGCATTACCAGCCGCAGGTCAGTCTCGACAGCGGCCACATGATCGGCATGGAAGCACTGCTGCGCTGGAACTCGGCCCTGCTCGGCCCTATCTCGCCGGTTGAATTCATTCCCATTGCCGAGGAAACCGGGCTGATCATGCAGATCGGCGACTGGGTGCTACGTACGGCCTGTCACCAAACCAAAGCCTGGCTCGATCTCGGATTGCTGCCTTTACACGTCGCCGTCAACCTGTCGCCCCGCCAATTCCGTCAGGCCGACCTGCCGGCCCAGGTCGCCAATGCCCTGGCCGAAAGCGGCCTGCCGGCCGCGGCAATGGTACTCGAATTCACCGAAAGCGCCTTCATCTAGGACATCGACGATGCCGTTGCCTTGTGCAGCAAGCTCAAGTCCCTGGGCATCAAACTCTCGCTCGACGATTTCGGCACTGGCTATTCGTCGCTGGCCTACGTATCGCGCTTCCCCTTCGACAAGATCAAGATCGACCAGAGCTTCGTTCGCGACATCGTCAACAATCCGGTCAATGCGGCCATCGCCTCGGCCGCCATCGTCATGGGCCGCAGTCTCAATCTGTCGGTGCTGGCCGAGGGGGTCGAAACCGAGGCTCAGGCCGCCTTTTTGCGCAGCCGGCGGTGCGATGCCATCCAGGGCTACCTGTTCAGCCGCCCCCTGCCGCCGGAGGAGTTCGCTCCCCTGTTGCTCAGCTGCAAGCCCTTGCCAATCGCGGCGCTTAGCCCGACACAGGAGCAAACCCTGCTACTGGTCGATGACGAACCGAATGTGCTCAGTTCGCTAACCCGCCTGCTGCGGCGCGAAGGCTATGCCATTCTCACGGCCACTTCGCCGACCGAAGCCTTCGATCTGCTGGCCAAGCAGCCGGTACAGGTGGTTATTTCGGATCAGCGCATGCCGGACATGTCAGGCACCGAATTCCTCTCCCGCGTCCGCCAGCTCTACCCGGCCACCATCCGCCTGGTGCTGACCGGCTACACTGATCTCCAGTCGGTCACCGATGCGATCAACCGCGGCGCCATCTACAAGTTCCTGACCAAGCCATGGGATGACGACCAACTGCGCGAGCAGATCCGCGAGGCCTTCCGCGTGGTGCATTTGAATCAGGAACAGAACTTCATACCTGCCTCCCGTGAATCCTAGGAACATCCTCACTTTCCTGCGCTACTTCGTGCCGCTGGCCGGGTTCATCCTGCTCGTCACGGTTTTCTACGCGGACAGTCATCGCGACGCCGAGCGCAGCCACCTCGAAGCGGATGAACTGCTCAATGTCCGTCTGGGTGCTGGCGCGCTGGACCGCCGGTTGCTGATCATCGTCCGCGATCTGCGCATCGTTGCCGCCGGCAGCGCACTGAAACGCTTTACGGAAGATGGCGACGTTCTTGAGATCAACCGGATCGCCGAAGATTTTCTGGGTTTTTCCGGTGCCCGGATCGGCTACAGCCAACTGCGCCTGCTCGACCTCACCGGCCAGGAAATTGTGCGCATCGACCACGACGGCAAACAAGCCCGGATCGCCGACCGGGCACAGTTGAAAAACAAGGCTGACCGCTATTATTTTCGTGACAGCATCGGCCTGCCGCCGGGCGCCATCTACCTTTCTCCGCTCGATCTCAACATCGAGAACGGCCGGGTCGAAACTCCGTACAACCCGACCCTGCGCATTGCTACCCCCTTGGCCGATAGCCAGGGCAAAACACGTGCCCTGCTCGTCCTGAACTACCGCGCCAGCGAAATGATTGGCTACGTTGCTGATGTCACGACCCAGGCTGCCGATCACCTGATGATCGTCAATCAGGAAGGCTATTTCCTGCACGCCCCCAATCCCGCCGACGAGTGGGGTTTCATGTTCGACAAGCCGGAGCTGAGCCTGCCCCATCGCTTCCCGGCCAGCTGGGCGACCATCCAGAAAACCGAACAAGGGCAGTTCTCCGATAGCGCCGGCTTATGGACCGTTGCCACCGCCTATTCGGCGCGTGGCCGCCAGGACAAGGCAGACCAGGAAAACTGGAGCATGGCGCAAGAGCAAGCATGGAAGGTGGTCGCTCACGTTCCGCCCGAGGCCGTGCCCGGCATGTTCGCTGGCTGGAATGCCACTTTCTTCGCCATCGAGGCGCTGCTGCTCGGCCTGGCGGCTGCGGTGGCGGCCTATATGGCAGGCAGCACACGCCAGAAGCGGGAGGCTGAAACCCGCTTCCGCATCTATTTCGAGCGGGCCATGGTCGGCATGTCGATTAACGATGCAAACAAGCGCTGGATCGTCGTCAATCCGGCGCTTTGCCAGATTCTGGGCTATTCCGCGGAAGAACTGCTGAGCAAGAGCTGGACGGAATTGACTCATCCTGATGACTTGCCCGCCAGCCTGGCCGCCTTCGACGACATCGTGCGCGGCGAGGTCGATGGCTTTGAAATCGAAAAACGCTATCTGCGGGCGGACGGCGCAACCATCGCCGCCCGCGTCGCCGCTCAGGCCATCCGCAAGCCAGACGGCAGCGTGGACTCGATATTGACCATCGTCGAGGATATCAGCGCCCGTGTCGCGGCCGAAAAAGCGGTGCGCGCCAGCGAGGAACGCCTGCGCCGATTGGGCGACAATCTGCCTGACAGCTACCTTTATCAATGCTGCACCGACCCGGATGGCCACCTCCAATTTACCTATCTGAGCTCAGGGGTAGAGCCGATTCACGGCCTGACGCCCGAGGAAATCATGGCCCATCCGGAACGCCTGTTCGCCGATGTCGACCCGGCGCACTTGCCCGGACTGTTGCAGGCCATCGCCGACAGCGAGCGCCAGCAAACCGATTTTGTGTCCGAGTTGCGCCTGCGCAAGCCGGACGGCCAGTGGCGCTGGCTGCAGATTCGCTCCCGCCCGCGGCGCTCACCGAGCGGGAAAACCGAGTGGGACGGTGTCGCCACCGACGTTACGGCGCGGCGCGAAAACGAAACATTGCTCGACCTGCAATCCAGGCGCGCCCATGCCCTGCTCGAATTACCCTGGCAGCGCAAGCAAATGGATGAACCTCACTTCCTGCGCCATGTCATCGCTTCCATTGCGCAAATCACCGACAGTGCTGGCGGCTTCATCTATTTTGTCGGTGATGACTGCACGGACCTCGTCCTGGCCGCCTGCTGGCCCGCGACCGACGGCACCGACAACTGGCAGTGCCGGATGAGCGAAGCCGGGCAATGGGCTGACGCCATCCGCCTGCGCCAGCCTATCCTGATCGATGACTACCCCGCCGAGGAACGAGATCGTCGACGGCCAAACGACCTCGGCCTGTCGCGCCTGGCCAGCGTGCCAGTCTATGGCGAAAACGGAATTCAGCTTCTGGCCTGCCTGATCGACAAGCCAGAGCCGTACTCGCTGCAGGATATCGAAACCATTCAGCTGATTGCCAGCGATGCCTGGCGTATCGCCAGCCAGCAGCGCGCCGAGCAGGCCTTGCGCATTGCCATGCAGGTGGTCAATGCCAGCCCGGTCATCTGTTTCCGCTGGCAGGCGACAGCCGGCTGGCCGGTCGTTTTTGTATCCGACAACGTCACCAATTGGGGCTACACCGTCGCCGACCTGATCGCCGGCAACCCGGCCTTTGCCGACATGGTGCATCCGGACGACCTTTCCCGGGTCGTCGAGGAAGTGACCCGCTACACTGCCGAAGGGCGCACCGACTATATCCAGGAATACCGCTTGCTGACCGGCGACGGACGAGTCATCTGGATTTCCGACCGGACCCAGGTATTGCGCAATGCCAATGGCGGTGCCGAGTTCTACGATGGCGTGCTGACCGACATCACCGAGCGCCACACCCAGACCGAAGAACTGACCACCACGCTCGCCGCCCAGCGCCAATTGAACAAACGCCTGGAGGAAGCGCACAACCAGTTGCTGCAATCGGAAAAAATGGCCTCCATCGGCCAACTGGCCGCCGGCATCGCGCACGAACTAAACAATCCAATCGGCTTTGTGCATTCCAATCTGGGTACGCTGGAAAGCTATTTGCGCGACCTGATGGAAATCATTGATGCCTACGACAAGGGCCTGGCCGGCGATACCGATCTGGCGGCGCAACGGACCGCTATCGCCCGCCTGCGCGAGGAGCGCGACTTTGCCTACGTCCGTGGCGACATCATCCAGTTGCTCAGCGAATCGAAGGATGGCCTGAGCCGCGTCCGCAAGATCGTCCAGGACTTGAAAACCTTCTCGCATGTCAGCGAACAGGAATGGCAGTGGACCGACCTGCATCAGGGGCTGGACTCAACCCTCAACATCGTCTGGAACGAACTCAAGTACAAGTGCCAGGTGGTGAAGGAGTACGGCGATATTCCCAAGATCCATTGCCTGATCTCGCAGCTCAACCAGGTTTTCATGAATCTGCTGGTCAATGCCGGCCACGCCATTGAGACTCGGGGCACGATCACCATCCGCACCCGTCGCCAGGGCGACGACGCGGTGTGCATCGAATTTTCCGATACAGGCAAGGGCATCGCCCCCGAACACCTGTCGCGTATATTTGAACCCTTCTTCACCACCAAGCCGGTCGGCAAGGGCACTGGCCTCGGCCTGTCGCTCTCTTATGGCATTATCGACAAGCATCACGGTCTCATCGAGGTCGATAGTCAGCTCGGTGTCGGCTCGACCTTCCGCATCATTCTTCCCATCAATCAGAAAAACAGCCCACCGGAGACTTCGCGATGAGCGAAACACCCGCCCCCGCCACCCTGCTCTTCGTCGATGACGAACCGGGCATCCTTTCGGCCCTGCGCCGCCTGTTCCGGCCGCATGGCTATCGCATCCTGATCGCCGAAAGCGGTGCTGCCGGCCTGAGCATCCTGGAGCAAGAGGCGGTCGACCTGATCATTTCCGATATGCGCATGCCGGAAATGGATGGCGCCACCTTCCTCAAGCAGGTGCGCGGCCGCTGGCCGAACACGATGCGGATCCTGCTTACCGGCTACGCCGACGTCACCTCGACCGTCGCCGCCATCAACGAGGGCGAAATCTACCGCTACATTGCCAAACCATGGGACGACGCCGAAATCGTCAACACGGTTCGGGATGCGCTGGAACGCCAGCAGCTGGAAGTGGAAAACCGTCGCCTGACCGCGCTGACCCAGGCCCAGAACGAAGAACTGAAGGTGCTCAACGTTAATCTGGAGCAGAAGGTCGCCGAACGTACCGCCGAATTGCAGCAGGCGCTGACCTTTGTCGAGCAGTCGCACGGCGAACTCAAGAAATCCTTCCTGACCAGCGTGCAGGTTTTCGCCGGCCTGATCGAGCTGCGGGCTGGCCAGAGCGGCAGCCGGATGGCCGGCCACGGCCGCCGCGTCGCTGACATGGCACGCACACTGGCTCAGCGCCTCGAACTGAGTGACGTCGATGTCCAGAACGTCATGCTTGCCGGCCTGCTGCACGACATCGGCAAACTCGGCCTGTCCGACGAAATCCTCAGCAAATCGTTCAATACGCTCAGCGCCGAGCAGCGGGCGCAGGTCATGAAACACCCGCAGATCGGCCAAAACCTGCTGATGGCCATCGACCGCTGCAAGGAGGCGGCCATCCTTGTTCGCCACCACCACGAATGCTTCGACGGCAGCGGCTACCCGGACCGCCTGGCCGGCATTGCGATCCCGCTTGGCGCCCGCATTCTGGCCGTGGTCAACGACTACGACGCCCTGCAGATCGGCACTCTGGTCCAGCGTCCCCTGCGTCAGGAAGAAGCACTGGCCTTCCTGATCGATAATCGCGGCAAGCGCTACGATCCGACGGCGGTCGAGGCTTTCGTGCGCCTGATCGGCGAAACTCAGAAGAGCGGCCCGGTAGAGTTGCCATTACGCACCATGCACCTGAAGCCGGGCATGGTCCTGACCCGTGAACTGGCTCACCGTGACGGCTATCTGCTTCTGGCCAAGGGCAGTGTGCTGACGACGGATATCATCAATCAACTGGTCAGGCTGGAGCAGGCCGAACAGCACAACCTGACCCTCTACACCCGCTCGGAGGAAAAATGAGCCGTATCATGCTCGTCGACGACGAAGAATCGATCCTCAAGTCCCTGAAACGCATCCTGCGCCTGGCACCCTGTGCCTTTGGCGGCAAGACTTTCCAGCTCGAAGTGGAAACCTACACCTCACCCGAAGCTGCCCTTGAAGCGGCACACCGGGACAGCTACGACCTGTTCATCAGCGATTACCGGATGCCGATCATGGACGGCATTGAGTTCCTCAAGGCGACCAAGGAGATCCAGCCCGATGCGGCGCGCCTGATCCTGTCCGGCTATGCCGATCTGAATGCACTGGTCCGGGCGGTGAACGAAGTCGGCATTGACCGTTTCATCGGCAAACCTTGGAACGACTACGACCTGATGTCAGCCATCGGCCAAGCCCTCGCCCACCGCGAACTGCTGCTCGAAAACCGCCAACTGGCCAACCTGGTGCGCATGGAAATGGGCGACACCACCCCGGAACAGGTCGAGGCGGAACGGCTGGAAGCCATCGAGCCGGGCATCACCGATGTCAATTGGGGACCGGACGGTTCAGTCATTCTCGACCCAGAGTTTCAGACAAAAAGCTGAGCGAGCATGAGCGAGCGCCAGGACAACAGCCTAAGCTTCAAACTGGTCTACTACGGGCCGGCGCAGAGCGGCAAGACGACCAATCTGCTGCGTCTGCATGATCTGCTCGCCCCGGAGCTGAAGGGCGAGATCATGACCATGGAGACCAAGGACGACCGTACCCTGTTCTTCGACCTGCTGCCGCTCGGTTTCCGCGCTCCCTCCGGCCTGCTGATCAAGTTCCGCCTGTTCACCGTGCCCGGCCAGATCGCCCACGACGGCACGCGCAAAGCCGTCCTGTCACGCGCCGATGGCGTCGTCTTCGTCGCCGATGCCGACCGGACACAGGAAACCAACAACGCTGAATCCTTCCAGAGCATGACCGAGAACTGTCGTCGGGTTGGGTTGGATTTTGAACACCTGCCGCTGGTCGTCCAGTTCAACAAATGCGACCTGCCCACTGCCGTCCCCGAGGCGGAAATCCGCCAACGCTGGAGCGCCGCACCGTGGCCGCTGGTCTTCGCCATCGCCCTCGATGGCCGCGGGGTAGCAGAAACCTTCCGCACCTTGCTCACCGCGCTTTATCGCCGCCACGCCGATAACCTGGCCCTGGCCAGCGAACACGGCCTGGACGAAGCCGCATTCATCGCGGGCGCTCTGGGGCGAGCATGAGCGAGCTTGCCTTCGACCGCGAATGGAGCCTGGCCGAATTGCTCGAACCGGCCATACTCGAACGCATTGGCCCCTTACTGGCGCAACTGCTCGGTGGCGATGCCGCTATCGTCGATGCGCTCGGAAAAACTTTCTGGGGCGTTGTCGATAGCAAGGCGGGCCGCGAAGCCCTGACCCTGGAACTGGAGCCCATCGGCTACCTGGCCAGCACGACAGCAGCGCCCGGCACGCTGCAAGCCGGTGCCGGCTTCCTGACCCAGTTGCTACGCATCCAGGTCCGCTTCAGGATGGCTTCAAGCCTGCATCTGGAAGCGGTAGCCGAGGATTTCGAGACCCTGAAGCGCGAACATGCCCGCCTGCTCGAATCGGAGACCCGCTACAAGACATTGGCCGGCGAACTGGAGAGCCGCGTCAAGGCGCAGGTCGCCCAGCTCGACGAACGCCAGCAGATGCTCTACCAGGCCGAGAAGCTCGCCTCGGTCGGCCAGCTGGCGGCCGGCATGGCGCACGAGATCAACAATCCGCTCGGTTTCGCCCGCAGCAATTTGAGTACCTTTAGCCTCTACCTGAAAAAGCTGGCGACCCTGAAAACCAGATTGGACGATGTCGAGACCGCCTGGCGCGAACTCGACATGGATTTCGTGCTCGAAGATGGCCTCGACCTGCTCGGCGAGACGGCCGTGGGGCTGGAACGGATCGCTCGCATCGTGGCCGACCTCAAGAGTTTCTCCAATGTCGATCGCGCCACCGAAGAACTGTCTGACCTCAACGACAGCATCCGCCATGCGATCAGCGTCATCGAGCGACAGCTGCCGCCCGGGGTCAGCCTGCAGGTCGAGTTGGGCGATCTACCGGCCATCGTGTGCCTGCCCGGCCATCTCAACCAGCTTTTCTACAATCTGATCCACAATGCGGTACAGGCCATCCAGGATGCCGGCCACTCCGGTGTCGTGCGCATTTCCAGCCGCCGTACCCCTCAGGAGATTGCCATCAGCATCACCGATAACGGCATCGGCATGGGCGCCGAGCAGCGCGAACGTGCTTTCGAGCCCTTCTTCACCACCCGCCCGGTCGGCAGCGGTGCCGGGCTGGGCCTGAGCACTGCTCGCAACATCGTCCTCGCCCATAGCGGCCATCTCACGATTGCCAGCGAACCGGGGCAAGGCACCACGATCAACCTCAGTTTTCCAACACCACCATGACTGACTATTCGGCACTCTTCACCGGCCAGACCAGCACGCCGCAAGCGCCGGCCAGTCACCTGACGCCGCCGAAATACCGCCTGCTGATCGTCGATGACGAAGTCGGCATCGTCAAGGCGCTGACGCGCGTATTCCGTCAGGAAAACTATGAGGTAGTGACTGCCGGCAGCGGCGACGAAGGTCTGCAGCGCATGGCAGAAGGCAATTTCCAGTTGATCATCAGTGACTTCATGATGCCTGGCATGAACGGCGCCCAGTTCCTGCGCGAGGTCAAGCAACGTTCACCGGAAACGATCCGCATCATGCTGACCGGCCATGCCAATACCGATGCCGTAATGGGCGCCATCAACGAAGGTGCGGTATACAAATTCATCCTCAAGCCGTGGAACGATGACGATCTGCGTGTCACCGTCGCACTGGCTTTGGAGCAGTTCGACCTGATCACCCGCAACCGGGTTCTGAAGACCGAAAACGAGAAGAAATCCAAGGAAATCTCGGCACTGAATCGCCTGGCGGTGACCCACCGCAGTCGACTGGGCATCATGCTGCACAAGAAAAACCTGCTCAACGCGGCCCAGTTGCAGGAACTGACCTTGCTGCAGGAGCGACGCAAGGAGCCGCTGATCGCCCTGCTCCTCGAAAAGGACTGGATCAGCGAGCGGCAGATTCGCACCCTGCTCAAGTCGGAAATGCTGATCGACGAGGTCCAGCTACCGGAATTCCGTATCGATGCAGTGCTGGCCGAGCTGATCCCGCACAGTTTCTGCCAGCGCCAGCTGGTCGTCCCGCTCAAGCTGGAAGGCCGGCGCCTGCTGCTGGCGATGGCGGACCCGCTCGACGAGGGCCTGATCGACGAAGTACGTTTCACGGCCGGTCTCGACCTGAAAATCGTCACGGCCGACACCGAGGCAATCCGCAACAAAATCAATGAGCTGTACGGCGAAGGCAGCGTCGATTTCAAGGAACTGGAGACCCTGGTCAGCAGCCCGGACCCTTACGAGGGGATCGAGATCGTCATTGAGGAGGAGGACACCGCCCAGCTCGAAGACCTGCTCCGCGAAACCGAGGCCCCGCCAGCCATCCGTCTGGCCAACGCAATCATTCTCGAAGCCATCCGGCTCGGCGCTTCCGACATCCACATCCAGCCCCGGATCAAGTCCGTTGTCGTCCGCTACCGGATCGACGGCGTGCTGACCGACAAGATTCAGATCCCGCACCACCTGCACCAGTCGCTGGTGTCGCGCCTGAAAATCATGTCCGAACTGGACATTTCCGAACGCCGGCGACCACAGGATGGCCGGATCACCGTCAAGACGCCGATGCGCATGGTGGATCTGCGCATTTCCACCCTGCCGACGATCAACGGCGAGAAGGTGGTCATGCGCATTCTCGACCGCAATTCAACGGTGCATACCCTGGACCGCCTTGGCTTCTCGCCCGTCGACCTGCCGCGCGTCGCCGACATGGTGGCCCGGCCGCAGGGCATCATCCTGGCGACCGGCCCGACCGGCAGCGGCAAGACAACCACCTTGTATTCGCTGCTCCAACACGATGCAACACCGGACAAGAACTACGTCACCATCGAAGATCCGGTCGAGTACTACCTCGACATGGCCGGGCAGGTCCTGGTCAAGGAAAAGATCGGTCTGACTTTCCCATCCATTTTGCGTGCCTTGTTGCGCCAGGATCCGGATGTTGTGCTGCTCGGCGAAATCCGTGACTTCGAAACCGCCGAGGTGGCTTTTCATGCCGCCCTGACCGGCCACCTCGTTTATTCGACCCTGCACACCAATTCGGCGATCGCGACGATCGCCCGCCTGTTCGACCTTGGCCTCAAGCCCTATATCGTCGCCACGGCGCTGGAAGGCATCATCGCTCAGCGACTGGTCCGCCAGATCTGCCCGCATTGCCGTACCGAGGTCGATGCCGAGCCGGCACTGCGGGCAAGACTGGGCGGTCACTTTGCCCTGCTTGAACGAAGCTATCGCGGCGCCGGCTGCAACCACTGTCATGGCTCGGGTTACAAAGGGCGGGTCGGTCTGTATGAAGTACTGGCGCTTGATGACGAATTACGCGACCGGATCGGCAGCGGTGCCAGCGTGCTGGAAATTCGTCGCCTGGTCCGCCAGAAAGGCTTGCGGGGCATTGGTTGCCACGCCTTGGAGCGCGTTCAGTCCGGCGCTACCAGCCTGGAGGAAATTCTGCGTGTTCTCGGCCCACAGGCCGGAGAGGACTAAAAATGGACGCATTTGTCTGGAACGAGCGCTACATGACAGGAGAAGCGCAGGTTGATGAGGAGCATCAGGAACTGGTGCGTATCATCAACTGGGTCATCGAACACCAATCCGTGCCGGCGCAGGATGACGATATCCAGCGGGTATTGGCCAGCTTGGCCAACTATGCCGTGATGCACTTCGGACACGAGGAGGAGCTGATGGAGCAGATGCATTGTGACCCCCGCTTCATTCAGGCGCACGTCGCAGTGCATCAGGAATTTGCCCGCCAAGTTGGAAAAATGCTGGAGTTCCAGGGCGGCAAAGCCGATGTTGAATATCTGCTGCGTTTCCTCAGTAGCTGGCTGGCTCATCACATCCTCGGCATTGATCAGTCGATGGCCCGCCAGATCGCAAAGATCCGTGCCGGTGCCACGCCGGAAGCGGCTTTCGAGGCCGAGAAAAGAATCCCTCATGACCCGTCGACCGCCAGCCTGCTCGATGCGATGAACGCCTTGTTCCGCATGGTCGCCAGTCGCAACGAGGCATTGGAGAAGCTCAATGCCAGCCTGGGGGCGCAAGTCGCAGCACAAACAGCTGATCTGATGCAATCCAATCAACAGTTGCTGGTCGAGCAAGGGCGACTGCAATTGGCCATGAAGCAGATTGAAATCACCCAGAAAAAGCTGCTCGAGTCCGAACACCGGCGGTCCGAGGCCGCCAAGCGCGGCATGGAGCAATTGCTTGCCCAGATCATCGATGGCGATCCGGTGCCGACCTTCGTGATCGATGCCCAGCATCGGATCACCCATTGGAACAAGGCTTGCGCCGTGGTCAGCGGCCTGTCCAGCGCAGAGATGGTGGGGACCCAGTTACACTGGAAGGCCTTCTACAAGGAATACCGCCCGGTGATGGCGGACCTGATCGTCAATGGCAGCCTGGAAGCGCAGTACGAGGAATATTACAAGGATCGCTTCAGGCGCTCTTCATTGATTCAGGATGCGTTTGAAGGCGAGGCCTTTTTTGAAGGCCTGGGGCCGAATGGCTTGTGGCTGGCTTTCACGGCAGCCCCGCTACGCAACGCCAATGGTGAGTTGATCGGTGCAATCGAGACCTTGCAGGACGTCACCGAACGGCACCGCGCCCAGGAAAGCTTGCTGCAACACCAGAACCAGCTGGAAAGCCTGGTCGTTCAACGCACGACCCAGTTGGCCACCGCCAATACCGAACTGGAAAACGAGCGGCGCGAGCTCGAAGTCCTGCTTTCAAAAATTGAAGAAGCCCAGCAGCAATTGCTGCAGTCGGAAAAAATGGCGGCAATTGGCCAACTCGCGGCTGGCGTCGCCCACGAAATCAACAACCCTGTCGGCTTCGTCAACTCCAACCTGGGAACGCTGAAGACCTATATCAACAACCTGCTCGGCGTCGTCGACGCCTATGAAGCGGTCGCGGCAGGCGGCGACCCTGCCCAAATTGAGGCTGCCCGGCGAGCGGCCGACATCGACTTTCTGCGTGAAGACCTGCCTTCCCTGCTCATCGAATCCCAGGAGGGCTTGGGACGCGTGACCAAGATTGTCCAGGACCTCAAGGACTTTTCCCGTGTCGATCAGGCCGAATATCAGCTGGCCAATCTCAACGCTGCCCTGGAAAGCACCCTGAACGTTGTCTGGAACGAGTTGAAATACAAAGCCGACGTGGTCCGCGATCTGGGCGATATCCCTGAAGTCGAGTGTGTGCCGGCCCAGATCAACCAGGTTTTCATGAACTTGCTGGTCAATGCCGCACAGGCCATTGAGACACACGGCAGGATCACGGTCCGTTCCGGCCAGGAGAACGCCCATGTCTGGTTCGAGATTTCCGACACCGGTAAAGGCATGACGGCGGAAGTATGCCACCGCGTATTCGACCCCTTCTTCACCACCAAGCCGGTCGGCCAGGGTACCGGCCTCGGGCTATCGATCTCCTACGACATCATTGTCAAAAAACATCGAGGACGTTTCGATGTCGCCAGCACCCCGGGCCAAGGAACAACTTTCAAGTTCTGGCTACCGATTCAGGGCGTGGAAAAATGACCTCCCCTTAGCGGGCAGGGGCATCACCAATGTGCTCATTGCCCCCGCAAACGGGACCAACGACAAGACACAAGACGTCGCTCAATAACGGCCTCCGAACAAAAATATTTTGAACATGCTTCGGCCACCGCAAGGTGCCCGGAGCATTGTTTTTTCGGGCTTTTTTTACCCCAACGGCATCCCAAACAACAAACACACAAAACACCGCATATAGTCAAGACATTGCCTTTGGGCACTATATCTAGTAGCTTTGCAACATTCCAAGATTAATAACCCAGACAATCAGAATTTTGTAGAGGAGCCCTTGATGAGCAAAATTGCCGAACAGCTTTCGCTGACAGACATCCCCGCTGCACCGGAGTTTTCCCCGCTGCCGGAACAGGAAATTTCCGGCGAAGTGCTAATCGAAAAATACGCCAAGGGCAAGGAAACCAACGTTCACGACGTGCGGCGCCGCGTCGCCTACGCGCTGGCCCAGGTCGAGCAGGAAGCCGACCGTGCCCACTGGGAAAACAAGTTCCTGTGGGCCCAGGAAAACGGTTTCATCCCGGCCGGCCGGATCAACTCTGCCGCCGGTACCGACCTGCAGGCCACGCTGATCAACTGCTTCGTGCAACCGGTTGGTGACTCCATCGTCGAAAACACTGAAGGCAAGCCCGGCATCTACACCGCGCTGGCCCAGGCCGCTGAAACCATGCGTCGTGGTGGCGGTGTCGGTTATGACTTCTCCTCCATCCGCCCCCAGGGCGCCCGCGTCAAGGGTACCCAGTCGCGCGCATCCGGCCCGGTTTCCTACATGCGGGTGTTCGACCGCTCCTGCGAAACCGTCGAATCCGCCGGTGCCCGCCGTGGCGCGCAAATGGGCGTGCTGCGTTGCGACCACCCTGATATCGAGGAGTTCATCCACGCCAAGGACAAGGGCGACCTGACCAACTTCAACATCTCCATCGGCGTCACCGACCCGTTCATGGAAGCCGTCGACGCCGACGGTGATGTCGAGCTGCTGCACCGCGCCGAGCCGAACGCCGACATGCGCGCCGCTGGCGCCTATCAGCGCGAAGACGGCATCTGGGTTTACCGTAAGGTGCGCGCCCGCGATCTGTGGGACCAGGTGATGAAGTCCACCTACGACCACGCCGAGCCGGGCATCCTGTTCCTTGACCGCATGAACAAGGACAACAACCTCAATTACTGCGAAGTGATCGAGGCCACCAACCCCTGCGCCGAACAACCGCTGCCGCCGTATGGCTGCTGCTGTCTGGGTTCGATCAACCTGACGCTATACGTCAAGGACGCCTTCTCCGAGCAGGCCGAGTTCGATTTCGACGCCTTCGCCGAAGTCATCCGCATCTCCACCCGCATGCTCGACAACGTCCTCGACGCCACCCACTGGCCGCTTGAGCGCCAGCAGCAGGAAGCCGCCAACAAGCGTCGCGTCGGCCTCGGTTACACCGGCCTGGGCGATGCGCTGGCCATGCTCCGCCTGCGCTACGACAAGCCGGAAGCCCGCGCCATGGCTGCCCGCATCAGCGAATTCATGCGCGACACTGCCTACATGTACTCGGTCGAAATGGCCAAGGAGCGCGGCCCCTTCCCGCTGTTCAACGCCGAACTGTACCTCTCCGGCGGCAACTTCGCTTCGCGCCTGCCGACCGACGTCAAGGCCGAAATCCGCAAGCACGGCCTGCGCAACTCGCACCTGCTGTCCATCGCGCCGACCGGCACCATTTCGCTGGCCTTCGCCGACAACGCCTCGAACGGCATCGAACCGCCGTTCTCCTGGACTTACAACCGCAAGAAGCGCATGCAGGACGGCACGATCAAGGAATACTCGGTCGAAGACTACGCCTGGCGTCTCTACAAGCACCGTGGCGGCGACGTTTCCAAGCTGCCGGACTTCTTTGTCACGGCACTGGAAATCTCCGCCCAAGCGCACAGCGACATGGTTGCCGCCGTAGCCCCGTTCATCGACACCTCGATCTCCAAGACCGTTAACGTACCGGCCGACTATCCCTACACTGACTTCCAGGATCTCTACATGAGCGCCTGGAAATCCGGTCTCAAGGGTCTGGCCACCTACCGCCCGAACAGCGTGCTCGGTTCCGTGCTGTCGGTGACCAGCAGCGAGCCGGCCAAGGCCGACGCTGATGCCAAAGCGCCGCAGGATTTCGTCTCCGACGCCAACCGCCGCCTGTCGATCAAGAACCTGCCGGCCCCGGTGCTCGCCAGCCTGCGCTGGCCTGGTCGTCCGAACCTGCCGGAAGGCAATCTGTGCTGGACCTACATGCTCGACTCGCCGATCGGCAAGTTCGCGCTGTTCGTCGGCCACGTTGAGCCGGAAGGCCGTGCTTGGCCGTTCGAAGTCTGGGCCAACGGGCCGGCCGAACCGCGCGGCCTCGGTGCCGTCGCCAAGACCCTGTCGATGGACATGCGCGCCAACGACCATGCCTGGCTGCAAATGAAGCTGGAAGCACTGGCCAAAACACCGGGTGACTCTTTCGAAATGCCGATGCCGCCGCACGGCGAGCGCAAACGCGTGCCATCCGTCGTTTCCGCCATGGCCCAGGTCATCAGCTGGCGTTGCGAACAACTCGGCGCCTTCAAGCACGAAGGCCCGACGCCGGTGAAGGATGCGTTGTTCAGCGCCAAGGAACCGAAGACCGGCACCGATGGCACGCTGTCCTGGACGGTGGACATCAACAATCCTTCAACCGGCGAAGACTTTGTCCTCGGCCTCAAGGAGATCACCCTGCCCGACGGCGTTACCCGTCCCTATTCGATGTGGCTCTCCGGCAACTACCCGCGCGCCCTTGATGGCCTATCCAAGCTGCTGTCGCTCGACATGCGCGTCCTCGACCCGGCATGGATCGGCATGAAGCTGCGCAAGCTGATCGATTACTCCGAGCCGCTCGGCGACTTCATGGCCTTCGTGCCGGGTTCGCGCAAACAGCAGACCTATCCTTCCACGGTGGCCTACATCGCCAACCTGATCATCCACCGCTACGCCATGCTCGGCATTCTCGACGAAACCGGATTCCCGCTGCAGCAAATGGGCATCCTGGAAGCGCCAGAAGACACCATCAGCAACAAGGTGCTGCCAACCCAGGGCAAACTGTGCAGCGAATGCGGCAACCACACGATGATCCGCAAGGATGGCTGTGACTTTTGCACGGCCTGCGGGGCTGTTGGTACCTGCGGCTAAAGAGTTACCCCAAGCATCAAATTAAAAGGCCCCGGAAATTTTCCGGGGCCTTTTTCGTTACGTCGTTGCGACCATCAAGGTGGTCAATTTCCTGTTCCTAGGGACGATCCAGCCAGAACAAGGAAGTGATGCTTTTGGCGTCAGTGATGCGACCATCCCAAACTGCCTGCTTTGCTTCGGCTGGCGATAGTTCAATCACATCCAGAAACTCGTTGTGATCGAGTTCCCTTTCACCGGCCAGATGCAGGCCGCGAGCGGCGAAAATCTCTATGCGTTCATCGGAGTAGCCGATGCACGGATGCATCACGCCAAGGTATTCCCATTCACTGGCAACGTAGCCCGTTTCTTCCTTCAGTTCACGCCGGGCCGTATCGATGATGGCTTCACCATGATCGATCTTGCCGGCCGGCAATTCGAGAAAGACCCGACGCAACGGATAGCGGTACTGGCGCTCGAACAGCAGATTGCCATTGTCCAGGAACGCCAGGATGACAACAGCACCGGGATGAACAATGTATTCGCGGATTGATTCCTTGCCATTAGGTAGAAGGACACAATCCTTGCGTACATTGAGCAAGGCGCCCGCAAAAACCGTCTCGGTCGAGACTTCCGATTCGATCAAGTGTGCATCATGCGACATAACGAAACTCCACAAAATAAAACGCCCCGACTGGCGGGGCGTTCTGCAAACTTGTTTTCAGGCCAGCATCAGAGCGATCGCAACAGCGCGTAGGCACAGAGCGACATGATCACCTGCGGGAAGATACCGAGCAGCGCAACAGCAAGGCCGTTGGCAGAAATCAGGATACGCATGTCCATTGGAGCGGAGAGCGGAGTTTCGTCAGCCGGTGCGTCGAAATACATCAGTTTGACGACACGCAGGTAATAGAACGCACCAATCAGCGAGAACAGCACGGCAACGATGGCCAGCCACATATAACCTGGACCGGCTGCAACAACCGCCTGCAGCACCGAAAACTTGGCAAAGAAGCCGATAAAGAACGGAACGCCCGCCATGGAGAACATCAGCATCAGCATGATTCCGGCAAACCACGGACTACGCTTGTTCAAGCCTTTATAGTCATCCAGTTCTTCAGCTTCAAAGCCGGCACGCGACATCATAAGAATCATGCCGAAGGTACCGGCACTCATCAGCACGTAAGAAATGACATAGAACATCGACGAACTGTAGGCATTCAAGGCGTAGCGCGCATCACCACCGACCACACCGGTCACGATACCGAGCAGCATGAAACCCATGTGCGAGATGGCGGAATAGGCCAGCATGCGCTTCAGGTTGGTCTGAGCAATGGCTGCCAGGTTACCGATAGCCATCGATAGCACAGACAGGATGACCAGCATGGCTTGCCAATCTGCAGCCAGGGTAATCAGACCATTAACCAGCAGCCGCATGACGATGGCAAATGCAGCCAGCTTGGGGGCAGAGCCAATAAACAACGTAACCGAGGTCGGAGCGCCTTGATAAACGTCCGGAATCCACATGTGGAACGGTACGACACCGAGCTTGAAAGCGAGACCGGCAACCAGAAAAACCAGACCAAAGACCAGCACGCTCTTGTTAACTCCGCCACCGTAGAGGCGTTCGGCGATGCCGGTGATCTCCAGAGTACCGGTGGCACCGTAAATCATCGACATACCGTAGAGCAGCAGACCAGAAGCCAGGGCACCAAGAACGAAGTACTTCATCGCAGCCTCAGTGGAAAGCACCGAGTCGCGATTCATGGCAACCATCGCGTAGAGAGACAGCGAGAGCAGTTCCAGACCGATATAGATCGTCAGGAAATGATTGGCGGAAATCATCACCATCATGCCTAGCGTTGCGAACAGCGCCAGCACGTAGTATTCCCCCTTGTTCATCGACTCGCGGTCGATGACGTAACCACGCGAGTAGAACATCACAATGACAACGGTCATGTAGAGGAACAACTTCAGCAGGTCGGACATCAAATCGTCCACAAACATATTGCTGAAGGTGTAAGTAATCTCGCCGGTGCTGGTCGCAAACTGAATCGCGGCGCAACCGATCAACGTAAGCTGGGTCAGCACGAAGGTGACCGTGCGCCGGCTGTCCTTGACCAGCAAATCGATCATCAGGATGGCCAGCGCCATCGTCGCCAGAAAGATTTCCGGCGCAGCGGGCAGAAGATTGGGGACAACAAAATTGTCGAACATGTCGGCTACCGTTTATTGAATCTTGCTGATGGCAACGTGATGCAGCAGGTCGTTGACCGAGGCGTGCATGACTTCGGTGAAAGGCTGCGGATAGACGCCCATCCACAGCGTGGCGACTGCCAGCACTGCGAGGATCGCAAATTCACGCATATTGATGTCGCTAAGTTCGGCTACATGGTGATTGGCGACGTCACCGAAGATGACGCGCTTATACATCCACAACGAATAGGCAGCACCAACGATCATCGAACTCGCTGCGGCGAAGGCTACCCAGAAATTGAACTTGACAGCACCGAGAATCACCATGAACTCACCGACGAAGCCGGAGGTTGCCGGCAAACCAGAGTTGGCCATGGTAAATAGCATGAACAGGGCCGCGAACTTCGGCATGGTATTTACCACGCCACCGTAATCGGCGATCTGACGGCTGTGGACACGGTCATACATGACACCGATACAGAAGAACATCGCGCCGGAAACAAAGCCGTGCGAGACCATCTGAACCAGCGCACCTTCAATACCCATCGCGCTGAACATGAAGAAACCCAGCGTGACGAAGCCCATGTGAGCGATAGACGAATAAGCCACCAGCTTCTTCATGTCCTCCTGAACGAGGGCGACAAAGCCGATATAGACAACAGCGATCAGCGAAAGCGCGACAACCAGACCGGAGAGTTCATGCGAGGCATCCGGAGCGATCGGCAGCGAGAATCGCAGGAAACCGTAGGCACCGAGCTTCAGTGCGATGGCGGCCAGCACGATGGAGCCGCCCGTCGGCGCTTCGACGTGGGCATCCGGCAACCATGTATGCACCGGCCACATCGGAACCTTGACGGCGAAGGCGATCAGGAAAGCCAAGAACAGCCAGATCTGCGGACCGAGAGCGATCGGCAGCTTGTGCCATTCAAGGATCGAGAAGCTGCCACCGGACTGGATGAACAGATACATCAGGGCCAGCAGGAACAGCAGGGAACCAAACAGGGTATAGAGGAAGAACTTGAACGCAGCATAAACCCGATTCGGGCCGCCCCACACACCGATGATCAGGTACAGCGGAATCAGCGAGGCCTCGAAGAACACATAGAACAGCACGCCGTCCAGCGAAGTGAAGATGCCATTCATCAAACCGGACATGATCAGGAACGCTGCGTTGTACTGGGCAACCTTGTTCTGGATAACTTCCCAACCGGCTGCCACCACGATGATCGTGATAAAGGCATTCAGCACCACAAACAGCATGGAGATGCCATCAACACCCAGATGGTAGTTGATGTTGAAACGCGGTATCCAATTGACCAGTTCGACGAACTGCATACCGCCGTTGGCGATATCGAACTTGGTCCAAAGCGGAATAGTGACTAGAAAGCTAGCGACTGCCACGAGAAGCGCTAAGCCACGCGTCTTGGAGTCATTACCCAGCGAGCCGGCTACAAGTACTGCCAAGCCGCCGAAAATCGGGACCCAGATGGCGAGGGTGAGCAGGTAATTCGACATGTTTTTCCTTGGTACTCTGCGAACTCTTCGATCAGGCGCGGTTGATCCACAGGGTCATCAGCACAAAGACGCCAATGATCATGGTGAAAGCGTAGTGATAAACGTAACCGGTCTGGAACAGGCGGGTCACGGATGAAATCCATCCAACAAGCTTGGCTGAACCATTGACGATCAGACCATCAATAACGGCGACATCGCCGCCCCGCCAGAAAGCCTTGCCGAGCATCCGGGCGCCACCAGCGAATACGACTTCGTTGAACTTGTCGAAGTAGTATTTGTTTTCGAACAGCGTGTGGATCGCCGAGAAACGACGCTGAATGGCTGCCGGAATATCCGGGCGCTTCATGTAGAAGAACCAGGAGACCACAACACCAGATAGAGCCAGAATGAACGGCAACGAGGTGAACGAATGCATGCCCATGGCTACAGCACCGTGGAACTCTTCAGCCAGGTGCTCCATGGCCGGATGGGCCTCCGCATTGACGAAGATCACCCCTTTGAAATAGTCACCGTATAGCATCGGCTCAATCGCGAAGAAGCCAATCAACAGCGAGGGGATAGCCAGCAAGACCAGCGGCAAAGTGACCACCCACGGCGTTTCGTGTGGCTTTTGACCCGGTGCCAGACCGTGATGATGGTCGTGCGAAGCTTCCTCGTCGTCGTGGTCGCCATGATGTTCATGGTGATGCGCATCGTCCGCCTTGCCAAAACGTTCCTCGCCATGGAAAACCAGGAAGTACATGCGGAAAGAGTAGAAAGCAGTAATGAAGACACCGGCCAGAACTGCGTAATAAGCAAACGCAGCCCCCGGCTGACCATGATGATAGGCCACTTGGGCAGCCTCGATGATCGAGTCCTTGGAGTAGAAGCCAGACAGGAACGGAGTACCAATCAATGCCAGCGAACCAACCAGAGAAGTAATCCAAGTGATCGGCATATATTTGCGCAGACCACCCATGTTGCGGATATCCTGGTCGTGATGCATGCCGATGATCACCGAGCCGGCACCAAGGAACAGCAGCGCCTTGAAGAAGGCGTGCGTCATCAGGTGGAAGATGGCGACAGAGTAGGCGGAAGCACCGAGCGCGACCGTCATGTAACCGAGCTGCGACAGCGTCGAGTAGGCAACGACGCGCTTGATGTCGTTCTGGATAATACCCAGGAAGCCCATGAACAGCGCGGTGATAGCACCGATTACGATAACGAAGGACAGTGCAGTGGTCGACAATTCGAATAGCGGCGACATCCGGGCGACCATGAAGATACCTGCAGTCACCATCGTTGCAGCGTGGATCAGTGCGGAGATCGGGGTCGGGCCTTCCATCGAATCCGGCAGCCAGACGTGCAGCGGGACCTGAGCCGATTTGCCCATAGCGCCGATGAACAGGCAGATACAGGTCGCGGTCATCAACGAAACGGTAGCCCACTCGCGACCTGCAAACAGGTTGATCGTGGTTTCGGCAAGAGTCGGGGCTTTCGCGAAGACAGTCGCGTAATCAAGCGAACCGCAGTAGGCCAGCACAAGGCCGATGCCGAGGATGAAGCCGAAGTCACCGACACGGTTAACCAAGAAAGCCTTCATATTGGCGAAGATCGCCGTCGGGCGGGTGTACCAGAAGCCAATCAGCAGGTAGGAGACCAGGCCCACGGCCTCCCAGCCGAAGAAGAGCTGCATGAAGTTGTTGCTCATCACCAGCATCAGCATGGAGAAGGTAAACAACGAGATGTAGCTGAAGAAACGGTTATAGCCCGGGTCTTCCTGCATGTAACCGATGGTGTAGATATGTACCATCAACGACACGAAGGTGACGACCAGCATCATCGTGGTGGTCAGCGTATCAATCAGGAAACCGACTTCGAACTTGTAGTCACCGCTGGTCAGCCAGGTATAGACCGCACCATTGTAGGTGTGGCCAGCCTGGACATCCTTGAAGATGATGACTGAGGTAATGAAGGCAATGGCGACACCGGCGATGGTAGCGGTATGAGCCACCCAGCGCGGAATGACCCGGCAGAACAAGCCCGCGATCA
>JAGTRV010000281.1 GCA_018262245.1 Pseudomonadota bacterium | reverse complement strand
ATATGACAGTCAAGCCCATGCTTGCCCCTCGAAAGATAAATATGTCGGGAGGTGTTAAGCGAAATACGTGCCTGTGTGGCTACTTGCTGTCTGTATCTTCCCTGGCCCCGAATTTTCGGGTGGAAAATTCGTCCTGCAACTTTTGATCGTGTTTGTTTTCCCGGTAGCGTTCACGTGCATCATGGCGCTGCGACAGCGTATCAATCGCTTTTAGTTGCTTGTTCTGTGCCTGCCAGTTTTCTTTTCCTGTCTTCGTGCTACGTTCGGAATTCTCAACGGCGATTTTCTGCTGCTTGACTGCTTCGTCGATACGGGCGAGAAAGTCCTGATAGTTGCGCAGGATCATGCGGGTCACGCCCTGCAGTGTGGCCTCCCGAAGGCGTTGTGCGTATTCGTCACGGTATTGTTCGAGCATCTGCAGGCGGCTGCGCTGGTTTTGTTCTTCGGCAATCAGCTGGCCGAGTTGGCGTGTCGCCTCATCGGTGCGGGTTTGCATCAGATCAAGCAACGGCTGGAGCGAGAAGGGTTGGGTCATGGGCTATTAAAAAAGCGTCTTCAGCGCCTCTAGGCTGCTGGGGAAATCTGATTGCTCGATCAATTGCTGCTGCAGAAAACTTTCCATTCTTGGGTAGAGACTGATCGCCTGATCGAGAACCGGGTCCGAGCCTGGTGCGTAGGCACCGACGGAGATCAGGTCGCGCGACCGTTGATAGCGGGCGAACAAGACCTTGAACTTGCGAATCTGATCCAGATGAGGGACGTCGATCAGGTTGACCATGGCCCGGCTGATCGATTGTTCAATGTCGATTGCCGGGTAATGACCTGCATCGGCGAGGGTTCGGGATAATACGATGTGGCCGTCAAGGATCGCCCGTGCCGAGTCGGCAATCGGATCCTGCTGGTCGTCACCCTCTGCCAGAACCGTATAAAACGCGGTGATCGAGCCGCCTCCTTCCTGTCCATTGCCGGCTCGTTCGACCAGTTGCGGCAGGCGAGCGAATACGGAAGGCGGGTAGCCGCGGGTGGCTGGTGGCTCGCCAATGGCCAGGGCGATTTCGCGTTGTGCCATGGCATAACGCGTCAGCGAGTCCATGATCAGCAGGACGTGTTTTCCCTGGTCGCGGAAGTATTCGGCTATGGTAGTGGCGTAGGCAGCCCCTTGCAGTCGCATCAGCGGACCGGTGTCAGCCGGGGCGGCAACGACGACGGAGCGCCGCATGCCTTCTTCTCCGAGAATCTGTTCGATGAACTCCTTGACCTCTCGACCACGCTCCCCGATCAGTCCGACGACAATCACTTCCGCTTCCGTGTAGCGGGCCATCATGCCGAGCAGTACTGACTTGCCGACGCCTGAGCCGGCGAATAGGCCCATGCGCTGGCCTCGGCCAACGGTCAGCAGGGCGTTGATGGCGCGAATGCCGACATCCAGCGGCTGATGGATGGCGGCACGCGACATCGGGTTGATCGGCCGGCTTTGCAGCGGTCGAGTCTCGGCAGCGATCAATGGCCCCTTGTTGTCGAGGGGGCGTCCGACGCCGTCAAGAACGCGGCCCAGCAACTCTTCGCCAACCGGTCCTTGCTTGGCCCGGTCTATGGCACGGCGGCGGAAGGGCGGTGGTCCACCAAGCTTTGGCAGCATGTTTGGCGATTCGACAGCAACCACCTTGGAACCGGGGGCGAGTCCATAGACGTCGTCCGAGGGCATCAGATAGAGCTTTTCGCCAGCAAAGCCAACCACTTCTGCTTCAATCGGTGTGCCGCTGGACGGGTAGATCTTGCAGGTGCTGCCGAGCGGCAGCTTTAGCCCGGCCGCCTCCATGACCAGACCATTAATACGCGTCAGGCGTCCGACGGGCCAAAGCGGCTGGGCATTACTGGCTGCCGTGCTGCAGTTCTGCAGAAAACTGTTCCAGCGTGCCGAGTGGTCTGGCAAGTCGTCGGGGTTTAGGGTTTCAGCCATTCCTGAGGTTCTGTTCCAATGGCTTCAAGTACACGCTTCCAGCGGGTTTCGATAGTCGCATCGACTTCGCTGGATCCGGCCTGCAGTAAGCATCCCCCTTGGGTGACCGAATTGTCTTCGATGAGTTGAGCGCCGATCTGGGTAAGTTGCTCGCCAGCTGCGGCTCGTACATGTTCGATATCGCCTGGATTCAGGCGGAGGACAACGTGGGCGTGGTGCATTGGCAAGGCACTAACGGCTTCCCGAATCACCGGCAGCAGCAGTTCAGGCTTGAGGGTGATAGCACTTCGGGTCACTTGAGCGGCGATTTCGACAGCCAGCGCAAGCAGTTGGTCCGCCGCGGTTTGCTCGAGGTTGGCGACGGCGTTTTTTAGATTGCTGATCAGTGAGGAGAATTGCTGGGCTTGGGCTTCGGCGATTTCTCGCGCCTGTTTTTCCCCTGCCGCTTGCCCTTCGGCAAACCCGGCCTGATACCCCGAGCTGCGGGCTTCTTCGTGCATCCGCTCAATGTCTTCGGCGGTTGGGAGCTTAAATTCCTGATTCGATTGCACGTCCGCGGGGGGCGCATCGTGAGTGTCCGGGGCTGGCGTCTGTACTTCGACGACTGGTACAGGCTTGGCGTCGAAAGACCCGGCCTGCCAGCGGTGAAAGTGGGTGAGCTCCTCTTTGGGAATAATCATTGTTCAGCGCTGAATCAGAGCATCTGCTCGCCACCGGCGCCACCGATGACGATCTGTCCTTCGTCGGCAAGGCGGCGAACCACCTTGAGGATTTCCTTCTGCTCGGCTTCGACCTCCGAAAGGCGCACCGGTCCCTTGGATTCGAGATCTTCGCGCAACATTTCGGCCGCACGCTGCGACATGTTCTTGAAAATCTTCTCGCGTAGCTCTGGCGACGCGCCTTTGAGGGCAAGGATCAGCGAGTCGGATTGCACTTCGCGCAGAATGAGTTGGATCGAGCGGTCGTCGATATCCATCAGGTTCTCGAAAACGAACATTTCGTCGAGAATCTTCTGGGCGAGATCGGGATCGTACTCGCGGATGGCGTCGACGACTGAGGTTTCATTGGCCGTGCCGATGAAGTTGAGGATTTCGGCAACGGTTCGCACGCCGCCCATTGCCGTCCGCTTGACGCTGGTCGAGCCGGCCAGAATGCGTGCCATCGCCTCGTTGAGTTCTTTCAGGGCTGCAGGCTGGATGCCTTCCAGCGTGGCGATCCGCAGCACTACGTCGTTGCGTAAGCGCTCGGTGAAGTGGTTGAGGATTTCGCTGGAATGATCGTGTTCAAGGTGGACCAGAATGGTGGCGATGATCTGCGGGTGTTCGTTCTTGATCAGGTCAGCAACCGTGGTCGCATCCATCCACTTCAGGCCTTCAATGCCTGAGGTCTCCCCGCTTTGCAGGATGCGCGAAATGAGGTTCGATGCCTTGTCGTCACCCAAGGCCTTGGTCAGGACCGAGCGGATGTAATCATCGGTATCGACGTGCATGGCCAATTGCTCTTCAGCAATTTGCTGGAATTCGTCGAGTATCGCTTCTACTTTTACGCGTGGGACAGACTTGAGTGCCGCCATGGCATGACCAAGCTTCTGCACCTCGCGTGGGCCGAGGTTCTTGAGAACTTCTGCCGCGTGATCGGCGCCGAGTGCGATAAGCAGTGTGGCGCTTTTTTCGAGGCCTTCTTCAGGGCTAGTTGCCATTGACGCCCATCCAATCCTT
>JAGTRV010000024.1 GCA_018262245.1 Pseudomonadota bacterium | reverse complement strand
GGGCAATTACCGCCTGCCGGGGTGCGAGTTGTTCGTGACTCTGGAGCCCTGTGCCATGTGTGCCGGGGCGATCATGCATTCCCGGATCAGCCGTGTCATTTACGGAGCGCGTGATCCGAAGACGGGGGTGCATGGGAGTGTCGTCGATCTGTTCGGCGTTGAACGCCTGAATCATCACGCCACTGTTGAAGGCGGGGTGCTTGCGGAGGAGTGCAGCATGTTGTTGTCGGGCTTCTTCGCCAGTCGTCGCAAAAAATCGCAATGAAGCTTCAGGTATCCGTCGCCCGGCAGTTGATGAGTATCATCGACGACGCTGGTACTACGCTCCACGTGTATCCTGTATCGACAGCGCTGGCTGGTGTGGGCGAAGTTTCCGGCAGCTACCAGACACCCCGCGGTCGACACATCATACGGGCCAAGATCGGCGGTGGTCTGCCGGAAAATGCGGTTTTCGTTCGTCGTCGGCCGACAGGCGAAATCTGGACGCCGGAGTTGGGCGAGCAGTTTCCGGATCGCGACTGGATTCTGACGCGCATCCTGTGGCTGTCGGGTTGTGAACCTGGCTGTAATCGTC
The DNA here is from genome assembly GCA_018262245.1 of Pseudomonadota bacterium. GTDB lineage: Bacteria > Pseudomonadota > Gammaproteobacteria > Burkholderiales > Rhodocyclaceae > Azonexus. Next base: position 23,193 of record JAGTRV010000024.1, on the reverse strand, counting down.
TCGGCTGTGTCGATACCATGCGCCGCTACATCTACATCCACGGTTGCCCAGATAGCTCGGAAATAGGCTTGCCCGGTTCGCATGGCTGCATTCGTATGCGTAACGCGGATATCGTTGAACTGTTCGACCTCGTACCCTGCTATACGGAAGTCGAGATTACCGAAGATTGAAGCGGCTGCCCGAATGGGCCGAAGCTTTTCTCGTGGATGGCGATGTCGCCATTGGCGCCTTGCCAGACGAGCGTCGAGGCGCGGGTGCCGTAGTTTTCTGATTTGACGAAAATGGCTGATAGCAGGCGTTCCCATTCGATCGGTACGCCGGTGCTGGGCAGGTTCTTGTCATCAACAATGCCCTGGTCGGCCAACAGGTCGAAGAAGGCTGACTCATCGGGCAAGCGGGGCAGCGCTTCGGCGAATCGTTCGCGGGCCTGCAGCAGTTTTGGCCACGGGCTGTCCAGCAGTTGGTTGGATAGCCCATAGACGCCGGGGGCCAGTACGCGGGGGGGGCCGTCGCGATTGGAGCAGTAAACCAGCGACTTGCCATCGCTCAGCAGCAAATTGAATCCGGAATACTGAGCGTAATCGATCTGCGAGGCGTATTCGCTTGCTGTTAATTCAGACGTCAGGAAATTGCGGGTCAGGGCGCCACGTGAAAGTAGTCCCTTGACCACGCCGGGCTCGCGAACATTGGTCACCGCTGCAAAGCGCCCCATGCCGGTGATGCCCAGCCAAGTCCCTCCCGCTTCCAGATCGAGACCACCAATGACTTGTGGTGCATCGGGCCAGCGAGCCAAAGCGGCGGTAGGGCGGGCGTAGAACTCGTCACGGTTGGCGGCGACGACCAGCGGGTAGTCCGGATGCACCCGCCAGCCGACGACGATCAAGCACATGACTGTGGGTATTTAAGACGGATTGACTGCAGCCGCCTGGACGCTTGGGCCTTCCAGAGAACCGAGGCGGATATTGCCCGCAAAATTGCTCTGGACGACGGCCAGCGCTTCGAAGCCACCAGCCGGCGAGGGCGCTACGGTCATCACCGTGCCGCAGGATTGATCGGGGTTGTCTGGTGAGTGCAGCGCGTCGCCAGCCTTCAGGGGTTGCTGGCTGGTCAGCCGATAGAGGTGGCGTTTTACCTTGCCTAGGTATTGGGTTCGGGCGACCACTTCCTGGCCTGGGTAACAGCCTTTGTGGAAGCTGACGCCGCCGATTTTCTCGAAGTCGGCCATCTGCGGCACGAATTCTTCCTTGGTGGCCAGGGTGACTAGCGGGAAAGCCGCCTGAACATCGAGCCAGCGCCAGACGGGCAGACCGGCCGGGCGAGCCTTGATGCTCAGCTTTTGCCACAGTGGTGCCATGGCAGATTCGGAGGCCGAAATAATGAAGCGGTTTTGATCAAGGCGGATGACGGTCACGCCGTCCGAAATGACAGTAGCCATGGTATCGGTTGGGCAGGGCAGTGCCGCATCGGCCAGCGCTTCCTCTGCCTGCGGGCCGGCAAGGCCGAGCATGATGGTGCTGTCGGTCAGTGCTGCAAGTTTGACCTTGGCGCGAAGAACAAACATCAGCAGGCGTTTTTGCGTGGCTTCCTGCAAATCGGCGGAAAGAGCCAGCAAATAGCGTTCATCGTGGCGCCAGACGAGGAAGCTGGCCTGCATCCGCCCCTTGGCCGTACACCATCCGGCATGCTGCGCCAGGTTCTCTGGCAGATGGTTGATGTCGCTGGTGAATTGGCTGTGCAGGAAAGCCTTGGCATCTTCGCCGGTGGCTTCGATCAGTCCGAGATGGGTGAGCGGGACGACAACTGTTTTTTGCGTTGCGGCCTGCAGTTCGCTGGCGGCATCGCCAAAATTGAGAAGCTCGGCTGAGTCAGCAGCGAAGATACCTTCGGCTGATTCCAAAAAGCTGCGCCAGTGGGGATTCATGGGGGCTCCTGATGGGGTTTCGGATATTATATCGCTCGTTATAACGTGCTCGTTCCACACGGGCAAGACCTGCTTGCAGCCGACGAGTTCCCGTGCGCACCCTGACCAAGATTCTTTTCGCTGTTTTTGTGTTGTTCGCGATCGCGGCTGGCGGGCTGTGGTGGTGGGCAAATCAGCCATTGTCGCTGCGCTCTTCACCGCTCGATTTTCGTATTGCGGCCGGTAGCAGCCTACGCTCGGCGATCACCCAGATGCGGGAGTCCGGCATCGAAGTCGAGCCTGGCTTGCTTGCTCTTTTGGCGCGGGTGAACCGGGCCGATACGGCCATCAAGGCAGGTAGCTATGCGGTCAAAGATGGGGTAACCCCGATCCGCTTGCTGGATAAACTGCTCAAGGGCAAGGTTACCCAGGGCGAACTGACACTGGTGGAAGGCTGGACTTTTCGGCAATGGCGGGCCCGCCTGGATAAGCATCCGGATCTGAAGCACGAATTGCTAGGCTTGAGCGAAGCGCAAATCATCGAAAAGCTGGGTTTGAACGTTACAGGACTGGAAGGGCAGTTGTTCCCGGATACTTATCTGTTCGACAAACAATCCAGCGATCTCGAACTGCTCGCGCGGGCCCAGCGGGCCATGCAGCGCAAACTGGATGCGGAATGGGCTGGCCGCGCCGCCGGTCTTCCCTACAAGACTTCGAATGACGCGCTGATCATGGCATCCATCGTCGAGAAAGAAACCGGGCGCGAATCGGATCGAGAGCTCGTTGCCGCAGTCTTCGTCAATCGCTTGCGCAAAGGGATGTTGCTGCAGACTGACCCGACCGTGATCTACGGCATTGGCGAGAAATTTGATGGCAATCTGAGAAAGCGCGACCTGCTCACGGACACCCCGTACAATACCTACACCCGTCCTGGCTTGCCGCCAACGCCGATCGCGATGCCGGGGCAGGCTTCCATCAGGGCGGCGCTGAATCCGGCGCCCAGCGACGTCATCTATTTCGTGGCTCGAGGCGATGGCAGCAGTGAATTTTCCCGGACCCTGGACGAACACAACCGGGCGGTTAACAAATATCAGAGAGGTGGGAAGTGAAAGGCAAATTCATCACTTTCGAAGGCATCGACGGTGCCGGCAAAAGTAGCCACGTCGAATGGCTGGCTGGATTGCTGCGCCAACGCGGTCTCGTTGTTCATGTAACGCGCGAGCCGGGCGGCACCGAATTGGGTGAAAAGCTGCGCGAATTGTTGCTCAATGAGCCTATGCATCTGGAAACCGAAACGCTGCTGATGTTTGCGGCTCGTCGTGAACACTTGGCGCGGCTGATCGAGCCGGCCCTGGCGCGGGGTGAATGGGTGGTCTGCGACCGCTTCAGCGATGCCACCTATGCCTACCAGGGGGGAGGGCGCGGTCTGGACCGGGCCAAGTTCCTCGCGCTGGAACATTGGGTCCATGGGCATTTGCAACCCGACCTGACGCTGTTGTTCGATTTGCCGCTGGACGTTGCTCGCGAACGCATCGTGCTGGCCAATCGCGTACTGGATAAGTTTGAGCAGGAGCGCGTCGATTTTCATGAGCGTGTTCGTCAGGCTTATCTGGAAAGAGCGCATACCAGTCCGTCGAGAATCAGGATAATTGATGCCAATCAGACCATTGATAATATTCGCAAACAGCTTGAACAAATCGTTTCAACCGATTGTTTATGAATGTAATCGAGCTTCATAATAAAGTATGGGCAGGCTTGCAGGCAAGGCGAGAGCGCCTGCCCCATTCCTTGTTGCTGGTCGGGCAAAAAGGCCTTGGAAAATTCGAACTGGCGCGACGTTTTGCCGCCAGCCTGTTATGCGAGTCTCCTCAGTCGAATGGTCTGGCTTGTGGAAAATGCCTGGCCTGCAATTGGTTCAAGCAAGGAAATCATCCTGACTTTCGCCTTTTGCAACCCGACGCACTCGGCGAGGATGTTGAGGTCGAAGATGGTAAGAAGAAGCCGAGTCAGCAGATCACTATCGATCAGGTTCGGGCGCTCGATGAGTTCTTCAATGTCGGAACGCACCGGGGTGGTTTGCGGATTGTCATCGTCAATCCGACCGAGGCAATGAACCGAAGTACGGCAAACTCTCTTCTTAAAACACTTGAAGAACCGTCTGCAGATACATTGTTTTTATTGGTTTCAAGTGAGCCTATGCGCTTGCTGCCGACGATTCGAAGCCGTTGTCAGGTGGTTCCCGTGCCAGTGCCGGCAGCGAAGCTGGCGGGAAAAATATTGGCAGACGAAGGGCTGCAGCAATCCGAGCGTTGGCTGGCGCTGGCCGGTGGTTCGCCGGTATTGGCGCTGGATCTTGCTGCATCCGGTCAAAGCGCCTGGATTGAGCTGTTGGTGGCCAGATTGGGCAATGGCCGGAATGCAGACCCTTTGGCGATGGCGGCTGAACTGGAAAAAGCGGTCAAGGACAGCAAAGGAAAACTTTTGCTGAAGCATGTTGTAGAAGGAGTGCAGAAATGGCTGGTCGATTTGACGCTGGCCAAGAACGGCATGTCTGTGCGTTATTTTCTGCCGCAACAGCCCACAATTTCAGGGCTGGCTGATATGATTCCGGCTGCGCGGCTGATACATTCTTATCGAGCCGTAATATCGCGCCGCCAGGAGGCCGAGCAGCCGCTAAATGCGCGCCTCTTTCTGGAAGGCCTCTTTCTGGATTATCGAGCCCTGTTTGCCAATTGATCAACGATGAGTGAAGCAAAACCCGCTCCCCAGCGCCCGAGCGTTCTCTCGCTGAACATCAATTCAAAATCCGCGCTTTATGCTGCGTTTATGCCGCATTTGCGAGCTGGTGGCATCTTTATTCCGACGACCAGAGGCTACAAGATCGGCGACGAAGTGTTCATGCTTCTTTCGTTGATGGACGACCCGGCCAAGCTGCCAATCGCCGGCACTGTGGTCTGGATTACTCCGGCGGGGGCCCAGAATGGTCGGGCGCAGGGTATCGGCGTGCATTTCAACAATGACGAAAGCGGTCAGGAAGCGCGGCGCAAGATCGAAGGCCTGCTCGGCGGTGTCATGCAATCTGCACGGCCGACGCACACGCTCTGATCAGCCATCATGCTGGTCGACTCCCACTGCCATCTCGATTTTCCTGATCTGGCCAATCGCCTGCCTGATGTGCTTCGGCACATGCAGGACAACCAGGTTGGGTTGGCCGTCTGCATCGGCGTCAATCTGGAAGATTTTCCCAAGGTTCTCGCGCTGGCCGAACATGAGCCACGCCTGTTCGCTACCGTGGGGGTACATCCGGAATATACGGATGTCGAAGAGCCTGATGAAAATCGCCTTGTCGAACTTGCCTCGCACCCGAAGGTCATCGCCATCGGTGAAACCGGGCTCGATTACTATTGGCAAAAAGACCAGCCAGAGTGGCAACGCGATCGTTTTCGCACGCATATTCGTGCGGCAAAACGTTGCGACAAGCCGCTGGTTGTGCATACCCGCGATTCCGCTCTCGATACCCTTATGCTGCTGAAGGAAGAGGGCGCTGATGCAGTCGGTGGTGTGATGCATTGTTTTACCGAAAACTGGGACATGGCCAGGCAAGCACTTGATCTCGGCTTCTATATCTCGTTTTCGGGCATTGTTACATTCAAGAACGCCGCCATCGTCAAGGAAGTAGCTCAAAAATGCCCGCTTGATCGCATTCTCGTCGAAACCGATTCCCCGTACCTGGCCCCGGTGCCGTACCGGGGAAAGCCCAACGAACCGGCCTATGTTCGTTATGTCGCTGAAGAAATTGCTCGCCTGCGCGGGCTCTCATTTGAAGAGCTTGCCGCCGCGACGACGAATAATTTTTTCCGCTTGTTCAAACACGCTTGCCGCCCGTGAAAACCATGAAAAAAACCTTGTTGACCGCTGTCTTTGCGCTGGCCTTTCCCGTGCTGGCCTGCGCTGCGACCTATGATGATTTGATCAACTCTGCAAAGATGGGCGATGCCAATGGCGTAGCGGGGCTGGTGCAGAAAGGGGCTTCGATTGATACGACCGATATCGATGGCAATACGCTGTTGATGCTGGCTGCCCGCGATGGCCATGCCGATTTGGTCGGCTACCTGATCAAGCATCGAGCCAAACTCAATGCACGCAACTCGGCGGGCGATACCGCCTTGCGCCTGGCGGCATTTCGTGGCCACCTCAAGGTAGTCGAGCTATTGGTGGCTGGCGGTGCCAATGTAAATATGACGGGCTGGACGCCACTGGCGTATGCCGCATTCAGTGGGCATCTAGAGATAGCCAAGGTGCTGCTCAACGCTGGGGCAGATATCAATGCGCCGAGCGAGAATGGTACTACTCCCTTGATCGCTGCTTCCCGAGGCGGACACGCCGAGATCGTTCAATTGTTGTTGAGCCAAAAAGCTGACCCGAATCGGAAGCTGGATACAGGAGAGACGGCGCTCGATATCGCGCTACGAAACAAGAATACCGACATCGGCGAAGTGTTGCGACGCGCCGGTGGTGTGTCGGGTCGATCGGTGACCATCGAGGTCAGATAAGCTTGGCTCAGCAAGGCATCGCTGGCAAGCGCGGCATGGATGCCATTCTGTTTCGATAAGTTTTGTTTGCCCCGCGATGCGGGGCATTTTGCGCTGAGGTCAGCTTGTCCGCAGCGAGTCGCCAGTCTTGCTAGGTGCTGACTAGCGAACGATTGCCGTAATGATGTCGATGTCGCGTTCGGCTGCCTTTTTGGTAGCTGGCTGTGAGTTTTTTTCGGCATATGCCCTGTTCGCCTGCTTTCGTTCAGCTGTGTGCTCAGTCGCTTTTCTGCTCTTCTGCTGCGCGGTTTCTTCCCTTGCTTCCGGCTTAGTAGCCTGGCCTGAATTTGCTGACTTTTTCGATTCCGGCGCGATTGAAGCGAAAGGTGCAGATTCATCGCTTTTAGCTGAATTTGCCAAGACTGCTTCCCTGCTTTCCTGAATGACTGCGCTCCCTCCGCCGGTAGAGGCGGGCGATGAATCTGCGCCCCTGGATGTGGTGGCTTGCGAGGGGCTGCTGCTCGGGGATTTAACTGCTTCGGTGTTTAGACTGCCTTGATCCCGCCCTATGTTTGCGGTCAGGATGTTTTTTGAGGCGCCATCGTCTCGCTGCAGGGTAAAGACGAGCCAGCTGGCCCACAGGAGAACAAGCAGCAACGACAAAATCCAGGTAATCGACTTCCACCCGGCAAATGAAGATTGGGTGTGAATTTTTGCGTATTTTGGGTCGAGATCTTGCAGGATGCTCATCATTCAGCCTTTGTTTTCTTCCGGTTTTGATATGCATTCATCGTTAAATTGTCGAATTTCATATAGTCAAAAGTCATTATAATAGGACGATGGCAAGTTCATAAAGATATCCATTTGTATTAAAATAATACGAATTGATTATTCGCATGTTCTGTTCGCCTCGTCCGGGTGCGCCTTGAACGGCTATTTGTGAAGGTTTCTCGTGGTTGCGGCTGCCGTATTGGCGTATTTCCTGATTGTTGTGCTGGGTGTGTTGCTGATCGTTTTTCCGGGCTATCGCACATACGTCATCTCGACGCTGCTGGGCGCGTTTAATCATGGCGCGATGCCGGTTTTTCGGGCTGGGCTCAAATTTTGTTCGGGCTTCATCGTGGCCGGGCAGGGGCTTCGCAATGGCATCAAAGGGGTTGGCCGCTTCGTCAGTTGCAGTCCTTTACTCACCGCCGCTGCTTTTCTATTGGTCGTTGCTCCCTCGCTGACCGCGCTGGTTTTGCGCAGTCCGGCTGTGTTCGACTTTTCCGATGACCGTCGAGTTGCCGACCGGCAGATTGCCGTCTTGCTCGAAGGCGAGCAATTGGTGCCGCCACCGCCGTTGCCGCCCGAGGTTTTTACGACAAGGGAAGTGGAGATGGTTCGCCCGGATGTCGTTCATGCCAGTCGCAACTGGAACTTGCTTGATCAGGTATTTACCCAGCGTCTTCTGGTCGTTTTCAAGCTAATGAAGGAGCGGCATGGTTACGACATGGTGTTGATTGAAGGCTATCGAAGCCCGGAGCGCCAGGCTCGATTGTATGAGCAGGGAGCCCATGTCACTCAGGTCGGCGCCAACATGAGTTACCACCAATACGGCCTTGCTGCAGATTCAGCGTTTTACCGGGATGGCAAGGTTGTTATTTCGGAACGTGATCCGTGGGCCATGCGCGGTTACCAGTTGTATGGAGAAGTCGCCGAGCAGGTCGGGCTGACTTGGGGGGGGAGGTGGAAGATGCAGGATTACGGGCATGTCGAATTGCGCCGTAGCGGAGTCCTGGGGCGGGACAGCAATCGGTAATCAAATCCCTGTACGGGATATTTCGTATCTTCTGGAGTAATCGATGAGCAGACCTTTCATTCTATTGGGCGACAAGACGGATCACGGCGGGGTGGTAATCACCGCATCCGAATCGAGCGATTGCAACGGAAAGGGCGTGGCCCGGGTTGGTGATCAGGTGACCTGTCCGAAGCGTGGTCATGGCAACGTAACGACCATTGTTACCGGAGATTCCACGGCGCTGATTGATGGACGCCCGGCGGCTCGTCATGGGGACAAAACTGCTTGTGGTGCGATATTGATCGCCAGCCAATCGTTGACAACTGATTAAAAAGCGGCGTTCGATATCCATGTGGCCTAGCGTGTTCAAAGTAGTCGGCGGCAGCTTGCTGACATTTGCCCTCGTCTGGGCGCTTGTGCTCGGGTGGTGGCAGTCGAATGATTACGAGCCAAGCAAACTTGATCTTGCGCTCTATCTCGGGGCCTTGCCGCTGGCCTTCGTAGGTGGCTATTTGCTGTTACGCGGTTTTATCGAACATCTCAAGGCGCCGCCAGTCGTCGACAAGCCGGCAGCGCCGGCCTTGCGTGACGATGACCCCCTGGCTGCCGCATCGGCCAAGACTGCGGCCGCTGAGCGCGCATTCAATATTTGTCTGCTTGAAGGCTTTGTCACGACAGCGGTTGGCGCATCGACGGATGACGTACTTTCTGCAATTGATAGCGGTCAGCGGCCGGAGCCGAGTTTTCGCTTGACTGACGAGGCTGGCTTCCCTGTCTTCCTTGCCGAGGTCAAAGACCTCGACGTCGACGGCTTGCTGGAAAAAATTGCAGCCGATGCAGCACCGATTCGCGAATTTGCCGGGAGGGAAGGGGTTGCTCGTACTCTGGCGTTGCTCGATCAGTTGCTGGGCACGGTCAAGGAGCGCCTGACGCCTTTGTTGGCGCAAGAAGGTGAAGCCTTGAAGCTGCGCGTCATCTGGTTGATTCCGGCCAACTGGGATTCTTCGCAGCTAGCCGGATTGCGGGCCTGGTTGCAGTTGAACTACTGGCCGGATCAGGCGCGTTCCAGGCTGGAAATGTCCCTGGTGCCTGTGAGCACTGAAGTTGATGCGATGCATCAGCTGGATGAAATCAACCTGCGAAGCAATCGTGATCCCTCAAATAGCGAACTCACCTTGTTGCTCGGGGCTGTGTCGGCCGTAGATGAGCAGACGGTGGAAAGCTGGGCTGCTGGCAACAGGCTATTTTCCGCTGATCATCAGGATCGAAGGATACCGGGAGAGGGGGCCGTCGCTTTGCTCCTTGCCAGTCGGGCAACGGTAGAGCGTCTTGATCTACCGGAGGTGGTGGTGCTCAGTCGGGTCAGCATGGGCGCTCGCGACAAGCCGGTTGATTCCGGCGGGCGAATTGGCGGCAAGCTGATCGAACAACTCGTTACCGGGCTGCTTGATGTCAGCGTTGTCGAGAATACGCAGGTCAAGACTGCCTTGCTGGATGCCGATCATCGCGCTACCAGGGTTGCCGAAGCCATGGAAGGGCTCGGGCAGACCTTCGCGCATCTTGATCCGATCAAGGATTGTCTCGCTGTTGGTACCGTCAGTGGTGATCTGTCGCCAATTGGTAGCCTGATTGCGCTTGCCTGCGCCAGAACGAAGGTTCAGGCGACCGAGGCACCGGTGCTGTGCCTGAGCAACCAACATGAACGCGATAGGGCAGTGCTGCTGGCCATGCCTTTTACCGCGCAACCGAATACCGAATCCAGCCCTACTTGAGTCAATGAGCAAAGCCAATTCATGATGTCCCAAATCCGTTCGTTTCTGACTGACTCCCGATTTCTTTCATTTGTCGGGGTGGCCGCCGTGGCGGCATTCTTTTTCCTGGGGGCCAAGACGCTGAAGGTGGCGATGATTTGGGCCGGGATCGCCAGTCTGGCCATACTCGCTGTCTGGGCTGTGGTCTGGTTCGTGCGCCGGCAAAGGGCACGCAAGGCGGGCGAGGCAATCGGCTCCATGCTTGAGCAGCAGGCCGATGTTTTGCCAAAGCGTTCTGGTGCCGCGACCTCGGCTGAGATCCAGGCACTCAAGGAGCGCATGCAGGAGGCGGTCAAGACAATCAAGACCTCCAAGCTTGGCCAGGTCTCCGGGGCTGAGGCCTTGTATGAATTGCCGTGGTACATGACGATAGGCAACCCGGCAGCCGGGAAAAGTACGGCCATCGTCAATTCAGGTCTGAAATTCCCGTTTGACGACGGTGGCGACGCGATCATCAAGGGCATTGGTGGCACCCGCAACTGCGATTGGTTTTTCACGACCGATGGCATCCTGCTTGATACGGCGGGCCGTTATTCAGTGCATGAAGAAGACCGCGAGGAGTGGCTCGGCTTCCTTGGCTTGCTGAAGAAGCATCGACCGCGCGCGCCGATCAACGGCATCATTGTCACCGTCAGCATTGGCGAATTGATGGGTAATTCGCCCAGTTTCGCGATCAACCTGGCCAAGAGCCTGCGCCAGCGGGTCCAAGAACTGACCGAGAAGCTGGAGGTATTTGCCCCGGTCTATGTGCTATTTACCAAGGTCGACCTGATTCCGGGGTTTCATGAATTCTTTCTCGATCTCGACTGGAACGAGCGGGACCGGGTTTGGGGGGCGACCATTCCTTATGACCAGTCGAACGGCAACGAATTGATCACGCTGTTTGATCGTCATTTTGACGAGTTGTATGAAGGTCTGCGCGCCATGAGCGTTGCCCAGATGTCGCGGCTGCAGGGCGAAAATGCGCCGCCGGGATTGCTGACTTTTCCATCCGAATTTGCTTCGATCAAACCAGCACTTAAGGCGTTCATAGCCACGCTGTTCGAAGACAACCCTTTCCAGTTCAAGCCGGTTTTTCGCGGTTTCTACATCACCTCGGCCATTCAGAGCGCCGATATCAAGCCGGTGTCCAACGATCGTATTCTGAGAAAGTTTTCCCTGAATGGCGGCGGCAGCGCTTCAGTGCGTACCGCTTTGAGCCATGGCTACTTCCTGAAGGAGCTGTTCTCGAAAGTAATTTTTCCTGACCGCAATCTGGTCCGCCAGCACACGACCAAGGCAAAGGCTCAGTTACGCCAGTTCGCGGTGTTGGGGGCCTTGTGTTTCCTGGGCGTGGCACTGGGTGGGTGGAGCTGGTCGTATTTCAATAACCGTAGCCTGCTGGCCAATGTCGAGCAGGACATCGCCAAGGCCATGAAGGTGCAGGAGGGGCGGATTGATCTGCAGTCTCGTCTTGAAGCGCTCGAAATCATCCAGGATCGCCTGGCCCAACTTGAACAATTCAACGAGGATCACCCGCTTTCCATTGGCCTTGGGCTGTATCACGGTGAGTTGATGGCGGACAAACTACGGCGGGAATACTTTGCCGGCGTCAATAACGTCATGCTGATTCCGGTCAAGGATAACCTCGAAGCTTTCCTGAACGAGGTCAATGCCCAGGGTGACCGTCTCAAGCCACAAGGCGCTGCAGCAGCCAACCAGGCCGCCAAGCCGGTGCGTAGCAAACAGTACAAGGATGCGACGCCTTCCGATGTCGAAGACGGCTACAACGCGCTCAAGACTTACCTGATGCTGTCCAGCCACGAGCATGTCGATGTCGGCCATCTTTCTGACCAGATGACGCGTTTCTGGCGCGGCTGGCTGGAGGCTAATCGCGGCACCATGACGCGCGAGCAGATGATTCGCTCGGCCGGAAAAGTGCTGACCTTCTATCTGGAACACGCAACGCATCCTGAGTGGCCAGTCATCAACAACAATCTGGTTCTCGTCGATGAAGTGCGCGACAAGCTGCGCCAAGTGGTACGTGGCATGCCGGCGGCCGAGCGCGTCTATGCCGAAATCAAGGCACGGGCATCGACACGCTTTGCTCCGCTGACCGTCGCCAACATCGTTGGTCCGGACAATGCAGCGCTGGTTGCCGGTAGCCACGTTGTGTCGGGCGCATTCACGGTTGAGGCATGGCGCGAATACGTCCAGAACGCGATCAAGGAAGCGGCAACCAATGAACAGAACAATGCAGATTGGGTACTGCAAACCTCGACCAAGGACGATCTGACCCTGGAGGGTAGCCCGGAGCAGATCCAGAAATCGCTGGTAGCCATGTACAAGCGTGATTACACGGAAGAGTGGAAGCAGTTTGTACAGGGGGTCAGTGTCTCATCCTTTGAAACATTCCCCGAGGCTGTGGCGGCGATGGATCGTTTGGGCGATGCGCAAATGTCACCGGTCGGCACGCTGATCAAAGTCGTGTTTGACCAGACGGCCTGGGATAACCCGGCGATGGCCAATCTTGGTCTTGAGCGGGCCCAGAAAGGCTTTATCGAATGGTTCAAGCGATCGGTGCTGCAGATGGCGCCGAGTCGTGTCCAGATGGATGTCAATGTGTCCGCCAAGCCGGCTGAAATCCCGATGGGTCCGATCGGCAAGGAGTTTGCCGGATTTGGCCGCTTGGTCATACCGCGCGACAAGGCTGATCCCTTGGTTGATACCTACCTTAAGCAGCTATCCAAGGTTCGCACCCGCCTGAATCAACTCAAGAACCAGGGAGATCCTGGGCCGGGGGCGCTCAAGCTGATGCGGGAAACCATTGATGGCAACGGCTCCGAGTTGGCGGAAACACTCCGTTTCGTCGATGAGCAGATGCTGACCGGTCTGCCGGATAATCAGCGTGCCGTCTTGCGCCCGTTGCTGGTTCGCCCTTTGTTGCAGTCTTATGCTGCGATTATCAGGCCTGCCTCGGAAGAGCTAAACAAGACGTGGGAAGCCCAGGTTTACGAGCCGTTTAACCGCAAGCTGGCGATCAAGTATCCGTTTGCCGCAAAATCCAATATCGAGGCTTCGCCGACCGAGATTGCCCAGGTTTTCGGGCCAGAAGGCGCCGTCTCCAAATACGTTGAATCTGCAATGGGGGCGTTGGTTGTCCGTCGGGGCAATACCGTGACACCGCGGACCTGGGGTGATCTTGGCATTACCTTGCAGCCTGAGTTCATGAGCGATTTCGCGCGCTGGGTCTCGCCGCTGGAGGGTGGCGCTGCAACCGATGCCGGCGGTGGGGCTGGCGGTGCCGGTGGTCAGGCGCAGACCGTCTTCATGTTGCGCCCGCAGCCATCGCCGGGAACCAGCGGCTACGTGATCGAGATTGACGGGCAGAAGCTGGCTTATCGCAATGGCGCGCCGCAATGGGCCAATTTTGTATGGCCGAATGCCGCTGGCGCACCGGGGGCAAAGATCACCGCGACCACGTTTGAGGGAAAAATTGTCGAGGTCATCAACGTTCCAGGCCGCTTCGGGCTTGAAAAAATGATCAATGCCGCCAAGCGTACCCGTCAGGCCGATGGTTCGTTCCATATGACCTGGCTGGCAGATGGTGTAGAGGTCGGTATCGACCTCCGCGTGGTCAGCAGTGCGCAGGCGCAGGCAGCGGGCAACGCGAACGAAGGTGGCAGTGCCCAGCGTGGCCTGGCCGGGGTCGTGCTGCCCCGATCGGTGGCTGTCGGCAAGGCTGGCAAATATCAGGAACCAGCGCAGGAGGCAGCCGCGCCGGCCCCGGTCAATACGGCAGGAGGTGTCCAATGAGTACGGTGATCGCCTCTCAGGCCACCTGTTTCGGCAAAATTCCTTCGCGTGGCGATTTCGTCAAGGGAGCCGGGCAGCATCAGCTGATCAGCGTCCTTGACCGCTGGGTGTCGCAAACCATGGAGTTGCTGTCGGAAGATCCGAGCTGGAAGACTGCCTACGATGGTGCTTGCGCGGTGGACTTCGCCTTTATCGGGGCTAGAAGCCGGCTGTCTGTTGTCGGTCACCTGCGGCCCAGTACTGATTCATCCGGCCGTCGTTTTCCGTTCATTGCAGCGGCAACGATCGAGCGTGATGATGCGCTGATGTTCCGCTGCGCTCCTGTAGGACTTGCCTATTCCTTTGGCGCTTTGGCACGTATTTCCGAAGCCGGGGTCAATGGCGCGGAGGTCGGAGGTCTGCTGGCCGAACTTGACTCGATCAATTGTGCTGCTGACTTTGAAACGGCCGTCCAGACTGATCCGCTGGGCAATTTTGTCCGGCGCAATACGCTCGATTCGTTGGCGAGCCTGGTCGGTTCTCCGAATGCCGAATCGGTGCGCCGGATCATTCTCGCGATTGGCTTGCTGATGCGTCCGATTCTCGGTCAAGGAACGGTCTCCGTCGAAAAAGACATCGTCTTGCCGCTTCCCAACGAAGAGCGCAATCGCAATCTAGTGGCAGGTCTGTGGTTATATCTGGTGACAGCATTCCTGCGCAAAACCTCGGTTGAGCTTCAGGTAATCATCGAACGGCGCGCCGGCGACCCTCATCTGGTACTCGGCTTCAATGGATCTTCGGCTTCAACCCTGTTGGCGGCACTTTCGCCTGAAACGGCAGATGAGAGGATTATTTCCCTTGTCGACCCCGAGTGGATCGACGACCAGCCGGATATCGTCAATGACTATGGGGTTGCCAAGCTTTCCTCATATCTCGCTCAGCCGAATATTTCCCTTGAGCATGCCATCAATACGTTCAGAGAAGTTTTTCTAGGCGAATGAATATGAAAATCCCATTAATCGTTGCCGCATTGTGTCTCGCCTTCCAGGGGGCAGCTTTTGCCCAGTCCAAATCTCCCGAAGAGCCAGGTAAGGTGATTGCATCTGGTAGCGTTCCCGATGAGGCATCGCGTGCAGCGATCCTCGGCAAGCTTCGCGATCTTTATGGCGCCGGTAATGTGGTTGATCGCCTGGAAGTTGGCGGGGTCGTTCCGCCGAGTAACTGGACCGAGAACATGACCAAGATCATCGGTCCCAATCTCAAGCAGATCCATAAGGGCCAAATGCAGGTTAACGGCACCCAGATCGCGATCAAGGGCAATGTGGCCAATGAGGCTTTGCGCCAACAGGTGGTCAGCAATCTGGCCACTTCGCTTAATCCAACCTATACCATCGATAACGGCCTGGTTGCTGCTGGTGGCGAGGCACAGAACGTGCTGGACAAGACGCTATCCAATCGCGTCGTTGAATTCGAGGTTGGGTCGGCGACGCTGACGCCGGCAGGGCGTGTCATTCTTGATGAAATGTATGCCGCAATCAAGCAAGTCGGCACCCCCAAGGTTCAGGTAATCGGTCACACTGATAGTTCGGGAAGCCGACAAGCCAATATCGCACTCAGCTTGTCGCGGGCTAATTCGGTCCGCTCTTACCTTATTGAAAAAGGTCTTCCGGCAGATGGTTTGACTGCTGTGGGCTCGGGGCCGGATCAACCGGTGGGTTCGAACAACTCGTCAGAGGGGCGGGCGAAAAACCGACGCATCGAATTCAAACTGGCCGGTCAATAGTCGGGTACCGGCGGTTGCCAGTCAGCAACCGCCTGATAAGACTGTTTTAGTTTGATTCCCCGGTGTTGGGATCGACGCCCAGCAACTCTTCCATTCGCAGCAGGGCGCTGTCGTCCTTGACCACTGTGCGTAGCCATTCGTGGAGTGGCATCGTTCCCCATTTGGCCGCTTTTTCCGCCAGATAGGCCACCGGGCTGTGCGGTTCCGTGCGCCGGAAGAAGGCGCCAATTTCCTGCAGTTGGCGAATGGCCTGCTCGCGGGAGCGAATTGGCCCGCCGGCGACTTCGCCGATCTCGCCTCCAATGCTTGGCTCAACCCGTTCTAAGCTGCCGGGGATCTTGTTGTCCAGGCTATTGAGTGATTTTTCCTGTGTTTCCGATGGTTTTTTTGCTGTGTCACCGGCCTGGCGCTGGAAAAAGCGATAAACGTCATCCAGGGCTTCGAGGGTTTGACTAAATGCCGGTGAAAACTCCCCCATCTTTGTATCGAGCACTGTTTGCAGGGATTTAACGGAATTTTTCAATAGTTCGGCATTGCGCATGCCGTCGATAAAATAGGCTTGTGGCGTGTCTTTCAGTGCCGCTTCAAACGTTTCCAGCTTGACGTGAGCCGTGCGCGAAAGTTCGTCGGCCATTCCCGGGTTGCGCTCAATGTTCTTGGCTGTGGCACGCGCAGATTCGTGGTCAAGGGTCGAAAATCTGCCCTTGTCCGAATGGGTCAGTGGCGTTTCCCGAATCAGGCGAGCCGTTTGATTGACCAGCCAATCAAGCACCCCGACCCGTTGTTCAATATCGCCATCCTCGGATTGAGGGTGAATGTCATTCCAGAAAGTCTCACACAGTCGCCCAAGCAAGGTATAGCCGTTAGCTAGACCGCCAAGCCCCTCTAACTTGCAGCTTGCTTCCGTTAACCAGGCAGCAACGCGCAAGTCCTTGGATTTATTGGTCAGAATGCCTTCGCAGATGCGAACCACGCTCGCCCAATCGGCCTCCTTGATGTTGGTAACCCATTCTCCCTGCGAGAGGGAAGGGTCATCAAAGCGCCGAGCTTCCTGAATCTCGTCGAACTCTGTAGAGAAGACCAAGTCGTCACCGCAAGGGCCGTGATCCGAAACTATTGCTCTGGATAGGTGATCAAAATCCATTGGTGTATGCCTAGGGGTTTAAATTGAGAATTTAATTTGAATGCACAGAGTATTATTTTTTATATAGTCTCGCCAATTAGCGATTGCTGTATTGGCGTAATTTACCTAGTGCATCCTGATGTTTTTGAAAGCCCATATTTTATTTTTTTATTGATTTATATAGTCAAGTAACT
This sequence comes from Pseudomonadota bacterium, assembly GCA_018262245.1. GTDB lineage: Bacteria > Pseudomonadota > Gammaproteobacteria > Burkholderiales > Rhodocyclaceae > Azonexus. Next base: position 6,296 of record JAGTRV010000024.1, on the reverse strand, counting down.
GGGATAGAAACGCGTTCTCTTCCCGTTTTTTATCGTATAGGCACTCAAAGTAAACAACATCATAGTCGTAATATTGCGGACCTTTTGTCTGTTTTTCTATACGCCATTTCGCATATGCGTTTTTTTGGAGACGACAGAAAGACTCGCCTTTTCGGGTGGCCGTTATGTATTGCTTTAGGATTGCCCGGTCAATATTCTGCCTAGGTATTTTTGACAGAATTTCATTTTCAATGGCTTTGTTTTTTTGTGCCATGTCAACAACAAGGCTGTTGTAGCACTCTACCCCAGCGAAAGCGCCCCCCAAATGATTTATACAGTCTGGGTCTATTTGCTGATTCGCATATGCAAGCATTGGGAAAAAAAGAACGATTAGAGACTTAATGAGTTGCATCATAATTTCCGCTTTCAAAGAGACTTGCTTCAGATGCGCGACGTCCCTTGTTACCGCCTCCAGTTCGGTATTTTTCGATTTCTTTTGGAACCACCTTATAGTCACCTTCATTGACTTTATCAATTAGCTTCAAGGCGCCAGATCGACCGGTGTTAAATGTTACAGACACCAATGCGTCGTACTCGTTTTGGTAGAGGGGAACCTTTACTTTTTCATTGATTGCCTTTTCGGCTATTTCAAGGTCATTTTTTAATATATCTTTGGCTTTTTCTATCGTTATGCTGTCGCCAAGTTTTAATTTGTCTTCAGTGGTTACTAGGTGGCCGCAACCAACAGTGGGTAGGTTTCGACTATCGTTGTAAACAGTAAGTATGAAGCCGTTTGTTACCGTCTGTTTCGCAAAATTTTTCCCATTTTCGACGCCGTTTTCCCAGATGCCTATAAAACGCAGCAATTTATCGGTAACTTTCCAAGGCTTGGCTAGCCGATCTGTGGATCCCGTCGACTGAGAGCCTGTTACTGTGTTCGTCGGCGCGGCAGCTACAGGTGTAACGGCCAAATTCTCATGATTTGAGGTTGTTTTGTTTTCAATTGAATTGTCTGACATTTTGAATGGCTATAGCGATTTTATGTGGCCAAGATAAATCTCGAACTCGGAGATACCCATGGTAAAGAAGCGCTTCGTGGCTCCATTTGAATCTGTTTCCCCGTGAACTAGTTCGCCATTGGGCATTTTGGCCGTGTAATACATCTCGCGCAGAGGCTCTCCTGAGCTATCTTTTAGCACGAACTGCTCGTCGTATTTTCTCCCCGCAGTTTCAAGAAGCTGGCTTGTGGGACCATTGCTCACCGTTCCCTCAGGTAGCGCTTCACTCTGAGCCGGACTCGACCCCGGCCCCATGAACGCATTCCCGCTCCCCTTGACTGAGAAATTCCCTGGGCAGGCAAAGGTGATGTTTCCGCCCTCCAGGGTTACGGAAGACTGCCCAGCCTGGAGCACAATTTTGTCCTTGGCCAGGATATGGATTTCGTCGTTGCTGCTGGTGATGGTCAGCGACTGATCGGCGAGGATTTCCATCTGATCCGTATTCGCCTGAATCGTGTGCGTTCCAGCCTGGGCAATACTTTTGATTCCACCCGAATGACTGAACCAACTGGCTCCGTTCCCGGCGGCGGTCGATACCGTATGTGCGCTGGCGATATGCAAATCCTGCTGCACCGTCGCATGCAGGTTGGCACCGGCGAAGAGCAGGGTGGAAGCCGGGCTGGAGAGGCCAATGTCGCCCGGTGCTTCACACAAGATGACCGGATGCGCGAAGCGCTCGGTTGGTTCGCCCAACTCGCGACTGCCAGCCTGGGCTTTTTTGGCTTCCTGGCTGCCGACACTGCCGGCGAATTTGCCATCCTGCTGCGGATCAATCGCCTTGATAAAACTTTCCTGTGCCGCATTCGCCTTCAGTGGCAAGGCGCTTTGCGCCTGGGCAGCATCGGACAAGGATTTCGCGATTTCCTGAGCAGCCTTCAGCTGGGCCACGGTCTCTGCCACATCCATCTGCGTACTCTGCGCATTCTGGCGGGGTGTGGCTGAAATAAGAATGCCTTCACCGGCCCGCACGGCCAGCCAGCCATCGGTTCTCAGCTCAAAGCCGCTACCACGCCAGGCACCCCGGCTGGCGCTTTCCGGCGCCTGGTGGACCAAATGCCCCAAACCCAGCTGACCGGCATTCTCGCTGGTGGCCAGACGGGTGCGCAGTTGTCCCGGTGCATCATCGACCACCCACTGGTTATGGCCTTCCTCGTGGTTGTGGCTCATCCAGCCTGACAGTACACCGGGGTGATTGGCACTTGCCTCGTGGCCGGCCGAGAAGGGCGGCAGGTCCGCTCCGTTATAGCTCTGGCCAACAATTACTGGTCGGTCGATATCACCGTCGAGGAAATCGACCAGAACCTCGTTACCAATCCGGGGCAGGAAATGGCTCCCCCAGTTCGGACCCGACAGCCATTCGGCGACGCGCACCCAAGTACCGGATTGGTCGTTGCCTGGTGCATTGCCGGTCTTGCCGGCCGTTCGGCCGTTCGGGCCGGTTGCGGAGAGACCGCCGGCGTTGGGCGCTTCACCGCGCTGCCAGGGAAACTGGATCTTTATTCGGTGATCGCGCTCGGTGGTGATGACCTGATCGGACAAGCCAACCACCAGCGCGGTCTGCGGGCGGGCCGCCGGTTTGGCCTGCGGCGTGGAGACGACCGGGATCGACGCTGGCTGCGCATTTAGCGTATTGCGATAACTACCGGCCTCGACGTCGGTGCTGCCCAACAACTCGGCAGCACTGGCGCCCAGATTGTTGGCTCCGTGATGATCAACGGACAACACCTTGAAACGCGACTCGTCACCGACATAGGCCTCATGCTGGGTCAGGGTGATGACGGTACCTTCGGCCAATTGACGAACGCTGCTTTCACCGGCAAAGCGGCGATAGTTTGCTTCGACGGCGGCGAGCGCCAGGTCGGTGCGCAACTGGGCGGCAGCGCTGTCTTCAAAGCGGTAAGGGCGGGAGGCGTCGTGGATTTCCAGCCGGGGCAAGGCGCCGTTGTCATGGATGCTCTGAGCCTGGGCACCGGTCGCGACCAAGGTCTTGTAGTCCCAGCTGGCCAGCGACACGGCGTTGGGCAGGGCTGTGCGAATTTCATGCCACTGTTGCAGAGTGTCCGACGCCTCCGTCGCGTTGTTGCGGTGGAAACGGATGGTCGGTTGTACCCCATCGGGCAGCTCGGTCTCCCGGTCGAAGACGATCAACTGGTGGCGGGCGTGGGTGGCATCGTCACCGGCTGCGGCGGATTGGTCGTGTTCGAAACGGAAGGAGAGGCCTTCTTCGGAGAGCAGGCGATGGATGAACTCGAAATCCGTTTCCCGATACTGGGTTGCCACGCTATGGGAGCGTAGCGACTGGGTCACCTGGTTTGACCAATGGGCTTCCGGGTAGTCGGCCAGAATCTGGCCAATGATATCGATGACCGTTTTGTCCTGAAACAGGTAGCAGTCCCGACGCTGGGCCAGGAAGGCGAGGAAGGGCTCCATGATCAGGCGGTAGCGGGCCAGCCCGCCATCGGCACCGAGTTGCATGGCTTGCGTCACGTAGCCGTGCCAGGAGCGCTTGCTGCCGTCGGCCTGCAAAAGGCGCAGGGTGATCTCTTCGCCGATCAGTGGCTTGAGGTCGAAGTAGGCGTTGGTTGAGACGCAGTCGATTTCGAAGCGGAAGGATTCAGAGATGGCTTCGCGACCATTGAAGCGTTCGACAATCAAGGCAGCGTCAGGCAGGGCAGTCTTGAGTTCGAGCAGGCGGGCGTGCTGGTTGAACAGGGGGGCGAGGCGGAGCTGAGTCATGGCTGGCTGATCAGGGCAGGGTGATGGTCAGCGTTGGCGCCCGAGGGGCCAGTTGGACAATGTTTTTGAAGGGTGACAGGGTGTTCTGGACTGTGCTGCCGGCATGCCAGTCGAGGCCGATATAGGCGACCAGGCCGAGTAGCGCTAGTACGGAGGTGATGACCCAGAAAGGAATGTCGCGTTTGATGGCGTTGGAGATGGTGTCTGGGGCTGCCCAGTTCGGGGCAAATGTCGCTGCCTTGCCCTTGATGTGGGCGATTTGCTCGCCAAGTTGCAATGTCAGGTATTTGAGCTTTTCCGGACCTTCTAGCAGGTAGCGCCCTTTGAAGCCGATTAGCAGGCACATGTGGAAGACTTCGAGGGCGTTGATCCGGCTGGCGCCACCATTGCGTGCAATTTCAAGCTTGTCAAAAAAATGTTCGCCGGCCAGCTGGTCGCCGAATAGCACCAGCTGCAAAGGGCGGCGTTCCCAGACATCGCGAATGTTCATCCTGGAGGAAAGAACGGACTCGTCGATCGCCGCACAGAAAGCGTACTTGGCATCGAAAATGTCTTCGGCATTGAAGTTGTTTTTCTTGGCTGCCCGCTCGAACTGGTCAAGAAATTTCTGGATGTTTCCGGAGAATTCGTCAGGATCCTTCGGAACGCTGCGGTTGTTGAGCAGGATCAGCATGTAGAAGCCGTCGTACAACAGGTCGACAAGGTTCTTGGCCGGACGATCAGCGACTGAGTCGTCTGGGCGTGTACTCGGAGCGATGGAAAAAAGACTGGGGGCTGTGGTCATGGCGTAACGGCAATCAATTCAATGGTGAGATCCCGGTAACTTTCCGGGGCGTAAATCATGATGGATTGGGCTTTGAGCATTCGTTCGTAAAGCGGGCCGTGGGCATCCAGTGCGAAATAGCAGGCGCCGGGACGAACCGGAATGGCGGCTGGAACTTGGGCGGCATGGGTCAGGCGAACGCCGGACATGGCGGAGAGGACGAGTTTTTCGACATCGTCCGGGGCGCCCAGCTTGATGCGGAAAGGAATCGACTCGATGATTTCGGACTGTGGATGCGCTGCCGTGATCGAAAGGTAAAAAGCTGTTTCGCTATTGATCTTTTCGGAATCCAGATGGCCGGCGTAGAACGCCGGCTTGGGCTGAGTCAGAGAAATCGCGAAGAAACGGGTGGAAATCACGGTGTCGAGCAATTCGCGCAAAATCTGGTCGATACGGGCAAAGCCGGGGCCGGGCTGCAGGTGGTCGTAGCTGGGCAGGTCGTTCAGGGTATATGCCTTGGAAAAGGTCATCAGGCCACCGGCCAGACGCAGCAACTCCTGGAATAGCCGTTCCGGTGAGGTGTCCGGGTTGCGGAACAGGTGGGTCAGCGTGGCGCAGGCACTACTCGCCGTGTGGAGCAGCCAGAAGGAGGCAATGTCGCCGGAGCGGAATTCGATCACGTTTTTTGATGGCTCTCGATGAAAGCCGTAAAGCGCATCTACCTTGGCAAGAAGGGCATCAATCTGCCGGCGGAGCAGCGTGTATAGATTTGGGGCGCTACGCAGGCTGATCGACGGCGGAACAAAAGAGGGATCAACTTCAAAACCGTTGCTGGAAGTGCGGCGAATTCGTACGACAGGCAGCGTCAGGAACTGGTCGCGATTCTCGTTGGCGGATTTAAGGTGCGAAATCTGGCTGAGCGTGGCGATGTCGGCTTCGGCTGCCTCGGTATAAAGATCGGCCCTGTCGCGGGGAACGATCAGATAACGAGCCTGGCCCGAGTCGGAAACGTCTTCAGCACAGTTGCCGCCATGGGCGTTCAGGTGATGCAGCGCCAGAAAGAACTCGGTCGCTCCTTCTTCGTCTACGGCACCATCCAGAGCCAGAGGGGCGGGTAACTGGTCAATATCAGGAGCCGTGAAAAAATTTCCATTGGCAAAAACTGCATCAATGCGGTTGAAGCGCAGTACCCCGTTTTTCAGCGAATCGAGATCGAGATCCAGGTCGCGGATGCCCCAGGCGAAGGGGTTGGCCGAGAGCAAGGTGCGCCGGTTCATGGCGTCGGTTTGGATGTCCTGCTGTTGGAAATGCTGTGGACGAAGAAAAAGCCCTTCACCCCAGAGAATTTTTGCGTTGTTCATTGTTTCAGTTTGTTAAGAGTTGCATTGGATGCCGACCAGTGATCGCACTGATTCAGGGCTGATTTCGGTGACCAAGGCGCCTTTGCTGGCGCTCAGGGCACAGGCGTGCGCCCCGATGGTGATTCCGCTATCGAATGACTGCTTGCTGTCGAAAGCGAGTTTCCATCTGGACGAATACGGCGCGCGAAACATGCCAACGACACCGATCGTTGTGGCATCTCCGGGAATCTTTAGAACAGCGTCGTAGGATTTTCCGGGGAGCAGAATAATTTCACGGACTGAAATCAACTCATCGCCAAGAGCCTCCTTTTCGCTCTCGGTGGAGGTTATCTGCGGGTAGGTGAGTGTTTTAAGGCGTTCAGAAGAACGCAAAACGTAAATCTTGATGACCAGGGACAG
>JAGTRV010000023.1 GCA_018262245.1 Pseudomonadota bacterium | reverse complement strand
GGACATCAGGAAAATGCTCAGTTCCGGCTTGTCGTCCCGACCAGCCAGCGCGGTTGCCAGACGCAGTGCGGACAGGCAACGTTCGCTGCCGTAGGGAGGGGCATGGATGATGATCAGGATGGATTGCACGGGAATCTCCGAAAGTGATGCGCAAAAGGAAAGGGCTACGAAGTTGGCTTGCCGAGCAGGCGGTTGATGCTTGCGGACAGGTCAGCCATATTGACGGGTTTGGTCAGGAAATCATCCATACCGGCGGCAAGACAGTTCTGGCGATCTTCTTCGAAGGCGCCGGCAGTCAGGGCGACGATCGGCAGGCGCGGCTGGCCATTGGCCATTTCCCAGCGGCGAATCTGCGTTGTTGCTTCGAAGCCGTCCATGACCGGCATCTGGCAATCCATCAAAATGAGGTTGGGGCGCATCCCCTGTGCAATGGCATCGACCGCTTCCTGCCCGTTGTCGACACTCTTGCTCTGGATGCCCATTTTGCCGAGCATGGCCTGGGCGACCTTGCGGTTGACCGGGTTGTCCTCGACGATCAGGACAAGCCCTGCCAACGTCGGCGCCTCGGCTGGAACCTCGATGCTGGTCGTGCGTGCCGTCTTGCGGCTGTCGACATTGGCAGTCTGTTGAATAGCCTGAACCCGGAACCAGAAACGCGATCCCTTGCCAGGTTCGCTTTCGACACCGGCATCGCCACCCATCAGCTTGGCCAGGTTGTGGACGATGGATAGTCCCAGCCCGCTGCCGCCATACTCACGGGTCGTCGAGCTGTCGGCCTGGGAGAATGGCCTGAACAACAGGGTGAGTTTCTCCGGTGGAATGCCGATGCCGCTGTCGGTGACGGAAAATTCCAGCAGGCTGGCGTCTACCGTGGACTCGATTTCGCGACCTTCAATGCGGACGAAGCCGCTGCCGGTAAATTTGATCGAATTGTTGATCAGGTTGGCGAGCATCTGACGCAGGCGCATCGGGTCGGCCAGATAACGCTGGTCGATGGGGCCGTGCCAGACTGCCTCGATCACGAGCCCTTTGGCTTTTGCCGATTCGGCAAACAGCGTGGCGGCTTCATCGACGATTTGCCGGGGAGAGAAAATGGCCGGCGTCAGTTCCAGCTTGCCGGCTTCGATCTTGGAGAAGTCGAGGATGTCGTTGAGCAGTGCCAGCAGGCTCTGGCCGGAGTTGAGTATCGTCCGGGCGTGATCGTGCTGTTCCTGCTCCGTTAATCTGGAAACCAGCATCAGCTGCGCCATGCCGAGAATGCCGTTCATCGGCGTCCGGATTTCGTGCGACATGGTGGTCAGGAAGCGGCTCTTGGCCTGATTCTCTGCCTCGGCGATTTCCTTGGCCCGTAGGGCTTCTTCTTCGGATTGCTTGCGTTCGCGCTCCTTTTCCTTGAACGATTCGTAGTTTTCAAAAATGAAGAACAAGGCGATCAGGTAAACACAGGTCGTGGCGATATCCAGCGTTGAGTAGCCGGTCGCGAAAAGGCCCGAGGCATGGACGGCGACGATGGCCAGAATGATGCCGCTCAGCCACAGGCGGCCAATTTTCCGGCCCTTGAGAAAGAAGCCCGAGGCGGCGAGCAGGAAAAACAGCGACAGGCGCATCGTGTTGTTCGTCGCCAGCAGGTAGATGGCCAGAAAAAGAACGAACGAAAGCGACAGCGACAAGGTGCTGACGATTTCGACCTTTTGCGGGTTACGCCGCAGGTAGAGCAGCAGTCCGAAGTTGAAGCCGGCGAAGCCAAAATCGACGAATCCCATGGCGACGCTGGTTTGCCAGCGGACAAACCCCATCACGAAGGCGACTAGCCCGGCGAGCAGGAATACGCTGTAGAGAAAGCCGATCTTGGCCGTCGACTCTTCGTCCAAGGGAACATCCTGGTCGATGGGCTGTGGCGGAGCGGGCATTATGGTCTGTTCTGCTTGAGTCAATCAGTCAGCGCTGGAAAGGGATGCTGGATCGTACTGCTATCGCCGGGTCAGCAACAGCCCGCATTCCAGATGGTGTGTGTAGGGGAACTGGTCGAACACGGCTGAAGCTTTGATTTCGTGGGTGTCCTGCAGCGCGATGACATTCTCCCGCAGGGTTTCCTGATTGCAGGAAATGTACAGGATACGGTCGAAACCACGGGCGAGTTCGAGTGTGACGGCATCCAGCCCGCTGCGTGGCGGATCGACGAACAAGGTGGCGTGGTGGAAGGGTTCGAGATCGATATCCTTCAGGCGCTGGAATTCTTCGCGGCCAGCCAGGGCATTACTGAATTCTTCGCTCGACATGCGAACCAGCGCGACGTTTTCGACCTGATTGGCGGCCAGGTTGTACTGGGCGGCATGGACCGACGATTTGCTGACTTCGGTGGCCAGTACGCGCTCGAATAGCGGCGACAGCGCGATAGTGAAATTGCCGTTGCCGCAGTAAAGCTCCACCAGGTTGCCGCCAAACCCGGCGGCTTGCTGGCAGGCCCAGCCCAGCATCTGGCGATTGACCCCGCCGTTGGGCTGGGTGAAGCTGCCTTCGACCTGCTTGTAACGGAGCTGCCGGCCGTTCAGTTCGAAGCCTTCGAGCACCCAGTCGCGGTCGAGGACGATTTTCTGACCCCGGCTGCGGCCGATCAGGCCGATGCCGAGTTCGGCCGCCATTTCACGGGCCGCAGCTTCCCAAGCCTCGTCGAGTTGGCGGTGGTAGATCAAGGTGACCAGCATTTCGCCGCTCAGCGTGGCCAGGAAATCGGCCTGGAACAGCCGGCGGCGCAGGCTCTCGTTGCCCCGGAGCTTGTCGCGCAGGCGCGGCATCAGGTGGCAAATCGATTCGGCGGCCGGCGGGAAGGTTTCGAGGGTGATCGGTTGTTTGGGATCGGCCGGATCGAACATCGCGTAGTTGAGATCGTCGCCTTCGTGCCAGATGCGGAACTCGGCGCGCATCCGGTAATGCAGCGGCGCGGAGGCATGTATGGCCGTATTTGCAACGCCGAAGGGAGCGAAGTTTTGCTCGAAATGGGCGACCTTGGTCGCAAGCTGGATAGGGTAGTCGGCGGGATCGTAGGTCGGGAGCGGCATGGTCTTGGAGCAGGAGCAGGTTAGGGCGCCGGGTGGCGGTCGCGGCAAGGGGCGAAATATACGCCGGTCTGCCGGGTGGGGCGAGCGGTCAGCGCATCCGCTGGCGCAGCCAGGCGCTGGCCTGATCGACGGCAATCGACAGCAACAGCATGGCCATGATCACGGTCGAGGCTTGCGCATGATGGAACAGCGAAAGCTCGAAATAGAGCAGCTGGCCAAGGCCGCCGGCGCCGACAAAGCCGAGGATGGCGGCCATCCGGATATTCATTTCCCAGCGGTACAGCGTATAGGCGATCAGCTGCGGTGCCGCGCCGGGCAGCGTGCCGTAAAGGAAGGCGAAGCCGCCCGGTGCGCCGGCCAGGCGCAGGGCCTTGCCGGGTGTGGGCGGCGCATTGTCGAGCGCTTCGGCGTAGAGGCGGCCAAGCACGCCGGCCGTGTGCAGGGCCAGCGCCAGCGCACCGGCAAAGGGGCCGAGGCCGACGGCAAGGGCGGTGATCGTCGCCCAGACCAGCTCCGGCACTGAGCGCAGTGAGTTGAGGATGAAGCTGAACGGCGCCCGCCATTTCGGCAGCGCCAACAGCAGGCCGGCGATGGCCGCCAGCAGCGTGCCAACGACCGAGATGGCCAGTGTTTCCCAGATGCCCTTTGCGACCTTGGCCAGCCACTCTGCGGAAAGGTCGGGCGGGAAGAAACCGGCGATGAATTCGCCGATGGAATGGGCTGCTTCGGCTGAAAAAAGTTCGCCAAAGCCGATGTCGAGCAGTTGGAAGCTGGCAACGATTGAAGCGAACAGCGTGACGAGCAGGCCGATGCTGCGCCAGCCGAAAGGGGAGGCATGATTCGCTGGCGGCGTGTCGAGCGCCCGGCGCAGCCAGCCCGACAGGCCGTCGGCCGAGAAGACGAGCCCCATGAAGGTAAGCAGGATGGTCGCCGCTTCGCCGCCATTGAGCATCTTCATGGCCTGATCCATCAACTGGCCAAGGCCGCCGGCACCGACGAAGCCCATGACCACCGAGGCACGGATGGCGCACTCCCAGCGATAGACCGTGTAGGAAGCGAGTTCCTTCGAGGCCTGCGGAATCAGGCCGTAGAGAATGGCCAGCAGCCGGCTGGCACCGCTGTGGCGCAGCGCCCGGGCCGGGGCAGCATCGACCGATTCGAGGATTTCGGCATAAACCTTGGCCAGCATGCCGCCGTAGGTCAGTCCCAGCGCCAGCACGCCGGCCGCTGGGCCAAGACCAAAGACGCGGACGAAAACAAGCGCCCAGACCAGTTCGGGAATGCCGCGCAGGATGGTCAGCAGGCTGCGGGTAATCGGGTTGAGGGTTGGTTTTTCGCGCCCGGCGCCAGTGGCGAGATAAGCCATCGGCACGGCAATCAGGAAGGCGAGTGCCATGCCGGCGGTGGCGATGGCCAGTGTTTCCAGCGTCGCCTTGGCGAGATAGCCAAGGAATTCGGCACCGGTTTCCGGTGGCAGGAAGGCCGCAAGAAAGTTGCCGATGACCTTCAGATTGCCGCTATCGAACAGGGCGCCCGGCTTGACCTCGGCGGCCTGGAATAATGGCCAGAGGATGACGAGCGTTGCCAGTGCGCCGATCAGGCGGCCACGAGCAGCAGGGTCGCGGTTGGCTGGATTCAGCAGCATTTCGCCCGCGTCGCTGCATCATTGGCAGGGGCTTGCGACAGGAAATGCGGTTCGTGCGCCTGGATGGGCAACTGCTCGCCTTCGCTGGCGTACAGCTCATGCAGCATTGGCACGGTAACTCTCTCGCTGGGCAGATCAAAGGCGATACGGCCGGCCTTGACGCCGACGATGCGCGGGAAGTTGCCGAGCGCCAGGTCGACGGCGTGCAGACTGGCGACCAGCGTCGCGCCACAGGCCTCGGCATCGGCCGTCAGCAGGCGGATGGTGGCCAGCGCCAGTGCCGGGTCGAGGGCGGAAACCGGTTCGTCGGCAAGGATCAGTTCCGGCTGCTGGTAAAGCACGCGGGCGATGCCGACACGCTGCAACTGTCCGCCGGAGAGTTCGTCGCAGCGGGCGAACAGTTTGTCGGCCAGATCGACACGTTCGAGCGCGGCACGGGCTCCGGGGATATCGAGCGGATAAACCAGCGAGGCCAAGGACTTCCAGGCTGGCCACTGGCCAAGCTTGCCAGCCAGAACGGCCGTCACGACGCGTTGCCGGCCGGGAATCGGTGGCGATTGGTGGACGGTGCCGATACGGGCGCGTAATGCCTTGATTGCTGAGGTGTCCCAGAAATTCTGATCAAATTCGAAAACTTCCGCCAGGCCATCAGTCGGCTCCAGCGCTGTACCGAGCACCGATAGCAGCGAGGTCTTGCCAGCGCCGGACGGGCCGATCAGGGCGATGCGCTCGCCTTTCTCCGCCAGCAGCGTGATGCCTTTCAGCGCGGCAAAACCGTTGGCGTGGGTCAAGCCCACGCCGTTCAGCCTGAAACTCATGCCTGACTTACTTCAGCAAGCCGGCCGAATGGGCGGCCTTTTCGATACCGTCGTAGTTTTCCTTCTTGGTCGGAATGAACTTGGCAGCACGTTGCAGGGCGAGAATTTCCTTGTGTTCCGGGTTGGCCGGGTCGAGCTTCAGGAAAGCGTCGGTCAGTTTCTTGATGATCACCGGGTCGAGGTCGCCGCGGACCGTCCAGTTGTAGTCGAAGTAGGGCGGGGTGGTGGCGAAGACGCGGACCTTGTCGGTATCGACCTTCTTGGCCTCGACCATCTTGTCCCAGACCGAGGCGTTCAATACGCCAGCTTCAGCCTTGCCTGCCGCGACGAAGGCAACGGTGGCGTCATGGGCGCCGGAGAAGGCGACGTTCTTGAAATCCTTTTCCGGATTCAGGCCGGCCTGCTGCAGGAAAAAGCGTGGCATCAGGCTGCCCGAGGTCGATGACGGGGCGCCGAAAGCGAAGGTCTTGCCCTTGAGATCGGCCAGCGACTTGATGCTCGGGTCGGCGGTGATGAACTTGGACGTGAACTTGGCATCCTCCTCGCGCTGGGCGATGGGGATGGCCGTGCCGTTGGTGCGGATCTTGGCTTGCACGAAGGTGAAGCCGCCGAGCCAGGCGAGGTCGATCTTCTTCGTGGCCAGCGATTCGACCACCGCAGCGTAGTCGGATACCGGCGTGAAGATGACCTTCATGCCGGTCTGCGCTTCGAGGTATTTGCCAAGCGGGGCGAACTTGCGTTGCAGTTCGGTTGGTGCTTCGTCCGGAATGGCCGAGACGCGCAGGACTGCGTCGGAAGCGAGGGCCGGCAGGGCGGCAGAAATGGATGCAGCGAAAGCGCAGGCAACCGCGCCCTTGAGCGCCGCGCGGCGCAGGGAAGAAAAGCTCATGTTGTACTCCGATTTTTCCAGCAACCGCCGCCGTGCGGATGTCACGGCAGCTTACAAGGCGCCGAGGCGCCAACCATTCGATGCGGTACACAGACCGCAGGCAGCATGATAGCCGTTTCTGTCGATAGCAAAAGCAGGGCCAGCGCCAGGAAGACGAATTCAATGGATCGAGGCGGCATGCCAGCTGGGAAATGCGTCATTTTGTCCCGGGGCGCATGGACAAATTGTCCGGCGCACTCGTCGGTAATGCATGCGAAAATTGTCGTTGAAAACAGTGATTGGCGGAGACATGGAAGAAAGCTTGGTCGGCGAACGCGAGGCGCCTTGGCGGCAGTATTCGGTACTGATTGTTGATGATGAACCGGGGATGCTCAGTTTCCTGCAGCGGGCCTTGAGTTCGCGCTGTGGCCTGGTTGACTGCGCCGACACTGTCGAAGCCGCGCGGCCCATGTTGAGTCGTAACCGTTACGATCTGATCGTGCTCGACATTGCTTTGCCCGGCTGTTCCGGCATCGACTGGCTGCACGAGCTGCGCCAGGATGGTTATGCCGGTGACGTCGTGTTGATGACTGCCTATGCCGATCTCGATACGGCTATCGACGCCCTGCGGGCCGGTGCCGCCGATCTGCTGCAAAAACCTTTCTCGCTGGCGCTGGCCCTGAATGCCATCCAGCGTTGCTTCGAACGCTCGTCGCTGGCGCGCGAAAATTTTGTGCTGCGTCGTGAAGTCAGCACGCATGCGGTCGATATCGAAGGGGTGGTCGGGCAGTCCGACCTGATGATCAAGGTCTGCGAGCGCCTGAAGCGCATTGCACCGACGTCGGCGACCGTTTTGCTCAGCGGCGAATCCGGTACGGGCAAGGAAGTGGCTGCCCGTGCCTTGCACCGGATGAGCCAGCGGGCGGCCGGACCTTTTGTGCCAGTCAATTGCGCCGCCATTTCCGCCGAGTTGATCGAGTCCGAGCTGTTTGGTCACATCAAGGGGGCTTATACCGGGGCGCAGCAAAACCGCGAAGGCCTGTTCTATTACGCCCGGGGCGGTACGCTCTTCCTGGACGAAATTTCCGAATTGCCATCCGCCGCCCAGGCCAAGCTGCTGCGCGTGCTGGAAGAACGCCGGATCAGGCCGGTCGGCTCGGAGCAGGAAGTGGCGGTCGATGTCAGGGTGATCGCGGCCACCAACCGCGATCTGAAAACCGAGGTGGCCGCCCAGCGCTTTCGACAGGATCTCTACTACCGACTGCAGGTGCTGGAGGTCACGCTGCCGCCGCTACGCGAGCGGCCGGAGGATATTCCGCTGCTGGTCGAGCATTTCATGGCCCAGCTCACGCCCAACCTTGGCGTGCCGCCGCTTGGCCTCAATCCACGCACGCTGGCGCGAATGGCCGATTACGACTGGCCGGGCAATGTCCGTGAATTACGCAATCTGGTCGAGCGTTCGCTGATTCTCGGCTGGTTCGACATCGGGCCGGAACCGGAAATGGGTATCAACGTCACAGCGGGAAGCGACGAAACGCTGGAGGCCGTTGAAAAACGCCACATTCTTGCCGTGCTGGCGGCCTGTGAGGGCAATAAGTCAGAAGCCAGCCGGCGCCTCGGTATTTCCCGCAAGACCATGGACCGCAAATGTCAGGCCTGGGGGCTCTGACCACGCCTGACCAGCGTTCCATTCGCACGCGCCTGCTTTTGCTGGCGCTGGTGCCGCTCGGCGTGGTGCTGCCGCTGATCATGCTGGCGCTGGCCTACTGGGGCGGCAACTATTTCGACCAGCTGCTGGTGACCAAGGTGCGCAGCGACCTCTCCGTCGCCCACGGCTATTTCGAACGGGTGGCGGAAGGGGTTGGCCGTTCGGTCACCAGCCTGGCCGATTCTGAACGGCTGGCGCGGGCGCTTGGCCGGGGAAAAAAGAGCAATGCGGAGAACAACGCGGCCAATGTGGCTAAATTGCTTGGTTCGACCCAGCTTGAGCAAAAGCTTGATTTCCTTCATTTTCTGGATATCGAACGCGGCAAACAGGATGCCCGCCTGTGGCCGGTGATCGCCGCTGCGCTGGGAGGCAAGGCGGGGACTGAAACCGAGGTGTTTTCCAGCGAGCAGCTGGGTTCGATTAATCCGGCGCTGGCGGCGCGTGCCAAAACGCCATTGCTGGCCACCGCCAATGCCCGGCCGGATAATCGGGAGCTTGAAACGCGCGGTCTGGTGGTCCATTCGGCAGCGCCGGTCTACGGCTCGAATGGCCGGCTGATCGGCGTTCTGGAGGGCGGTGTGCTGCTCAACAAGAACCTCGATTTCATTGATCAGATGAATGCCATCGTTTATCCGGAAGGCGCCTTGCCCTTTGGTAGCGCCGGCACGGCGACCCTGTTCCTCGATGATGTCCGGGTTGCCACCAATGTCCGGCTGTTTGGTGATACCCGGGCGATTGGTACCCGGGTCTCGGCGGTGGTGCACGATACGGTCATCGGCCAGGGCAGAACCTGGCTCGACCGCGCCTTCGTCGTCAGCGACTGGTATGTCTCGGCCTATGAACCCTTGCTCGATGGCCGGCAGCGACGGATCGGCATGCTCTATGTCGGCTTTCTCGAAGGCCCGTTCATGACGGCCCGCATGCAGGCCTTTGCTGCGGTGGCCGGATTGTTCATTCTTGCCATGCTGGTCGCCGGTGCCTTTGCCGTGGTTTCGGCCCGCCGGGTGTTCAAGCCGATCGAGCGCATGCACGCGACGATGCATGCCATCGAACACGGTAACCCGGATGCGCGGGTTGGCATTGTGGAAAGTCAGGATGAGCTCGGCGTGGTTGCCGCCCATTTCGACCGCCTGCTCGACCAGTTGCAGGCTCAGGCCGATTCGCTGAAACGCTGGGGGGCGTCGCTCGATGCCAAGGTGGCCGAGCGCACGGCTGAACTCCAACAGGCGGTCGCTGATCTGAAAGCAGCCCAATCGCAACTGGTGATGAACGAAAAGCTGGCGGCCATCGGCCAACTGACGGCCGGGGTTGCTCACGAGATCAACAATCCGATTGCCGTCATCCAGGGCAACCTCGATGTGCTGCGCGATGTGCTCGGACCACAGGCCGAGCCAGTGGCACAGGAGATCAAGCTGATCCACGACCAGGTTCAGCGGGTCCGCCTGATTGTCGCCAAACTGCTCCAGTTTGCCCGGCCGCAGGATTATGTCGGCTATCTCGAACCGGTCGAGACCGGCCAACTGATCCAGGATTGTCTGCTGCTGGTGCGCCACTTGCTGAACAAGGGCGATATCGCCATTGAGCAGCATATTGATTCGACGCGGCAGATCCTCTGCAACAAGAACGAGTTGCAGCAAGTGATCATCAACCTGTTCGTCAATGCCATCCAGGCCATGCCCGAGGGCGGGGTGCTAAAAATTGCCGTCGAGGACTGGGACCAAGCTGACATGCCGCTCGGCATTCGCCTGGTGGTTAGCGATTCCGGTCCGGGGATCAGCGAGGCCGATCTGGCACAGCTGTTCAAACCCTTCTTCACCGCCAAGAAGCCGGGCGGCAATGGCCTGGGCTTGTGGGTCAGCCAGGCGCTGGTCGAGCGATATGGTGGGAAAATCAGTGCTGAAAGCGGACCCGAGCGTGGGGCCAGTTTTACCGTCTGGCTGCGCTTGGAGCCACAGGGGTTGTAGCGCTCCCCGCGGAAGCTCAAGGCTTATTCGAAACGACCGCTGTCCAGTCCGTTCGCCATGCCGGCCGTGATCCGTTCGAAGGGCAGGATTTTCCTGCCCTTGTGATCCTTCAAGAAGTCATCCGCATCAGCCTTGTTGGCGAGCGGCACAAACTCATGCCCCATCGGGCCGAGCACGTCTGAGCCACTGACGAAATAGGCCGTGCGCGCATCGATGCGCTCGAGGTTGTAGAAATCGGTGACGTAGATGCCGGTAATGTTTTCCTTGTTGTGGCCGGGGGCGAACTTGTTCAGGTCATTGAGAAACTTGAACATGTCCTTGGCGCCGTCGAAAAAATGAGCATGGCCATCCTTCCAGGTTACGACAGCCACCCAGTTCGGGTATTTGGAGACCAGCATGCCGCAGACCGGGCATAGATCCTTGGCGCCAGGTTTGGGCGAGCTTTGGGCAAAGGCAAGGCTGACGCAGAGCGCCAGCCCGAGACCGAGAAGCGTGCGGCGCTGCATTAGCCCTTCTTCATTTCTGCAGCACGCTTGCGCCGCTCTTCGCGCATCTTGCGGATCATGGCGACATCGGACGCCATATCGACGTAGGACTCACGCAGCGCGTCGTTGAAGTTGCCCAGCGCGCCGCCATGCTTGGCCTGAAATTCCTTGGCGGTGCTCGGCGAGGCAAAGGAATGCTTGCTGCGCCGGGTCATCGCATGCTTGAGGTCGGCGCCGATCAGGTAAACCATGCTGTCGACCGGCGTCAGCGGGCGCGGTTCGAGGGGGGAGCCGTAATCGGGCCCCCAGATGTTCTTCGGTTCGCGATCGATGTTGACGCCAAGGCTGAGTGACAGGCAGTGGATGGAGCAGGTGCCGTCGGTCAGGTCATCGGCGTACTGGACCAGCATCCGGGTGCGGTGATGTTCCTTGCGATCCATGCCGCAATACGGGCACTTCGGATATTTCTCGAATTCGTTTTCCAGCGGCTTGGCATCGGCTGGTTTTTTGGGAATGAACTGGTTCGGCGTGCTGTCGGTGGTGCAGGCGGTATTGGCTGCGGCTTGGGTCGAGACGGAGGCGATGCCCGCCAGGGCGGAAATCTTGAGCAGGTCACGGCGTTTCATGTTGTTCTCCCTATCGCTATTTTTGGCCGTGAAATATTAGCGCTCAGTGATGTGCCCGGCCTGCGACATAGTGTCGCACTCAGCCCAGCAGGTTGCGCATGATCGCGTAATAGCGGACCCCCTGCCAGAGCGTCGATATGCCCAGGGCAATGACGAACAGCGCGGCACCTTTCAACAACCAGCCGCGCAGCTTCGGCCCCAACTTGCCGAACAGGAAGGAGGCGGAGAGCATCGAGGGCAGGGTGCCGGCGCCGAAGGCCAGCATCAGCAGGCCGCCTTCCAGCACCGACGGTGCGGTGGTGGCCTTGACGGCCATCGCCATGGTCATCGAGCAGGGCATCAGGCCGTTGATCGCGCCACCAATCAGTGCGCCAACGACCGGGCCTTTCTGCACAGCCAGCGTGAACTGCTTGCGCAGCCAGGCGATGGGTGCGAAGCCCAGGCGGTTGCGGAGGGGGGAAACACCGAGCAGATCCAGGCCGAGCAGGATGACGACGAACCCGGCAACGATTTGCAGCACGCCCTGTAATTTGCCGAACTGGCCAGTCGACACCAGTACCGCACCGATCGCAGCGGCAATCAGCCCGACCACGGTATAAATCCCGACCCGTGCCCCGTGATAAGCCAGATAGGGCCATACCCCCTTGGCGCCGAGCTTCATGAAAAAACCGGACACCAGCCCGCCGCACATGCCCAGGCAATGTCCGCTGCCGAGCAGGCCGGTCATGAAGGCAAGCCAGTACGAAAATTCGGCAATGGCGTGGTGGTGGCTATGGTCCATGGAGTCCGGTGGGAGAGTCGAAAGGCGGGTCCGGGCAGTCTAGCAAATACCGGGAGGTCCGCCTTGATCTGGATGCGACTTGGCCATTTCTCGCACGGATCGGCCAAAAAAAACCCCGCTGGGGGCGGGGGCAAAGGGAGAATGCCCATTTGCGGCGGGCGGTTTCTAGAACGCTTGGGGATCATAGAGTGTTTTTATGAATTTGGAATGCGTCATGGTGTCGCATGCAGCCTGGTGGACAGGGCAGCCTGCGGCAATTGGCCGCACGCCTGAGCATGGGAAAGCCTCTAGAATCGGCGCCAATTCATCTGCCAGCCAAGCCCCTCGCATGTCATCCGCCATTACGACCCTCTACATCGAGCATATCGGTGAACTGCGTCGTTTTCTGGTGCGCCGACTGGCCTGCATCGAAGTGGCTGCCGAGCTGGCACATGAAACCTTCGTTCGCTATCTGGTGGCTGTGCCAACTGCCCCGGTTGCCAATCAGCGTGCCTTTCTGTTCCGCATCGCCGGCAATCTGGCCATCGACTACCTGCGGTCGCATCGATTATCGACGCCGCAGACCGTCGATCTGGAGAGTTGCAGCGATTTGCCCTCAGATGAGCCGGGCCCCGAGCGCTATGCCATCGCCCGCCAGCAACTCGATTGTCTGCGCCGGGCCATTGATGAACTGCCCGCCAAGTGCCGGGAAGTGTTTGTTCGTCACAAGTTCGATGGCATCTCGCAAAAAGCACTGGCGAGCGAATATGGCGTCACGGTGAACGCGATCGAAAAACACCTGGTTCGGGCGCTGGTTTTCCTGCGTTTCAGGGTCATGCCGGCGTGAAGACGGACAGTCTGGAAACGGAGGTCAAACACCGCATTGCGGAGGAGGCGGCAGGCTGGTTTCTTCGCCTGCGGGAATCCGGCCACGAAGAGGGGGCGCACGGCGATTTTCAGCAATGGCTGAATGCCAACGAGATCCATCGGCATGAATACCTGACCATCCAGCGCTTGTGGGGCGGGCTCGACAACCTGCGCCACCGTAACCGGCGCCGGCGTACAACGTCGGTTCTGACTGCGCTGCTCCTGATCTCGCTGGCGACTGTGGCTAGCTTCCACGCCATGCTCAGCAGTGAAGGGCAGATCGAAACGAAGGTGGCCGAGATTCGCCAGCAAGTGCTCGACGACGGCACGATTGCCGAACTCGATGCCGATAGCCAATTGTTGATCGACTATTCGCCCTGGCGTCGGCTGGTGGTCGTGCTGCATGGCCAGGTACAGTTCAAGGTCGCGGCCGGCCTGCGTCCTTTCGAAGTCAGGGCGGCCGGCGCGACGGTGCGCGATATCGGTACCACTTTCAACCTGTATGTCCGCCACGATTCTGCCCGGGTTTCGGTTCAGGAGGGGATCGTCGAGGTGACGCTGGATGCTGGCGGCAAGGCTCGGCGCGTGAATGCGGGTCAGCAACTGGACTATCTTGCCGCCGACCGTGCCTTGCCATGGCCCAAAGTGGCCGATGCCGTTCCCCCCTGGCGGGAGGGGCGCTGGGTTTTTGAGGCAACGCCGCTTGACGAAGTGATTGAGGAAATCAATCGCCACAATGCTCGTCCGGCCGTGCTGGCCGATCCGCGTCTGGGTAGCTATCGAGTCAGCGGCGTATTCGAACAGGTCGACCGGAAAGGGCTGCTGCAAGCCCTGGTTGCTGTCTTGCCGCTACGCCTCGAGGAGCGGAGCGAAGAGACCTTGATCCGCCAGCGCTGAATTTTTTTGCGGGTCGATGTCAGGGTTCCCCGAAATTTTTCGTCTTAAGCAGAGATACCAACGAAAAAATAGGGGAACACGCAATGCCAAGACCGCTTCACCTCGCGCTGCTCGTATCGGCTATCTGGGCCGGCAGCGCTTTCGCCCAGAGCAAATCATTCGACCTGCCGGCACAAGGGCTGGGCAGTGCCCTGACCGCGCTGGCCAAACAGGGCGGCATCCAGATTCTCTTCGATGCCGATGCGCTCAAGGGCAAGCAGGCCTCGATGCTACGCGGCAGCTATTCAGCTGACGAAGCACTCGGCAAGCTGCTATCGGGGAGCGGTTTTCAGGCCGTGTCGACCGGCAAGGCAACCTACGCCATCCAGAAGCGGCCGCCAGCAGAAGGGGCACCCAATGTGCTGGGCGAGGTTACGGTAACCGCGACGCCGGAACGCAGCTACAAGGCGGACAAGGTTAGCGTGGCCGGGAAGATGCCGCTCACCCTGCGCGAGATTCCCAACTCCGTTTCCGTTCTGACCCGGGAGCAGATGGACGATCAGAACATGGTTACCGTTTGGGATGCGATGTCGCAGATGCCCGGGGTTCAGGCCATCGCCAACGATATTTCGCAGGGGCAGTACCACTCGCGAGGGGCGGCGCTCGACGTTCAATTCGACGGCGCGCCCTCGACCTTGCCCTTGTCGGGCTACCAGCAGTTTGACTTGGCCATGTATGAACGCATCGAGGTGTTGCGCGGTCCTTCGGGTTTCGTCCAGGGTTCGGGGGCTATTTCGGGAACAGTCAATTTCGTTCGCAAGCGCGCCGAGAAGGAGTTCGCCAGCCGCTTTCTGGCCTCGACGGGCTCATGGAACAACAATCGCTTGGAGGCCGATGTGACCGGCGGCCTGGCGCAGGATGGCCGCCTGCGCGGCCGGGCCGTGTTCTCCTATGTCGATCGCGACTATGTCTTCAATCGTGTTCATACCGAGAAATGGCTGGCATTCGGTACGCTGGATTACGACATCACGCCATCCACAACGGCGAGTATTTATGTTGCCCACCAGCAGGACAACTCGTCGGCTTTCAGCGGCTTGCCGGCTTATACCAACGGACGCTTCCTCAATGTCGACCGCTCCTTCAACCCCTATCCGGACTGGGGGCGCATGGAGTGGAATACGACCGATCTCGGGGCCGACCTGACGCACAAGTTCGACAGCGGCTGGACCGTGACTGGCCGTGTGCTGCGCCGCAAGCAAACCCAGTTCTTCAAGGATGCCTATCCGGCCGATGGCGTGAACCCGGCAAACAGCGTGATTTCCAGCTATATCCGTCGCGAGTTCGACTACGAATACGACATGGATAACGTGGATGTCTATGCCGCCGGTCCATTCCAACTGTTTGGCCGGCGCCATAACCTGATGCTGGGGGCCAATTACTCCAACTTCTTCAGCCACGGCGTGGGCGCCAATGCATCCTCCCCGGGCAGCAGCTATCTTCGCGTCAATAACATCCTGTTGTCCGACCCGCCGGCGGTCGTCGAGCCCAACGTCATCTACACAACGGGCAGCGAAAATGAAACGACGCAATCCGGTTTCTACGGCCAGTTGCGTCTCAGCGTCGTCGATCCGGTCACCGTCGTTCTCGGTGGCCGCTTGTCCGATTACAACTATAAGTCGCGCACCATTTCCCCCAACCCGACGCCGACCAACTGGGCGCAAGGCGGGCGTGAAACCGGCCAATTTACGCCGTATGCGGGCTTGCTCTACGACGTGAACAAGTACCTGACGCTCTACGCCAGCTACTCGGATATCTTCGCGCCGCAGACCAGCAAACAGGTCGATAACACCGTTCTGGAACCCCGGGTCGGGCGGCAGTACGAAGTGGGCGCCAAGACGGAGCTGGTCGATGGCAAGTTGGCGGTCAACCTCGGCGTGTTCAATATCCGGGACAAGAATCGCGCCTTTGCCGATGCCAACAATCCCGGCTACTACATTGCGGCCGGAGAACTCGAAAGCAAGGGCTGGGAGGTCGAGGTGGTCGGGCGGCCGGCGCAAGGCTGGGATATTTCGGGCAGCTACACGCGCCTCGATACCGAGTTCCTGAAGGATGCCACGCGCCAGGGGCAGCCGGTCAGTCTCTGGTACCCCAAGACGCAATTCAAATTGTGGAACAAGTACCGCTTTGGCCAGGGCGAACTGGAAGGGCTGAGTCTCGGCTTCGGCCTCCGCGGGGCCTCCCAGTCGGCCAGCGGAACGGCCACTTCGACGGTCGCTGCGCGGGAACAGAACTTCTATGCCGTTTATGATGCCCAGATCGGCTACAACCTGAGTCGCGATGTGGCGGTCACGCTGTCGGCCAACAACATCTTCGACAAGACCTATTACACGCGCCTCGGTGGAACCAATACCTACAATTACTACGGCGACCCGCGAAACTTCGCGCTGACGCTGCGAGTGCGTTACTGAGTTCGGGATGGGTTGGCTGCCACAGCGTAGTCGGCCTATTTTCGTTACCTGGCAAATGATCGGAGAGCATTTCGTGAATCGACGTAAGCTGGTATTGCTGCTGCCGACCCTGATCGTCAGCAAACTTGTATTTGGTGCCGATGGGGTATCCGTGCCCTTGGGGGGTCCGGCGCCGCTGACGGATGAGCTGGAAAAATATCCGCGCTGCGTCATCTGCAACATGGATCGCCGCAAGTTCCATTATTCACGGCACCTGCTGCATTACGGCGACGGGCAGGCCCAGGGGACGTGCTCGGTGCATTGTGCGGCGGAATGCATGCTGCGGGAACGGCGGCGTGGTTTCCTGACGATCTACGCCCCGGATTTCGGCGCGGCGAGCGATCCGAAGCCGCTCATTGAGGCCGCCGCTGCGACCTATCTGATCGGCAGCGATCTGCGTGGCGTGATGACGCCTGTCAGCAAGGTGTCGTTTGCCAATCGGGAAGCCGCTTTGCTGGCGAAGCAAAGCTACGGCGGCGAATTAGCCAGCTTTGCCGTGGCCATCAGCGCTTCGTTTGAAGAAATGGCGGGCAGCGTTGTGCGTCGTTATGGCAACGACCGGGAGCGCCTGTTGCGCAAGGCGCAGCAGGCAGCCTCCTGAGGGGCAGAAGACCTGGGTTCTGAAAGACTCCTGCATTTGCCCTGCACGACTGCCATCCATCCGGGTGGCGCTCAAGGATCAGCGCTGCAGGCGCAGGGAGTTGGCGACGACCGAGGTTGAGCTCATCGCCATTGCGGCGGCAGCGATCATCGGGTTGAGCCGGCCTGCCGCCGCGACCGGAATGGCGATTACGTTGTAGCCGAGCGCCCAGAACAGGTTCTGGCGGATGATCGCCATGGTTCGGCGGGAAAGATCGATACCGGCCGCGACGCGGGCGATGTCGCCGCCGACCAGCGTGATGTCGGCTGACTCGACGGCGATGTCGGCGCCGCCGCCAATGGCGAAGCCGACGTCGGCAGCAGCCAGCGCTGGCGCATCGTTGATGCCGTCGCCGATCATGCCAACCTTTTCACCGGCTTCCTGCAACTGGCGAATGGCCGCCAGCTTGTCGGCCGGGGTACAGCGGGCCAGCACATGGTCGATGCCGACCTCGCGGGCGACGTGGCTGGCGACGGCGTCCAGATCGCCGGTCGCCATCACGGTTTTCAGGCCGAGGCGATGGAGCAGGGCGATGGCTTCCCTGGCGCCCTGGCGTGCCTGGTCGGCAATCGCGAAAATGGCCACCGGATGGCCATCTACTGCAGCAAAGACGGGCGTCTTGCCCTGTTCGGCCAGGCGGTGTGCCTCGTCGGCGAGCGGCGCGTAGGCCACGCCCATTTCGTCGAGCAGTGCCGCGTTGCCGATGACCACATCCAGTCCGTCGACCTGCGCGGTCACACCGCGACCCGGGTGCGCGGCGAAGGATTCGGCAGTCAGTGCATCTTTCTGGCGCGGTCGGCTCCAGTCGGCCAGCGCCCGCGCCAGAAAATGTTCGGAACCAGCTTCGGCAGCACCAATCAGTCTGGCCAGACGGGCCTCGCTCATGCCGGACAGGATAAAGGTGTCGGTGACGACCGGTTTGCCTTCAGTGATCGTCCCGGTTTTGTCGAAAACGACGGTGGTCAGCTTGGCTGCCGTTTCCAGCGCCTCACCGTTGCGGATATAGATGCCGCGCTTGGCGGCCTGTCCGGTGCCGACCATGATCGCCGTCGGCGTGGCGAGGCCAAGCGCGCAAGGGCAGGCAATGAGCAGCACGGCGACCGAGTGGGCCAGCGCCCGCGACACCGGGTGGCCGGCCATCGCCCAGCCGGCGAAGGTCAGCGCGGCAATGCCGCCAACGGCCGGCACGAAGCGGGCCGAAATGCGGTCGGCCAGCTTCTGCACCGGCAGTTTGCTGCCTTGGGCTTGATCGACCAGCTTGACTATGCCGGACAGCACGGTGTCTCCGCCGACCGCCGTAACGGACATGATGAAACTGCCATTGCCATTCAGGCAGCCGCCAATCACCTTGTCGCCAGCCGCTTTGGCCACCGGCAGCGATTCGCCGGTGATCATTGCCTCATCGACCGAGGAAGCGCCTTCGAGCACGCAGCCGTCGGTCGGAATCTTGTCGCCGGCCCGCACGCGCAGGCGGTCGCCGATCTGCACGTTGTCGATGGCTACCTCGAATTCAGTGCCGTCGGCTTCGATGCGCTGCGCCGTTTCGGGCTGGAGTTCGATCAGCTTGCGGATCGCCTCGCCGGCCTTGCCCTTGGCTCGCTCTTCCATGTAACGGCCAAGCAGCACGAAGGTGCAGATGCCGGCGGCCGACTCGAAATAGACGTGGTGATGCATCTGCAGCACACCGGGGATGCTGTAGGCCCAGGCCGCGCCGGCGCCGATCGCGATCAGCGTGTCCATGTTGGCTTCGCCCTGCTTGGCGAGCATCCAGGCCTTGCGGAAAATGCTGTTGCTACTGCCGAACAGGATGGCCGACGACAGCGCGAACTCCATGACGCGCAGCGCCGGCGAGCGGTGCATGGCCATGCCGGAAATCATTACCGGTACGGTCAGGATGGCGGCCTGGATGAAGCGTTTCCTGGCTTCCTCGACGCGTTCCTTCTCTCGCTCGACGATCAGCCGGCGCTGGGCCAGGGTATCCATCGGCCGCGTTGCATAGCCGAGTGCGCTGACCACTTTCGCCACGCCATCACGGTCGATCACGCCATTGACCGTCACCGTTTCGGCGGCGAAATTGACCGAGGTGTAGCGCACGCGCGGGTCGCGCTTGAGCTTCATTTCGATGAGCAGGGCGCAGGAGGCGCAGCTCATGCCCTCAATGGCCAGCGAGCATTCCTGCACCGGGCCGTCGACCGGCGCGGCAACGACCGGCGCTGCCTTCGGTGCGGCGATCAGGTTGCCGAGCACGGCATCCAGCGTTGCCAGCAGGCGCTCTTCCGGCAGCTCTACCGGGTCGTATTCGACGACCAGGGAACCGATGTCGGCGACGATACGTACCTCCTTGATGGCCGGATGCTTGCGTAGCAGGATTTCCAGGATGTAGCACCGTTCCTGCTCTTTTTCGAGCGATGGCGCCAGCACGCGCAGGCGGCGGCGCAGGCGGTGGGCGATCCGGAAATTTTTCATCGGGTCACTTGGTTTTGCGGTAACGGACGAGCAGGAAGACCAGATAGAACACGGTCAGCCAGGCATTGCTGTTGGCGACGGGATTCTGCAGCCAGCGCTTGGTAATCAGGTCCCAATGCACGCGGATCAGGTAGAAGGCGACGATGTCGTTGAAGAAATTGGTGATTGCCTTCTCGGTCAGGGCGCTTTCGACCATCGGTTGGAAACGCGCCTGCAGCGATCTTTCCGGCGGCGGTGCTGCCGGAATGATCACCGCCTTGAGTTTGTCGAGCAGCGGCTGGATGCCGTTGTTCAGGTTGAAGGATGGGGGGGCTTCCGGCTCAGCGGCGCTACTTTCAGCTTCAGCCTCAAGCGGCAGACCGGGCAACAGGCTGAACAAGTGGCGTGCAACCTGTGCCGGGCTCAAAGCCTGGGCATCGTAGCGAATGGAAATCCGCTTCCAGCCTCGGTCCACCGCCGCACTGCTCAATCCGGCCAGGGTTTTCATGCCTTGTTCGATGGCAGTCAAGGCAACCTTGCCGCAAATTTCGGCCGGCAGTTCGAGGCGCAGGTAGCCTGGCTCACGGTGCAAAACGACGATACGTTGTGCCAGTTCGGCAGATTGCGTCATGTGGCCTCCGTCAGGCCGCCGGGGTTTCGCTGGCCGGAGCGGCCGGTGGCGGGTTGCCCTCGATCTTGTCCTGAGCTTCGGCCATCAGGTCGTTCAGGTTTTCTTTCTGGTGCAGCGCAAAATCCTTGCCCATGCCGGTCGCCTTCGACAGGCCCTCGACGATTTCCTTCTGGTACTTGAACAGAAGGAAGCCGGCGGCAATTCCTCCAGCAGCGCCGACCGCCAGCAGGGCCAGCGGGTTGTGCAGCACGGCCCGGCCGAGCAGCCCCTTGCCGGCAGCGAAGCCGGCCCCGGCCATCATCGCCCCGGTGGCCATCGGCTTGGTCATCATGTGGCCTGCCGTGCTCATCATGTGCGGCATCTGCTTCATCATCTCTTCGGTCATCATGGCGCTTCCTTTCAGGATTTGTTCGATTGATTCTGGTCATTCTGAACCGGCGTTTCCTTGATGTCATGCAACATCTCGAAAATCCCGCGGCAGCCTTCGCAGCAGAACTGGTATTGCTTTTCCGGCGTGTTCAGCATGAAGGGCTTGACCCCGACATCGAGGCTACACAGATCGCAGGCCTTGTTCTCGCTCATTGCAGCAATTCCTGGACATGGCGGGCGAAAGTCGTTTCATCGGCCTCGCCAACGATCTTGCCCCGGACGATGCCCTTGCCGTCGATGAAGAACGTGGTCGGCAGGCCAACCACGCCGTAACTGCGGGCAATGGCCGAATTTTCGTCAAGCAGGGCCGGGTAAGTGACGCCGATTTTCTTGATGAAGGCGTTGATCGTTGCCTTGTCCTGCCCGGCGTTGATGGCCAGCACCTGTAATTTGCCCCGGTTGGCCTGATAGACCATTTCAATGGCCTTCATTTCGCCTTCGCAGTACTTGCACCAGTCGGCCCAGAAGCGGATGACCAGCGGCTTGCCGAAATAGGCTGCGGGGAAATGCACGGCGCTGCCATCGGCGCCAAAGGCCTGGAAAGTCGGGGCGATGCTGCCAATGTTGATATTGGCCTTCGGTACCTCATTGCCGCAGGCCGACAGGAGCAGGGCGGCGATCAGAAGAAAAACGCGCATCTCAGTGTTCGATCAGGATCAGGTTGGAGGTCAGCACAAACCAGGTAGCCAGTGCAGTGAACAGAATATAGCCGGCCGCAGTCACCCCGGAAAGCCGGCTGGAAATGGCCGGGATGATTTTTGCCAGGCTGGGGACTCGGGCGAAGGGCTGCGTGGCGCCGGCGCCCAGCCCGGCCGCCGTGGCGACGAAAAGCGGAATGTAGAGCCAGTAGCCCTGGTAGTCGTATTCCGGTTTCAAGATGCAGAACGGGCAATGGTGGTGCGGGTGCTCGTAGATGTAGAGCGAAATGAAGGACAGCACGCCGGTGATGGCGGCAACGAAACCGCCAGCGCTGCTCAGGGCCAGCAGATAACCGCTGGCCCGGCTTGCCCGCCGCCAGTGCCACAGCGCTACGCCGATGGCGGCGGCCATGCTGGTGTAGAACAGCCAAAGCGCCGGCAGCGGTTCGAGGCCGGAGGCTTCGGCGGCGATGGTTTTGGCTTCCCCTGAGAACATGCTGCCGCAGCACGAGGTGATCACGTTGGCCTTGAGGGCCGAGAAATACTGGAATTCCAGCCAGAAACCGATGGCCAGCACGGGCAGCAGGAGCAGCAACAAGGCGTACTTGATGCGGACCAGCGGGTAATCTCGAGCCTGGGTATCGACATGGTTGATGGCCAGCCACATGGCGGCCAGGAAAAATACGGCCATCTGCGCGATCAGCGATGGAAAACCGTAGCCATTGACGTTAAGGGTGCCGACCGCGCACATGGCGCCGACGAACATCACCGACAGCCGGTCGGCGTTGAAAACGAAGAGCAGAAGGGCCGCCAGCTGGGCGAGCATGACGAAGGACAGCAAGGTCGAGAACAGGTAGGTGCGGCGTTCGAGCGCCAGTTGGCGCTCCGATCCGCTATGGATGTCCCAGTGGCGGATCACCTGCACGGCAAAGGGGGCTGCGGCGAGCAGCATCAGCACCGCCACGCCGGCGGCCATCAGCAGCGCGATGATGGCTGGCTGGAAAAGCATCAGGCTTCGGTCAACCGGCCGTCGCGCATGCCGACGACGCGATGCACGGCACTCGACTCGACAACCAGCGGGTCGTGGCTGGTCAGCAACACCGTCTTGCCGGCTGCCGTGAAGCCTTCGAGGATGGCCATGAATTCCTTCGACAGCGCGGTGTCGAGGTTGGCCGTCGGCTCGTCGGCAATGATCACTTCCGGATCGTTGATCAGGGCGCGAGCGATGGCGACGCGCTGCTGCTCGCCGCCGGACAGCCATTCGACTTTGGCGGCGCTGCGATGGCCGAGCTTGAGCTGATCGAAGATGTCGCCCGCTTTCGCCACCAGTTCGCTGCGCGGTCGCCCGGTGGGAAAGGCCGGCAGGATGACGTTTTCCAGCGCCGACAGGCCCTTGATCAGGTTGAACTGCTGGAAGACGAAGCCGAAGCTCTGGCGGCGGATGTCAGTCAGGAAGCGCTCCGGCAGTCCGGAAATATCCTCGCCCTTGAAACGCACGCGCCCGCTGGTTGGCCGGCTCAGGCAGCCGACGATGGTCAGCAGGGTAGTCTTGCCCGAACCGCTCGGCCCGCGGAAGGCGGTGACCTTGCCGGCTTCTATGCTCAGGTCGATGCCGTGCAGCGCCCAGTATTCGTTGGGCTGGTTCTGGTTGAAGGCCTTCTTGATGTTGGAGAGTTCGATCATCGCATCACCGCATCGGGGTCGGTGATCGCCGCCCGCCAGATCGGCACCAGCACCGCCGCCGTGTAGGGAAACACCGTGAAGAAGAACAGCGTGGCGATCTGCAGGCCATCGACGGTCGGCACCAGCCGGAATTTCGGGTAAAGCACCGACCAGCCCTTGAGCACCGGTTCGAAGATCGCCGCACCGAAATGGAAGACGTGTACGTAGGCGGCGATGAAGCCGAGCAGGAAGGCGGTCAGCGAGATGAGCAGACCTTCCCAGGTTTTCATGCGGATCACGTCGCCGGTTTCCCAGCCGATGGCCTTGAGAATGCCGATCTCCCGCTTTTCTTCGGCCGACAGTCCGGAAGCCTTCTCCCAGGCGAGGATGACGAAGGCGAGGATGGCGCCGGCCAATACCGTGAGAACGATGCCCTCGCGCCAGTCGAAAACGCTCTGGTAGGTACGCAGGACTTCCTCGCGCAGGATGGGCCGTGAATCGGGTAGCGCGCTCGCCAGCTTGGCGGCTACCGTGCGCACTTCCTGCGGATTGGCCACCGACAGCGCGATGTCGGTGTAATGCCCGGCCGGGTACTCGAAGAAACTGCGGAAATCGTTTTCGGAGAGCAGCACCAGGTCGGCCGACAGCAATTCCGAATCCGGCGACAACACGGCTGAGACCTCGAAGGTGAACAGCTTGCCGGAATAGGAGCGGAAGGAAATGGTGTTGTGCTTGTCCAGGCCGCGTTCGCGCGCCAGCGCATTGCCGACCATGATGTGGCCGTCGGCGACCTCGTCGGCTGGCCGTGCCATGAAGGTGTAGTTGGCGTTCAACACCGGGTCGTAGTAGTAGCCCCAGAGGCGGCCTTCCTTCTTCTGTACGCCACGAATGCGGCCGATATTGTCGAGATAGCCGGGCGGAATCAGGTCGTGGCGGCCGGCAACCATGCGCTGCAGAATGACTTCCGGCGAACCGGCCAGTACGTAGGTCGCCTCGCTGCGCAGGGCATGGGTGAACAGCGTCAGCGAGGCCAGCACGAAGACGAGCAGCGTGTAGGCCAGCAGCAGGCCGATATTCTTTGTCTTGCGCCGGGCCAGCGAGGCCAGCGTGAAATCAATCAGGTGACGTTGTTTTTCCAGCCAGATGCGCATGGGATTGGGTCAGTAAAGCCGGGGGAGGCAGCAGCGAGCC
>JAGTRV010000280.1 GCA_018262245.1 Pseudomonadota bacterium | reverse complement strand
AGCAGCGAGCCGCTGGGAAAATGATCGAAGGCACCGGGGTGATCCTGCAAGGCTGAATGCAGGTCGGCCTGGGTCGGGTGGCGGGTGTAGCGGGCTTCGGTGAACAGCGCCAGGTCGGTCAGGCCGAGCTTTTCGACCAGTGCGCGGTTGGCGTTCAGTTTTTGTTCGTCTTCCACGCTCAACCGGGAAACAAGTCCAAAAATTAAAAAACATGCGGTGACCAGAACGGCCAGCATACCTAAGGCAAGGCTAGACGGTCGCATCAAAGCAGTTTTCTGACCGCAGCAACCACCTTGTCGGTCGAGGCGCCGAGTTCAAGAACGCTGCTCAGTTTGCCATCCGGCCCGACCACATAGGTCGAAGTGGTGTGATCGACGGCGTAGCTGCCGTCGGTGCGCTTCGCCTGCTTCATGTAACCGGCGCCGTATGCCTTGGCCAGCGCGGCAATCTCCTCGATAGAGCCGGTTACACCGATCATTTCGGGATGAAAGAAGGCGGTGTATTCCTTCAGGTGCTTGACGGTGTCGCGCTCGGGGTCGACCGAGATCATGATCAGCTTGACCCGGCTGCGCTCTTCGCTGCTCAGCGCCTTCAATGCCTGTCCGCCAGCAGCAAGCGAGGCCGGGCAGATGTCCGGGCAATTGGTATAGCCGAAATAGACCAGTAGCACCTTGCCGCGCAGGGCTTTGGAATCGACCGGGCCGTCGGCGGCTTGCAGCACGAAATCGGCCCCGGCCGGCAATTTTGGATCGCGCGCCTGCTGGCAACCGAGCAACAACGCCATCGCAAGGGCGACGGCAATCAAGGCAAGTTTTTTCATGGTCCGGAAAAACAAAAGGCAGACGCAAAGTCTGCCTGTGACGATGCCGCTTTGCCAGCGATCAGATCAAAAACGGTTTGAAGCCCGCATCAGGGCACCGCGCAGGGCAATGGTCACGGCCGAACCAAGGCCGACGCGCTGGGCAACGGCTGGCAGGATGATCAGCGAAGCGAGCGCAAAGCCAGCACCAAGCAGTAAGGACGCCATTTCTGGCTGGTTCTGGGTAGTCGGTTTTTGATTCATGGCGCTCTCCCTAATGCGTTTTCGCCATCCTACCCAGTTTATGATGCGCAGGGGATGCGACATATTGCCGCATCCCTTGCCTACCGCCACTTTGAGCGATTTACTGTTGCCATGAATTGGCCAATCAGCTTTGCCCCTTGGATTGTTAGGACTGATATGAACGTCGCTTCACGGATACTCAAAGCTTTTGCGATGTCCATGCTCATGGCCTTGCCGCTGCTCTTTCCCTTGTCCACGCTGGCCAGTGACCACGGTGCTGCTGGCGGTGCCCCGGAGCCGATGATTTTCACCGTCAATCTAGGCCGGGAAAACTACCTGCAGTTCGGCCTGGTCTTCGAGACCGCTTCGCCGGAGGCCGCACATCTGCTGGCAGCCAACAAACCGCGGATTCAGCACAAGATCATTCTGATGCTTTCCGATAAGGAGTCGACAAATCTGCGGACACTGGAAGGCAAGAAGGCCTTGATCGCGGAAATCATCGAGTTGGCGAACCAAGTCATCGACGAAGACGAAAAAACGGGTATCAAGGAAGTCTTGTTTACCAAGTTTCTGATCCAATAATCCCGGAACCATGGCCCCGATGACGCCTCATTCTGCCCCGATCGATACGGTGCTCGATGCCGTGGCCGAGCAGCTACGACATGCGCGGAGCGCCCTGTTCATTACCGGCGCTGGCATTTCGGCCGACTCTGGCCTGCCGACCTATCGGGGTGTCGGTGGCCTCTACGACAGTGAAACGACCGACGAGGGCCTGCGTATCGAGGATGCGCTATCCGGCGAAGTGTTTTCCATGCGTCCGGACATTACCTGGAAATACCTGATCCAGATTGAGGAAAACTGCCGTGGCGCCAAACCGAATGCGGCGCATCGGGCAATTGCCTGCCTTGAGCGCCATCTCGACCGGGTCATGGTGTTCACCCAGAACGTCGATGGCCTGCACCGGGCGGCGGGGAGCCATGAGATCGTCGAGATTCACGGCAACCTGCAGGAGTTGATGTGTACGGCCTGCAGCCATGAGGAGGCAGCGACCGACATGAGTGAGCGCGAGGTTCCGCCGCTGTGTCCGGCTTGCGGCGCGGTGCTGCGCCCCAAGGTCGTACTCTTTGGCGAAGCCTTGCCGGAGGATGAACTGGATCGTTTCATCGAAGCCTTTCAGGAGGGCTTCGACATCGTTTTCAGCATCGGCACGTCCAGCATCTTTCCTTATATCGTCCAGCCGGTCGTGCTGGCCGCGGCCAGTGGCATTCCAACGGTCGAAATTAATCCGGCGCGAACAAAGCTCAGCGATACCGTCGATTACTATTTGCCGCTCGGGGCGGCCGAGGCAATGAGTGGAATCGTCGAGCGACTGGGGCTGGACCCGGACGATTGCTGATCTTGGTGGCGTTTGCCACAGGCATGCCCGATGGGAATGGTGCGGTGCACAAAAAATTGTTGACAACTCAAGAACTGCGGTTAGAATGAAGTCATGCTGCACTGCAACATAAATGGTGCGGCAAAAAAATCACCCCAACCCCAGGAGAATCACAATGTTCACCAAACCCGAAGATTTCGCGAAGTCCGGCGTCAATTTTGCCCTGTTCTTTGCCAACACCACCTTCGACGGCATCGAGCGTCTGGCCCTGTTGAACCTGGCCGCTGCCCGTTCCATTTTCGAATCCTCCCTGTCCAACCTGACCACCCTGCTGGGTGCCAAGGATGTCCAGTCCTTCGTCGCCATCCAGAAGGATCTGGCTTCCCCGTCCATCGAGAAGGGCATGGAATATTCGCGCAACGTGATCTCCATCGCTGCCGAAACCAAGGACAAGATCGCCAAGGAAGTTGAAACCCACGTTGCTGAAACCAACGCCAAGGTTTCCGGCTTGGTCGAAAAGGCTCTGGCTTCCGCTCCGGCTGGTTCCGAAGTGGCCGTCGCTGCTGTCAAGACCGCCATCAAGTCGGCCAACGAAGCTTACGAAGGTCTGAACAAGGCTGCCAAGCAAGCTGCTGAAGTTGCTGAAGCCAGCGTTGCCGCTGCTACCAACGCCACCCTGAAGGCCGCCAACGTTGTTGCCGCCCCGAAGGCTGCTGGCAAGAAGGCTGCCTAAGCGTCGAAAGATGCTGAAGGAATAGGCCGGAGCTAGTCTGCGGCCACTGAAAAAGCCCTTGCTTGGTCAAGGGCTTTTTCTTTGATGATTCGGAAAGGATATTCCCATGCCTCATACCCACGTTTCCACGAAGGCTGAAGCGATTCACGATGCGCTGGAGGTTTTTCAGGAAGTGCATCACCACCAGCCGGACGCCCACGAAAAAGCCCGACTCGTCTCCGATACGATCAAGGAGTGGGAGCACGAGCAGGTTGAAGAAATGCATGCGGCGGACAACGCTGCCTGATCTGGCGGAGCACGCATGAAAAACGGGGCTGACTGGCCCCGTTTTTACTTTTGAAGATACGCCACGTATTTACTTGCGCGGTGCCTTTACCGGCTTGCCCTTGCCACCACGGTTGCCGCGGCAGATTTCCAGGCGTTCGCCTTTCAGCTTGCCGGCCACGCCATCAACGACCGGAATGATCTCTTCCAGTGCCGTCTTGCCGGGAGCGGCGTCGATCAGTTTCAGGCCGCGGCCCTTGGCCAGCAGGCGGACTTCCTCGATGTTGAAGACCAGCGCACGGCCATCCTTGGTGACGCAGGCAATTTCGCCCTCAGCCGGGGCTGGCATGAAGATGGCTGGTGCTTCGCCATCGCCCAGCGTCAGGAAGGCCTTGCCAGCCTTGCCGCGTGACAGGAAGTCGCTGCCCTGGCAGCGGAAGCCGTAGCCACCGTCGGCGGCGACTAGATAGCGCTTGTCGGCAGAGGTGGACAGGGCAAGACAGAGCTTGCCGCCATCCTGAAAGTCGACCACCGAGGTGGCCGGTACGCCATCGCCCTTGCCGCCGGGAATATCGGCGGCGGAAATGGAATAGGCACGGCCGAGATGGTCGAGGATGATCAGCGAATCGACCGTCCGGCAGGGCAGGCAGGCGAGCAGGCTGTCGCCGGAACGGAAGCTCAGTTGCGTCGGGTCGATGTTGTGCCCGGTACGCGAACGCAGCCAGCCGTGCTTGGAGACGATCAGCGTGGTCGGTTCATCAACAATGGACACGGTCTTGGCATCGGACATCGTGACCTTGGCATCGGCTTCGATCAGCGTCCGGCGGTCGTCGCCGTACTTCTTGGCATCGGCCTCGATTTCGGCCGCCACGCAGGCGCGCAGGGCTTCTTCGGAGTCGAGCAGTTTATTCAGGCCGGCCGCTTCTTCGCGCAGCTTGGCCAGTTCTTCACCGATCTTGATGCCTTCCAGCCTGGCCAGCTGGCGCAGGCGAATTTCGAGGATGTCTTCAGCCTGAATTTCCGACAGCTTGAAGTGCGCCATCAGGTCGGCCTTGGGATCGTCCGATTCGCGGATGACCTTGATGACGCGGTCGATGTCGAGCAGGATGGCCTGCCGGCCTTCGAGGATGTGGATGCGCTTTTCAGCGGCGGTCAGGCGGTGGCGGGTGCGCCGTTCAACGGTAGTCAGCCGGAAACGGCACCATTCGGCGATCATGCTGTACAGCGAGGCCTGGCGCGGCGTGCCATTGACGCCGAGGATCGTCAGATTGATCGAAGCATTGGTTTCCAGGCTGGTGTGAGCGAGCAGCATGCGCACCAGATCATCCTGACCCTGGCGCGACGAGGCCGGTTCGATGACCAGGCGGACGGCGTGTTCCTTGCCCGATTCATCGCGCACGCCGCTTTCCGAGATGGACGACAGGAAGGCGGCCTTCAGATTCAGCTGTTCCGGCGTAAAGACCTTCTTGCCGGC
>JAGTRV010000279.1 GCA_018262245.1 Pseudomonadota bacterium | reverse complement strand
CACCGAAGAGTCCGAGGAAAACTGCGCCGTGATGGCGGCCAATCAGATCATGGATTACCTGGAGAACGGCAACATCGCCAATTCGGTCAACTTCCCCGCGGTGAACATGCCGCGCGCGGCGGGTACCGCGCGCATCACCTTCGCCAACGACAACGTCTCGGGTGTGCTCGGCCATGTGCTTTCGATCCTGGCCGAGCACAACGTCAATGTTATCGACATGGTGAACAAGAGCCGGGCCGAATTGGCCTTCAACATCATTGACGTGGAGCGCTGCCCTGATGCCGGGGTAATCTCGGCCATTCAGGCAACGCCGCACGTGATACGTGTGCGGGTTCTTGGTCAATGACAACGCAGGCGAAATAGCAGGGGAATTTCAGGTGGCGAACCGGGGCCCTGGTGGAGCGTGATGCACACCTGGCCCCGGATCACCTGGCGGTTGCGGCTTCGCGGCTGGATTCGCCGTTGGTTGGCTACGATCTGGCTACGTAGCACCGGAAACAAAAACGGCTCCCATCGCTGGGAGCCGCATGTATCCTGGTGGGGCGCCAGAGATTCGAACTCTGGACCTACGGATTAAGAGTCCGCTGCTCTACCAGCTGAGCTAGCGCCCCAGGTTCCCAAAATGACTGGTGGGTCGGCCGAGACTCGAACTCGGGACCAACGGATTAAAAGTCCGATGCTCTACCAACTGAGCTACCGACCCGCTCTGGGAGGGCGGATTATAGGGAATCGCCCGACGGGCTGTCAACGAACGTCGCCCTGAAACGCTGCCTCCTGGCGGCATCCGCATCGCCGCGATGCCTTTCTGGCACTTGTCTTGCCTTCCGGATGGGTTCTAGAATGCGCCTTCCTCGACGATTCCTCATCAGGACTCGGCGGGTTCCCCATCCTGACGGAGAAAAAAATGGACAAGGAAGATATCTCGCACTGGCAGAACCTCATCATGACAACCGCTACCGAGGTGGGCATCAAGGTGCTGGCGGCGGTCGCATTCTGGGTGATCGGCCGCTGGCTGATCGGTGTCGCGGTGGGCATGGTGCGGGCGTCGCTGGAGCGCCAGAAGGTCGACCCGACCGTGTTGCGTTACGTCGGCTCGATCGTCACGGTGACCTTGAACATTCTGCTGGTCATCGGCATTCTCGGCTATTTCGGCTTCCAGACGACCACCTTCGCTGCCTTGATCGCTGCGGCCGGCGTCGCCATCGGCATGGCCTGGTCGGGCCTGCTGGCCCACTTCGCCGCGGGCGCCTTCCTGGTGGTGCTGCGGCCGATGAAGGTCGGCGATTTCGTGACGGTGGCCGGTGTCACGGGCACGGTCACCGAACTCGGCTTGTTCACGACCGTGATCAACACGCCCGACAACGTGCAGACGATCATCGGCAACAACAAGGTGTTCAGCGACACGATCCAGAACTACACGCACAATCCGTACCGGCGGGTCGAGCTCAAGTGCCAGCTTTCCGGCGCGGCGGATCATCAGTCCGCCATGGCCGTGCTGCGCCAGAAGATCGCCACCATTCCGAACGTGCTGGCCGAGCCCAAGGTCGATGTCGAGATTCTCGATTTCACGCTGGTCGGCCCGGTCCTGGCGGTACGCCCTTACTGCCACAACGACAACTACTGGCAGGTGTATTTCGACACCAACCGGATGATCCGCGAAGCGCTGGCCGAGGCCGGCTTCCCGGCGCCGATGCCGGCGCAGAACGTGATCGTTACCCAGGCCGCTTGAACCCTGCCCGGTGCCACACAAGAAAGCCCGCGAAAGCGGGCTCTTTTGCTGGTCGACCGTGGCAGGCTGCTATCAGCCGGGGCGGCTAAAGATTCCGGTCTTTCGCCGCCCGGTCACGACGATGTCTTGGGGGCGACTCCCGGCTTTCTGCCGGGTGCTGGGCGCGGGAGATACCCGGCAATCCTGCATTGAAATCCTTCCACCGATTTGCCATCGACGTAGCTGGTGACACTGCATCTGGAGATGTCGCCTTGAGCCGACAATTTGGACAGCGACACCCTGACCTCGTCAAGCGAAATCCCGGTTGCCGAGGCAATCTCCGAGTCGAGCAATTGGCCGTGTTTTTTAAGGTACTCGAAAACTTCGGTGGTACGCATTCGAAATCCTTTTCTGAATTGCCGCTGAGTTGAGAGTGCTGCCTGTGGCACGGGGCGCTTTGCCAGAAATCGCTTCAGAGAGCAGAGGCCGTTGCAAAGGCCGGCCTGATGCAATCAACGACAGTGACGATGCTGGAAGTGAACCCGGAACCAGACATTATCACCCTCTTGCGGGTTTCTATCCAGTGAAGTTTGCACAATCGCGGAGCATGGCCCGCGCTGCAAGACTTCAATGCCGTCGCTTGACGCTGAATCGTGAGGGTGCATTCAGCCAAGGCGGCGGCATATTTCGGTGGTCAGCGCGGCCTGGTTCATGCAATAGAAGTGCAGCCCGGGGGCGCCGCCCTTGAGCAGGTGTTCGCACAGCCCGGTGACCACGTCGAGGCCGAAGGCGCGGATCGAGTCGACGTCGTCACCGTAGCTCTCGAATTTCTTGCGCATCCAGCGCGGGATGTCGGTACCGCAGGCATCGGAGAAGCGGGCGAGCTTGGTGAAGCCGGCGATCGGCATGATGCCCGGGACGATGGGGACGTCGACGCCCAGCGCGCGCGCTTCATCGACGAAATTGAAGTAGGCGTCGGCGTTGTAGAAATACTGGGTGATCGCCGAATTGGCGCCGGCCTTGACCTTGCGCGCGAAGGCCTTGAGGTCGTCGCGCGGGCTGCGCGCCTGCGGGTGCCATTCCGGATAGGCGGCGACCTCGATGCTGAACCAGTCGCCGGTCTCGGCGCGGATGAATTCGACCAGTTCGTTGGCGTAGCGGAACTCGCCGGCTTCGGCCATGCCAGAGGGCAGGTCACCGCGCAGGGCGACGGTGCGGCGGATGCCGGCGGCCTTGTACTCGCCGAGGATTTCCCGGATGCCAGCGCGCGTCGAGCCGATGCACGACAAGTGCGGCGCGGCGTCGAAGCCTTCGGCGGCGATTTCCTTGACGACGGCAATGGTGCGCTCGCGAGTGCCGCCGCCGGCACCGTAAGTGACCGAGAAGAAGGTCGGCTTGAGTTCCGCCAGGCGGGCGCGTGTGGCGCGCAGCTTGTCGATGCCTTCCGGCGTCTGTGGCGGAAAAAATTCGATGGAGATTTCGGTTTTCATTTGTTCAGCCAGATGAAGAATTCGCGGTTGCCGTCGCCGCCGGCGAGCGGGCTTTCGAGCCAGGCGCGGACGGTCAGTCCGAGTTGGCCGGCGCAATCGCGCAGCCTGGTCTCGACCGTGCGGAAGAGCGCTGGGTCGCTGACGATGCCCCGTTTGCCGAGCTTGCCGGCGCCGACCTCGAACTGCGGCTTGACCAGCAGCAGCAGGTCGCCGCCGGCGGCGAGCAGCGGCGGGAGTTGCGGCAGCACCAGCGTCAGCGAGATGAAGGAGAGGTCGGCGACGATCAGCCCGAAGCCGCCGGCGGGCAAGGCATCGCCGAGATCAGCGGCGGTCAGGGCGCGGGCGTTGATCCCTTCGCTGGCCGTCACGCGCGGGTCGGGGCGCAGGCGCGGATGCAACTGGCCGTGCCCGACATCGACGCCGACCACGTGCGTGGCGCCGGCCTGCAGCAGGCAGTCGGTGAAGCCGCCGGTCGACTGGCCGACGTCGAGGCAGGTC
>JAGTRV010000113.1 GCA_018262245.1 Pseudomonadota bacterium | reverse complement strand
AACGGTGATGACGCCTTCCTTGCCGACCTTTTCCATGGCATTGGCGATGATTTCGCCGATGTCGGAATCGGAGTTGGCGGAAATGGAGCCAACCTGGGCAATTTCCTTGGTGGTCGTACAGGGCTTGGAGAAAGCCTGCAGTTCAGCGATGGTGGCGACAACAGCCTTGTCGATACCGCGCTTCAGGTCCATCGGGTTCATGCCGGCGGCAACGAACTTCATGCCTTCGCGAACGATGGACTGGGCCAGCACAGTGGCGGTCGTGGTGCCGTCACCGGCGATATCGGAGGTCTTGGAAGCAACTTCCTTGACCATCTGGGCGCCCATGTTGGCGAACTTGTCTTTCAGTTCGATTTCCTTGGCGACAGAAACGCCGTCCTTGGTGACGGTCGGGCCGCCGAAGGAGCGCTCGAGTACAACGTTGCGACCCTTGGGGCCGAGGGTTACCTTGACTGCGTCTGCCAGGATGTTGATGCCTTCGACCATGCGGGCGCGGGCGGAATCACCGAATTTGACTTCTTTAGCTGCCATTTAATAGCTCCTGAATTCTGTAGATTGAAAGGCTTGGCGCTTAAGCGACCAGAACGCCCATGATGTCTTCTTCACGCATGACCAGGACTTCCTGACCATCGACCTTGACGGCCTGGCCGGC
Source organism: Pseudomonadota bacterium (assembly GCA_018262245.1). GTDB lineage: Bacteria > Pseudomonadota > Gammaproteobacteria > Burkholderiales > Rhodocyclaceae > Azonexus. The sequence continues at coordinate 18,043 of JAGTRV010000113.1, read as the reverse complement.
GTACTTGCCGAACAGAACACGGTCACCCACCTTGACGTCGAGAGCGATCTGCTTGCCGTTGTCGTCACGCTTGCCCGGGCCGACAGCCAGAACTTCGCCCTGATCCGGCTTTTCACCGGCGGAATCGGGAATGACGATGCCGGATGCAGTGGTGCGCTCGGCTTCAACGCGCTTGACGATCACTCGGTCGTGCAAAGGACGGATATTCATAAAACTGACTCCTGAAAATGAGTTGCGACAAACTGGAAATTGGCCGGTTACGCTAAGCGCAGTGCCGGGACCGAGACGGAAGCAGTGTTAGCACTCGTCGCCGGTGAGTGCTAATAATAGGGGCGGAACCTTCCTATTTCAAGAGGCCGTTACGCAAAAACGCGGATTGAACCCGACCTGCCCCATTTGGCAATGGGTTGACCGGCGGCCATTTCCCCGACGCCGAGGCGGAAAATCAGTGGCCAGGCGGCACGTACAAGCGATAGCCGTTACGTCCGGATTGCTTGACTGAATAGAGAGCCGCATCGGCGCTGGCCCGGATCGCTTCCAGATCTTCGCCGTGGCGCGGATAAATGGCCACCCCGACGCTGGTCGAAATATTGATCGTGCCGGCCGACAGGAGAAACGGTCGAACCATCGTCTCGACGACGCGCTGCGCCACTTCTTCAATCTCGGACTGACTGCCAGTCTTGGGCAGAATGACGGCGAACTCGTCCCCCCCCAGGCGGGCCACCGTATCCGACTGGCGTACGGCCTGCGTCAGCCGATGGCTGGCCTCAATCAGTAACTCGTCACCAGCGGCATGGCCAAGCGTGTCGTTCACGATCTTGAAATGATCGAGGTCGATGTAAAGCAAGGCAAATTCCTCGCTATAGCGCCGGGCGTGCGTCAGCGCCACCTGCAAGCGGTCATAGAACAGGGTCCGGTTCGGCAAATCAGTCAGGGGATCGCTTTGCGCCCGATGGCGGAGCAGTTCCTCGACCTCCTTGCGCTGGGTGATATCGATGAAGGTCGCCACATGGCGGCCACCACTCTCTACACCCTCGCCACGAATCGCCGAAATTGCCAGCCAGACAACGTAGACTGTTCCGTCCGGACGACGATTCCAGATCTCCCCGGCCCAGTGCCCCTCTTTTTCCAGGGTTTCCCACATTTCGCGGAAAAAGCCGCTCTCATGACGGCCCGAACCAAGGAGATTGGGATCCTTGCCCAAGACCTCCTGTGGCCGGTAGCCCGTAATGGCCGAAAAAGCAGGATTGACCTGAATGATCCGATTCTGGGCATCGGTCACCACAATGCCTTCGGCGGCATTCTCCATAACGGCCGCCGAAATCTGCAGCGCCCGTTCGTTTGCCAGGCGGTTGGTCACATCATGCACACTGAGCACCCATTGTGGATACTCCGAAGCACTCTCGATGCGCGCCACGTGGACATCGCCGACCCGGACCTGGGAACCGTCCAGACGGCAAAAATGGGCGCGTACCGTGGGCGAAACAGGTTCGCCGCGTGCGCGACGGGCCAGCCGCTCGGCCACCATGCAGCGATCCTGCTGGCAAACAAAATCAAGTATTGGCCGATCAATCATTTGACTGGGTGCAAGCCCCACCAGAGCAGCCCCCTGCTCATTGGCAAACACAATGACAAAATTCGGTGCCTGCATGATCAGAATGGCGTTTTGACTGGTTTCAATGACCGAGCGATAGCGTGCTTCGCTTTCTGAAATCTGGATTTCCTTCTGCTTGCGCTCAGCCACCTCCCCGATCAATTGCTCGTTGGCAGAGGAGAGCGCCTGGGTCCGCTCGGCAATCAACTTTTCCTGCCCGGCCGTCACCGCTTTCAGGTGCAAAAAATGCTGGCGTGAGCGCCTGATCACGAAATGCATCAGTAGCGCAAACATCAATGCCCCGGCACCGAAGACCAGCATTATTCGGTACCGCTGATCGCGACGAACCGAGAGAATTTTTTCAGCTGGCATCGACACACTGATGCCGCCCCGGATCTCACCAAGCCGATAGCCCTGTTCAGAATGGCAATTCAAACAGGGCTGCTTGACGAACAAGGGCGCCATATAACGATGCATAGCCCCTTTTTCACTCTGCACCAGCGATAGAACTTCACGCTTGCCGCCCTCAAAGGTCTCCAGGGCATCGACCTCCCAGGCGTCCGGCGTATTGGCCGGACGAATCGGTTTCAGGCTGGTGATGTGGAATTGAACGCCATCGGCCTGCTCCGCAATCTCGGCAATCTGGCGAGTCATGAAGGCCGGATTGACCATGGTCAATTGCAAGCCATCCGTTGTCTGAAGATCGCGCTTCGGATGCTTCAGATAGGGATTCGGTTGTGTCGCCTCGGTCACCCGAACATAGACGCCGCCATGCTTGGCATTCCAGTCACGGGTCAGCTCAACCAACCGAAAAAGCGCGGCTCCCCGCTCACGGGCGAGGGTTTCGATGTTCTCATCGATCTGGCTGAATTCCATTGCCACGCCAAGCCAGCACAGCAGGGCGACCAGAAGATATGCCACGACCAGCCAGACCTGGTAGCCCAGGACTAGAAGCGAATCGCTCCCGGTTTTGGAAGGCTGGTTGACGACATCATTCATGAATAAACAACTCGCCGAAGCACACTGACGGTCAAAATAACATCAAAACTCGGACAGCACGCCGGGTTTTATCAAGATAAGGCCCGCCCTCGGAATTACCCCAGTGAGTGGTAGGCTAACACCTTCGAATTCCCCACCCTAATCCGGATGTTCATCAAGAGACTCGCCCCCCTGATCCTGGCCGGGATTTCCCTGGCTGCGCTGGCCGACGGCCTGCCCCCCAGCGTACTTGGCGCGCTGAAGACGGCGCAAATTCCCGCAAAAAATGTCGCAGTCGTCATCCAGGCGGTCGATACCGGATCGCCACTGGTCGCCCACAACGCAAGCCAGGCGATGAACCCGGCGTCGGTGATGAAACTGCTCACCACCTATGCCGCCCTTGATCTGCTCGGCCCGGCCTACACCTGGAAAACCACGGTGTGGACTGAAAGCGCGCCGGTTGATGGCATTTTGAGCGGCAATCTGTATATCAAGGGCAGCGGTGACCCGCGCTTCGCCATCGAACACCTGTGGTCCCTACTCCGCCAGTTGCAGGTCCGTGGCATCCGGCAGATTGCCGGCGATGTCGTGCTGGACCGCACGGCCTTCAATGTACCGAGCATCGACCCCGGCGCCTTCGACGACAAGCCAATGCGCCCTTACAACGTCGGCCCGGATGGTCTGCTGCTCAATTTCCGATCCCTGCGCTTCACGCTAGTGCCGGACAACGGGAAGCCGCGCGTGCTGATGGAAACGCCGAGTGAAGGCCTGCGCGTCGACAACCAGTTACGCGCCGGCAACGGCGACTGCGGCAGCAACTGGAAGGATTTGATCAATGTTCGCCTGATTCCGGAAAACAGCGGCAACCGGCTGGAGTTCACCGGCACTTATTCGGCGCTATGCGGCGAGAAACCCCTGAACCTGTCGCCGCTGCCGGCTGACGCTCAGGCCGACGGATTGATCCGCGCCCTGTGGAAGGAACTCGGCGGCAACCTGAATGGCCAGGTTCGCAGCGGCACTGTACCGATAGGCGCCAAGCTGCTGGCCCAGCATGAGGCGGCCCCGTTGGCCGACGCGGTGCGCGACATCAACAAGTTCAGCAACAACGTGATGGCGAGGCAGGTTTTCCTCACTTTAGGCAATGATTCAGCACCAGCCACGGCCGAACGCTCGAAGCAACGAATCGGCGACTGGCTGGCCGCCCGCAACCTGCGTTTCGGCGAACTGGTGCTCGACAACGGTTCCGGCCTGTCACGCGTCGAACGGATCAGTGCCGACAGCCTGAACCGCCTGTTGCTCGACGCCTGGAAGAATCCGGTGATGCCGGAGTTCGTGTCCAGCATGCCCATCGTCGGCATCGACGGCACGATGAAGAAGCGCCTGAATAGCTCCGACGCGGCAGGCCGCGCCCATATCAAGACCGGCACGCTGGATGGCGTCAAGGCGGCTTCGGGCTACGCGCTGGATGCGCAGGGGCGCCGCTACGCCTTCACCTTCCTGATCAACCACCCGAAGGCCCAGGCTGGCAGCGCGGCCATCGACGCCCTGCTCGTCTGGGTGGCCCAGCGCCGGGTTGGCGAGAAAATACCGGTGCTGGAAAATGAGTGAGCGCTCGCCCTTTGTCGCCGACTTCCTGAACGAAAGCGGCCTGAACCGCCAGTTCGTCTTCGACCTGAGCGCTCTGCCCGCTGACATCGCCGACAAGTTGGCGCCGCAAGCCGGCGAGCGCCAGTTGATCCTGTTTGGCCATGGCGGACGACGGCTGTGGGAATGCGTCAAGGCATCCGGCCTGACTGGCGAAAACCCCATAGACGACTACAGTATCCGCACTGTCGAACGCTGGTTTGCCGAGCAGGTGCCCGGCCACCGCTACCGCATCCTGTTTCCCGGCGACCAGCCGATCGGCCTACAGGCCCTGGGCAAGCTGGCCGGATGGCACCATCCGTCGCCGATCATGGTCGGGGTCGACCGTGAATGGGGTAGCTGGTACGCCTATCGGGCCGCGGTCATTGCCGACACCGATTTTGCGCCATCGCCAGCCGAGGAGGCACGCAGCCCGTGCCCGAGCTGTGTGACCAAACCCTGCGTTGCCGCCTGCCCGGCCGATGCTCTGCACGGCGGCCAGTTCGATCTCGAGCGCTGCAGCCGCTACCGCCTGCAGCCGGAATCAGCGTGCGCCCACGGCTGCCGGGCCCGCCAGGCCTGCCCTGTGGGCAGCCAGCATCGCTACGAAGATGCCCAGATCATGCACAGCTACTCGCGATCGCTGGCTGTGATCCGTCAGTACTACCGCTGACAGGTTCCGGAATCGCCGCCTGCCATGACAACACCTGAAAGCCATCGCCACAACCTGTTCGAAGACGCCCAGGCCCTGCTCGTCGCCCCCTTGCTGGTCGCTTTTGCCATCTTCCTGTTCCGCGAAGCCGGCCTGCTGACGGGCGGCACGGTCGGCATCGCCTTCCTGATCCACTATCTGAGCAGCTGGCCGATCGGACTGGTGCTGTTCGTGGTCAATCTGCCCTTCTATGCACTGGCGTTGCGAGCCATGGGCAAGGCCTTTACGGTCAAGACCTTCCTGTCGATCACCCTGCTCTCGCTGTACACCGAATTGCTGCCGGCGCTAATCCACCTGCAGTCGCTGAACCGTGGCTTCGCCGCCGTGATGGGCGGTTTTCTGGCCGGGATCGGGCTGCTGATCCTGATCCGCCACAAGGCCAGCCTGGGCGGCCTCGGCATTCTGGTCATCCATTTGCAGAACACGCGCGGCTGGCGAGCCGGCAAACTGCAGATGGCGGCCGATTTCCTGATTCTCGGTGCTGCAATTTTCGTGCTCGATCCGGTCAGCGTCGGCTGGTCCATCGTCGGTGCGCTGGCACTCAATCTGGTGATTGCGGTCAATCACAAGAACGGGCGCTACATGGGCACCTAATGCCCGGCCTGCCGCTCGGCTTCGAGCAACCAATGCAATACCCTGGCAAACAGTTTGTCCGGACTGAACGGCTTGGCCAGGTAGTCGTTCATCCCGGCCTCCAGACAGGCCTGGCGATCCTCGGCGAAGGCGTTGGCCGTCAGGGCAATGATCGGCAGCCGCTCCCGCTGCGGCATGGCCCGAATACGGCGGGTCGCCTCCAGACCATCCATTTCGGGCATCTGGACATCCATCAGCACCAGGTCGTAATCCCGTTCGCGGACCCGCTCAACCGCTGCCGCGCCGTTTTCAACGACATCGACGACAAGCAACTGGTCTTCGAGCATTTCGACGACGACCTCGCGATTGACCCAACTGTCCTCGGCGAGCAGGACGCTGCGCCCGGCAAAGCGATGACGCAACAGTTCATTGGCGGCATTGACGACAGCACCTTCGCTGGCGTTCGGCGCAGGCTCGCCATCGGCCAGGCAGACAGTAAACCAGAAGCGACTCCCGACGCCCGGCGTACTGTCGCAGCCGGCATCGCCACCCATCAGTTGGGCCAGTCGCCGCGTGATGACCAGCCCGAGCCCGGTCCCGCCATGGACGCGGGTCGACGAGCTGTCGACCTGGTGGAAGGGCTGGAATAGTTGTGCCCGAGACTCAGGCGACATTCCCGGCCCGCTATCGACGACTTCGAAGCGGATCAGATGGCCGCTATCGTTGCGCGATAGTTCATGGCAACGCAGGACGACGCTGCCGGCCTCGGTGAATTTGACGGCATTGCCCAGATAGTTGAGTAGCGACTGGCGCAAACGCACGGTGTCACCGTGCAGGCCGACCGGCAATTCGCCAAACTCTTGGCGCAGGGACAGCCCCTTGCGCCGCGCCTCGTCAGCCAGGACTTCGAGCGCACCGGTACACACGACAGACAGGTCGAGCGGCTTGGCTTCAAGCGTCATGCGGCCAGCCTCGATTTGCGACAGGCTGAGTACGTCATGAATGATTTCGAGCAGATGCTGACCGGCTGCATCGATCCGGTCCAGACGTTCGCCCTGCTTTTCGCTGACACCGTCGCGCCGCATCAGATAGGCCATGCCGGTAATGGCATTGAGCGGCGTCCGAATCTCGTGGCTCATGTTGGCCAGAAAGGCCGACTTGGCACGGTTGGCCGTTTCCGCCAGATCCTTGGCCACGGTCAGCTCGCGGGTTCGCTCGCGGACTACACCTTCGAGGTTTTCCCGGTACTTGGCGAGTTCCCGCTCGACCTGCTTGCGCTCGGTGATATCCCGGGCGCTGCCGACAGTGCCGATCACCTGCCCCGAAGCATCGACGAAGGGGGCTTTGAAGGCATCTATGCACAGATAACGCCCCCGCACATTGCCCATTTCCTCGAAAGCGCTCGGTACGCCCCGGCGCAGGGTTTCGAGGTCCGTCGCCAGACATTGCTCGCCGAAAGTGAACCATTGGCTGTCCTCCGGATGCGCGGCGCGCTCCCGCTCGGCAAAGAACAAATCGGTCTTGCCCACCGGCTCGCCGGTGTCGCTGGCACACAGCAAGCAACTGGCCATCGCCTGATTGGCGAACAGGTAGCGTCCTTCCAGATCCTTGGCCCAGATCATGTCGGGTACGTTGTCGCACATCAGGCGCAGCATGGCGGCCAGCCGCGAGGCGTTTTCCTCGGCCGCCGCCAGCGCGGCTTCGATCCGGCGGCGCTCGACGATTTCGTCGTGCAACTGCAGATAGCCTTCGATGGCCTGGGTGGTCCACCGTGTATTGGCCGCACCGCGAAAGAGGATGAGGGCAGTCGTAAAGACGATCACGATCGCCAGAAAACCAAAAAAGCTGTCCCCTTTTTCATGCCAGAGCCAAACGTAGCGAACCAGCACGGGACCGGAGGCAATCAGCGCGATTTCAGTATAGAAGCGCTGCAGCACGGCATAAGCCAGTGCCGTGACAGACACCATGCCGTATGCCAGGAAGACCGCCAGCGCGTGGTACAGAGGATCAGCGTCAACCGGCACCAACACCGTACCGGTCGCTACCGATACTGCGGCAAAGAGTCCCAGCAGTCGGCGCCGGCGGAGGTGAGACTCGGCGTTGTCGATGCTGAGTCCGACATGCCGGACCCATGCTTCGTAGCCAATCATTGCCAGGCAGGTCAGCAGGGTCACGCCGATCCAGGCAAAAATGGTGTTTTGCCCCGCTCCTGATTTTTCGAGCGCCGTCGTGAAGATCAGCGAAACCAGCGCGATCCCGATCGCATTCCCTGGCGCATGACCAAAAAAGGTTTCGATACGAATCAGGTGGATGCGCCGCTCGATAGGCAGTTTGCTCGCCGCTTCGCCAAAGCCGGCCAGCGAGAAGAAATCACGCTTCACGTACCCTCCCCCGGCAAAATACAATATTTCCGATTTTGCCAGTTATGTCATTTTATTGCCAGCTCAAATTGATCTTACGGCAAAGAGCGCATTCCAGCCGCGGATGACGCGATAGCCGACCCACAAGCCAAGCAAGGCAATCAGAATCCAGGCGACAGGGATGCCGATGATGGTGATGATCAGCAAGCCATAAACGATCAACCACAAAAGGGTGAACCAGAAGGTACGAATCTGCCAGCGGAAGTGACTTTCCAGCCAGGTGCCGCTGACCTCGCCCCGCTTCAGGTAATTGAGAAAGACCGCCACCAAGGACGGCAGGCCGAAGACGAAGCCGCCGGCCACCGTTGCCGCCGAAGTGACGCCGATCAGCACGGCAATGGCGTGCAGACCGTAGATGAAGTGGGTGTATTGCACCAGTGAAAGGCGCACACCCTTGAGATCGTCGACGGGAACGGGTTCCTGCATGGCTTATTCCTCCGGGAGATATTTCTGCATGAGCAGCGCATGGCCGGCTGCCGGGTCGAGCACATAGGGCGCGAATCCGGCCTGTTGATAGGAAGCCATTGCCCGCGTGTTGTTGGACAGCACTTCCAGCGTCAGCTTACAGCAACCGAGTTGCCGGGCGCGTTGTTCGGCCCAGGCCAGCAGCGCCTGACCGATGCCCTGACCGCGCAAGTTTTCGCGCACCACGATATCGTGGACATTGAGCAGCGGCCTGGCGGCAAAGGTGGAGAAGCCGGCGAAGCAGTCGATCAGGCCGACCGCCTTGCCGTCGAGCCAGGCCAGCGCGCCATGAAAGCCCGGAACTTCCTTCAAGGTACTGACCAGATGGACCTTGGCATAGTCCGAAAGGCCGTCACCGCCACCCATCGGATCACGGGCGTAATGCTCGAGCAGGTCGTGAAAGGCCTCAACGTGGCAGAGATCGGCCAGATCAGTGGCGGTAATGACAAGACGGGAATGCATGGCTGACGGCGCCTGAAAGCAGAAGAAGGGCGTCATATTAAAGCGCCCGCCCGGCATTTCTCAACTCATCACAAAAATGGTTTCCGTTCCCTCGTCCCAGCCGTCCCACAGATAGTCATCGGCCTTGCCATCGGCGATCAGGCGCAGGGCGTAATTGACCTGCTCCTTGTAGAAATCGCAGAAGGCGCCGATCTTGTCCATGCCGCCGTTCATCTCGAAAGCTTCGGCCGGACACGGCGAACCGCAGAAGTGACGGATCGCGCAATCGCCACACGGGCTGAATCGATCGACATCGCGCGTCGTCGGCAGGCCGATGAACTCGCTGCACGGGTAGAGGCTGCCGTCGGCGGCCAGCGCGAAGAAGGCACGGCCACCGCCGCAGGGCGAGATGTCGCACATCAGCCGACGGGCCGTCGGGGCCAGGATGCCGATCAGGATATTGGCGAAATTGGCGACCATCAGCTTGCGCCCCGTTTCCTGGTAAAGCTCGTAGGTCCGGTCGAGGGCGACGAAGAAGGCCTTGCCCATGTCGCCATCGGCCGGCTTGACGCCGCGCGCCCCGGGCAAGGTGCAACGCAGGGTGTTGAGCATGCAGGTCGGCACTTCGTTGGCATGGAACAGCTCGACCATGTGCGTCAGGTAGGGCAGATTCTCCGTCGTGCAGGTCGTGATGACACTCCACGAACCGTAGCCACGCAGCTTTTCCATGGCTCGCAGCACCTTGTCGTGCACGCTCTTGCCGCCCCAGGTCCGGCGGGTCGCATCGGTAATGCCAGCGACCGGGCCGTCGAGCGACAGGCCGATGCTGACATTGCGCGAGGTCAGGAAGTCGAGCGCCGCATCGTCGAGCAGCGTGCCATTGGTCTGCAGACCAAAGACGAAATCGTCGGCGAAAGCATCGATCGCCGCGAATACAGCGGCCTGGTTCATCAGCGGCTCGGCGCCGTGGAAGATGGCGCGCGGCTTGCGATCGGCCGGCATCACCGAACGGAAATAGTCGCGCAGCTTGCCCAGCGAAGCGAGCAGCGTCTCGACCGGCATGTGGCTGCCGCTGCTGCGCTGGCTATCGGGCAGGTAGCAGTAGGTGCAATTGAGATTGCAGCGCTCGGTGGGGTTGAGATAGACGCCGGAAGGCTTCAGGCCAAAGCGCAGGGCGTGCAGTTCCCGCGAAAACTGTTCGACCATGGCGCCATAGGCGGCGAGCAGGGCCGGATCGCGGCCAGCTTCATGAATGCGGGTCTTGTCGACCAGCGCCCAGAAGGCCGTCTGTGGATCAGTGACTGCGGCATAGAGCGGGTGGCCGATATCGAGCGCTTGGAAAAGCGTGCCGCGGGCGGCACGCTCGGCGATTGCTGCGATCACTTGGCCGCCTTCCGATCCATCAGCACATAGTGCGAGAGGCCGATGCCGTCCGGGTTGCAGCTCTTGCGGATGGCGATGGTCGGGGCCACCGGCTGCGCATGCTGGGCAGCGGTCGGCTGGGTTTCAACGGTATTGGACGCGACTTGAGAAACGATCTTGGGCATTTTCCACTCCTCGGGAAGACAAAAACAAAAAAGGCCCCGGCTGAGTACACGCTGGTTGCATGTACTCAGCCGGAGCCCTTGCCTTGGCTCCAGTCAGGAATCGATTCGTCTTCTGGCTTCCGGATCAGCCGAAGCGCTGCGCCTTCCCTGCGGAGTCAAGCTCGCAAGTGGCTGGTCTGGCGACCATGCAGTCTTCGTCCCCGGTTACAGCGGCGGGCCCGCCACGGATTCGCACCGTGTTCCGTATTTCGATTCCAACAGGAGCGCCGATTCTCTCAGGCCGGCGAGTCGTGGGTCAATTCATCCTAAATGCCTAGTTCCTGCCACATTGTGTCGACGCGTTTCTTGACATCAGCATCCATGACGATGGGCCGCCCCCACTCGCGGTTCGTTTCGCCTGGCCACTTGTTGGTCGCGTCCAGCCCCATCTTGGAGCCGAGACCGGCCACCGGACTGGCGAAGTCGAGGTAGTCGATCGGCGTGTTGTCGACCAGCGTTGTGTCGCGCGTCGCGTCCATGCGCGTCGTCATCGCCCAGATCACTTCCTTCCAGTCGCGGATGTCGATGTCGTCGTCCACCACGATGATCGTCTTGGTGTACATGAACTGGCGCAGGAAGCTCCAGATGCCGAACATGATGCGCTTGGCGTGGCCGGGGTAAGCCTTCTTGATACTGACAATGGCCATCCGGTACGAACAGCCCTCCGGCGGCAGGTAGAAGTCGACGATTTCCGGGTACTGCTTTTGCAGCAGCGGCACGAAGACTTCGTTCAGCGCCACGCCGAGCACGGCCGGCTCATCGGGCGGCTTGCCGGTGTAGGTGCTGTGATAGATCGGATCGCGGCGCATGGTGATGCGCTCGATGGTGAACACCGGGAATTCGGCCTGCTCATTGTAATAGCCGGTGTGGTCGCCGTACGGCCCTTCAAGCGCCATCTCGCCGGGATGAATGACGCCTTCCAGAACGATCTCGGCCGAAGCCGGCACCTGCAAACCGGAGCCAATGCATTGCGTCAGCTCGGTCTTGCCGCCGCGCAGCAGGCCGGCGAACTGGTATTCGGACAGCGAATCGGGCACCGGCGTCACGGCACCGAGGATGGTCGCCGGGTCGCAGCCGAGCACCACCGCCACCGGGAAGGGCTGACCGGGATTAGCCAACTGGAACTCGCGAAAATCGAGTGCCCCGCCGCGATGCGCCAGCCAGCGCATGATCACCTTGTTCGGTCCGAGCACCTGCTGGCGATAGATGCCGAGGTTCTGCCGGTTCTTGTGCGGCCCCTTGGTAACCACCAGGCCCCAAGTGATCAGCGGCGCGATATCGCCTGGCCAGCAGTGCTGGATCGGCAGGCGCGACAGATCGACATCCTTGCCCTCCCAGACAATCTCCTGACACGGCGCGTTCGACACCTTCTTCGGCGCCATGTTGAGCACCTGCTTCAGGATCGGCAGTTTGTCCCAGGCGTCTTTCAGACCCTTCGGCGGCTCGGGTTCCTTGAGGTAGGCGAGCAGCTTGCCGACTTCGCGCAGCGCCTGCACCGACTCCTCGCCCATGCCGAGCGCCACCCGTTTCGGCGTGCCGAACAGGTTGGCCAGCACGGGAATGCTGTGCCCCTTGGGTTTCTCGAACAGGATGGCCGGCCCTTCGGCACGCAGCACGCGGTCGCAGATTTCGGTCATTTCGAGGTAGGTATCAACCTCGACGCCAACGCGCTTCAGTTCGCCGGTCTTTTCCAGTTGCGACATGAAGTCGCGCAGATCGTGATATTTCATCGGGTGCGATACGAGAAGTGGCAGCCGACACAGGCTGAGGTCAGGTTGGGCAGCAGGGCAATCGCCTTGTCGCGGTCGCCGGTCTTGGCGACGCTAGCGAATTCGCTGACCGCCTTGTGGCCATCCATGCCGATGCCGTGCATGGCCGGCGGCATGTGCGGGCCAGGCCTTGCATCGAAAGGCTTGCTGCGATGCTTGCCCATGGCCGACATGCCGAGCTTGGTCTCGGCCGACTCTCCGGCTTCCTTGACCTTGCCTTCGGCCATCAGCGACAGCACTTCATTGACGGCGACCAGGTTGTCGAGCATTTCCTGGCGCAGTGATTCCTGCGCCGGGGCGGGTAGTTTGGCCAGTTGGCGGGTGTCTTCGGCAAATGCTCCGGTCGACAGGCAGAGCAGGACAAAAATAAGGACTTTCACCACAAGTTCCTCCCTGAAACCAGAAAATCGACGACGATGCCGACAAAAATACTCAACCCAACCCAGTTGTTGTGCAGAAAAGCCTTGAAGCACGGCATCCGTTCCCGGCCGCGAATCCAAGTGTAGTGCACGCCCATGATGCAGGTCGCCACGGCCAGTCCGGCGTAAAAAGCCGGGCCACGGTTCAGCGTGTAGCCAATCCCGCCGATGATGGCGAGGGTCACGCCATAGCACAGCATCACGGCCGCCACATCGAAACGGCCGAAGGTGATGGCCGAGGTCTTGATCCCGATTTTCAGGTCATCGTCGCGGTCGACCATGGCGTATTCGGTGTCGTAGGCCACCGCCCAGAAGACATTGGCGAGCAGCAGCCACCATGCTTCGGCGGGCACTTCGCCGAGATGCGCGGCGTAAGCCATCGGGATGCCGAAACCGAAGGCAACACCGAGATAGGCCTGGGGAATGGCGAAAAAGCGCTTGGTGAAGGGATAGCTCGCCGCCAGGAAGACGGCCGGCAGCGACAGCCAGATGACCAGCGTATTGCCGAGAAAAACAACCAGCAAAAATGAAAGCAGAGACAGCCCGGCAAACAGCGCCAGCGCCTCCGTGGTGGTCACCTTGCCGGCGGTGAGCGGGCGCTCTTTCGTGCGCTCGACGTGCTTGTCGAAATCGCGGTCGGCGTAGTCATTGATCACGCAGCCGGCTGAACGCATCAGCACCGTGCCGAGGATGAAGATCCAGACCACGATCCAGTTCGGCCGGCCGAGCGCCGAGAGCCACAGTGCCCACAGCGTCGGCCAGAGCAGCAGCAGGATGCCGATCGGCTTGTCGAGCCGCATCAGTTTTTCGTAGAGGTTGATTCTTTCTTTGAGCGCGGACCAGTTCATCCGTTGATTTTACCTTGGCAAGTACGGTCAAATGCAGAAAAGGGCCGCCTCTTGGCGATTCAGGCCGTGCCGGCCCGGCTCGCCTTCTGCCAGGCCACCACCGCCTGCCCGGAGTAAGCCAGAATGGCCTGATAGCGTTCCGGCGACAGGGCGTGCCGCAGCGAAGCGAAGAGTTGCTGCGTGCCCTCCTGGGCCTGCGCCGATTCCGGCACGATATCGGAAAGCAGAGCAATCTGGATATTGGCCAGCGCGTCGGCCAGCAGGCGCCAGCCCAGCTCCGGCATCTGCTGATTGAGCGCCACCATCATGCTGCCCAGCGGCTGCACGATGCCTGCGACCTGCTCCGCATTCTCGCAGGCGGCCATCGCATGCCACAGCGCCAGATGGATGCCACGGCGCAGATCGACCTTGAAGTCGATGGCATCCGACTCGACCGCATCGATCTGCTCGAAATAGGTCTGGAAAAGCATGTCGTTGCGCGCGTCCAGCCGGGTGCGCAAGCCGCCGATCAGTGCCGTCAGGGCATGAATGGCATCCAGCTTGAAGGCCTGGGTATACGCCAGTCCCCACTGGTCGAGACCACTGATCAGCAGGGCCAGCCGTAAGGCCCGCGCCTCGTCACTGGCAGCGGCCTGGCACCAGTCGTAACAATGGGCGGCCACCTCACCGAGCACGCCGACATCCGGTGCGGCATCGGCCACCACCGCCTGGCGGAAGACCCCGGCAAATACATCCTGGGCCATCCGCGCTGCCAGTCGCTGGGTATCGGCATTGGCCAGTGCGGCGAGCTGGTCGGCAGGTATTGGGACGGCAGTGTTCATGGGCTTCGACCTGAAAAAAAGGAAACATTTTACCGGGGGAATGCCGCTCACACTGACTGCTACGGCACGCCGGTCAACTCAGGGGAAAATCCGGCGCCGCGCTTCCGCTCAGCAGCAAACGCGATTTCGTCCGTTCCGCTTGGCCCGATAAAGCTTGTCGTCAGCCCGCTCGATCAAGGTCATGTACGAACTTTCCTCGCCGGGAAGCATGGTGCACACACCAACGCTGATCGTGATCGTGCCCGCCGGCGAGAGGGCATGCGGAATTTTCAGGGCAGCCACCACTTCACGGCACTTCTCGGCAATCTGCTGGGCCGCGTCAGATGGGGTCTGCGGCAGGACAAAGGCGAATTCCTCGCCGCCGTAGCGGGCAAACAGGTCCGTCGAACGCAAGGGCATCTGGCTGACTTCGCGGGCCAGACGGATCAGGCACTCATCCCCCTTCACATGGCCGTAATGGTCGTTGTAACCCTTGAAATGATCGACATCAAACATCAGCAGCGACAGCGGTTCCCGGCTGCGCTTGCCACGCGCCCACTCGGCGGCCATCGTATGATCGAACAGGCGGCGGTTGGCGATGCCGGTCAAGCCATCCTGATTTGACCAAGCCTCCAGCTTGCGATTGAGTTCGAAAACCTCCTCCTCCATCTGCTTGCGCGCCGATATGTCGAACATGAAGCCGACCAGGTCGGTCGTTACGCCGTTGGTGTCGCGGATAACATGCACCACGTCGCGAATCCACACATAGCTGCCATCGGCCTTCAAGGCCCGGTAATCGGCCTCATGATCGACGCCCTGCTCGGACTGGCTGATGCAAAAATTGGCCGTCTTTTCCCTATCCTCCAGATGGATGCGCTCAATCCAGTCCATCGCGCCGAGCCAACTGTCACGCGGCCAGCCGAGCAGCGTCTCGATCTGCGGGCCAATATAGTCAAACTGCTTGGTCTGCCAGTTGATCTTCCACGGAATCGCCTTGGTCGATTCGAGCAGGGTCTTGTACACACCCCAGTCGTCGCTGCGTTCGAGCTGATCAATGCCATTGAAGGCCTGCGCTATTTCCATGCTTTCTCCTTTATTGCCAGCGAAACGACTCAGGGCTTCCAGTCAGGCACGACACCGCGCGCCATGTCGAGAGTTTCCCGGTTGTACATCAGGACGGTGTCTGCCGAGACCATCGCCGAGTCGGCCACCGTCAACGCATACTCACCGACCAGCGTGCCGTCACCATGAATGGTGTTGGACGGTGTGTACAGGGCGTAGCCATAGGGAATACGGAAGGCCGTGAAATCGAAGCGCCCGGCCGCCACCGGCTTGCCGATCACGATGTAGCCGCCACACTCAGGCGAAGTCGGGATGTGAATATGCGGAAACGCGTGGGTCTCGACAAAAATGCCACCCCCGCCGCGCTTCTTCATCAGAAAATCTTTCTTGTAGTCCGGCGTGTAGTCGTACTGCATCAGCGCGATCGGGCAATGCTCAGTGGCAATGCTGAAATCGCTTCCGCTCGGAACCAGTTGCAAGCCGTAATACAGGACGTTGTCGGGCGTCGCGCTCACCGTCGGGATGGCAAAACCGGGTGGCACAAGCAGCGCGCCCATCGCCCCGAAGGTATTGGCGTCACCGCCACTGACCACCTTGATACCTGCTGTCAGCGCTGCCTGCGTGTCGTACCAGCGGGCATCGACCGAAGCATGCGGCGGTTTGGCAGCGCTCAGTTGCAGCAGGCGGGCGTCTTCGATATCGAAATGCCAGCTGGCGACCCCGGCTTCGATGAAGGCCACATTCCTGCCGGTCGTCAGTACCGGTTTCTCCGGATCGGGCTGGCCGTCACGGATCGCATAACGGGTAATTCGAACACTTTCGATGACAGCATCACGCAGCAGATGCTTGTGCAATTTTCCTGTCTTCCCGCTCATCCGTTCTTCCCTAACGTTTCCGGCGGCACATCCTATCAGGCTTTTGTCATGTTCCGTAACATTGTGAAGGCAAAACCCCGTATGCCCCGAAGGGAAGAAAAACGGGGCAGCCCCAGCCAGCCCAAGCCTAACGCCGGCGCTCGGCAAACTCGATGATCTCGCGCTGAATTGTCGCCGTCTTCTCCGCCCGCTCGCCGCGGTAGAACAGGTTGTAGGCCTCGAACGGAATCAGCCGGCCATCCGGCTGGGCAAAGTGGATGCAGGATTTCTTCAGGGCGCGCAGGTCGAGGTTGGCGGCATCCATAAACTGGACGATCAGCACCCGGAACACGTTCTCGTAGGCGAGTTCCGGCGCTGAAATCACCGGCAGGCAGCAGAGCAAGGCAGACAGGCAACTGGCCTGCGACTCCGGCGAATGATTGGTCGAGAACAACTTGAACACGGCATCCTTCATGGCCGGATCGCGCTCAAAAACAATGGTGTTGCGCGGCCCGGCCAGCAAGGCTTCCGGCCCGAGGTGACGAGTCAGCGGCATGACCTCGTCGCCCAGCTTCAGCGCATAGCCCATGGCCAGCGTATCGGGGTTGCACGGCACCGGCACGATATCCTCGAGCGTGAACAGGCCCGATTGTTCGGCCACCCGGCGCCGCACTTCGCTGACGGTCAGGCGGTGGCGCTTCGGCTCGAAATCAAGATTCCGCCCGGCATCGGACACCGGCTGCAGCGTCACGCCGCGTACGCAGCGATATTTCAGGCCATGCTGGATGACGGCACCGATTTCCTCGTCGTTGACGCCGCGTTTGACAGTCATCACCAGCGTCGTCGAAATACCGTGCGCTTCCAGATTGGCCAACGCCCGCTCGTGAATCACCGCCAGATCGGCGCCGCGCATGTGTTGCAGCACCTCGTCGCGCAGCGAATCGAACTGCAGGTAAATTTCAATGCCCGGTTTGTAGGTCGCCAGCCGCGCGACAAAATCCGGCTCCAGCGCCAGGCGCAGGCCGTTGGTATTGACCATCAGATGCCGGATCGGCCGCGCCTTGGCGGCATCGAGAATGGCGAAAAAATCCGGGTGCAGGGTCGGCTCGCCGCCGGACAGCTGCACCACATCGGGCTCCCCTTCGTTGGCAACGACGGCATCGAGCATCGCTTCAACCTCGGCCAGCGAACGATGCGTCTGCCGCTCCGGCCCCGACTCGGCATAGCACACCGGACAACGCAGGTTGCAGTGCTCGGTGATCTCGACCACCGACAGGCAAGAGTGCTGCATGTGATCGGGACACAGGCCACAGTCGTAGGGACAACCGTGCTGCATGGCCGTATTGAAGCGTTCCGGCATTTCCGGCGCCTTGACGTAGACCTCGCGGCACAGGCGGTAATACTCTGCATCGTCGGCAATCAGCACACGTTCGGTACCGTGCGCCGGGCACCACTTGTCGAGGAAGACCTCGTTACCCTTGATGACGATCTTGGCTTCGACCTGGCGCAGGCAGGTGGTGCACACCGAGGTGGTGGTGTCGTAGAACAACCAGGGACGGTTCTTGCGGCTCATTACTTGTCCTTTGCAGGGTGATCGCGTTTCCAGTCATCGGCCTGGCGGCGGGCTTCGGCCTGCGCCTCCGGGGGCAACTGCTTCTGGTACAGGTTGGCGAGGTAGGCGTTATCGGCGGCATAGGCCCACTTCAGGGCGGTCTGATAATCCGGTGCGCCGTTGCGGGCGCTGGTGTAAAGCTGGGTGAGGCTGAACAGCGCGTGCTTGTTTCCGGCATCGGCTGCCCGGCGATACCAGTAGGCCGACTTTTCGCGGTCGGTCGCCTGGTAATGGCTGCCGAGGATCATCTGCGCCTGCTGGTTGCCGCCTTCCGCCAGATCGAGCCA
>JAGTRV010000278.1 GCA_018262245.1 Pseudomonadota bacterium | reverse complement strand
TCCAAAGGCTTGGAGACGCCTGAAAGCCCGTGGCTCAAGCGGAGTCGACGATGCGGCTACCGGTGCTCGGCGCGGCTTGACCATCACTGCCGTAGAGCGGAGTCTTCTGGGACTGCTGGGTCAATATCGAGAGCAATTCGCCCGTTTGCTGCAAGTGAAGATTGATTAGCTGGGCATTGAGCTCGTGTAGCTGCTTGGCTCTGCGAGCCAATTCCATCAGTTTTTTCCAGTTGGCAACCGCCTCTTGATCGCTGGGCTCGCTGGCAAGCCAGCGTGTCATCGCTGCTTTTGCCGTTTCTCCGCTTTGGCGCGGCAGTATCTTGCTCCGGGCAAATTCCAGCGCATTTAGCTGTCCAACGAGTTCGACTTTTTGCTGGCCAATGCCAGTCAGAGCCACTACATCTGCCCGTTTCAAAACATCCTGTTCTTGCTCCAATACCCCGATGAACTCGGATAGCAAGACAGTTTCCTGCGCCGTAATTGAGGCGAGTTTGATCTTGAAGCGTCCTTCGGAAATCGCTTGCTTGATTTCGTCGATACGTGCGCTATTGATGGGGGGAGTATCACCGCTCTGCAGGCTGCCTGAGAGGTTGCTGAGACTGACGGCCTCCTGGGCGTTGCTGCCCGCGGAAGTCTTTGTTGCCGTCGCCCTGGGCGTTATGGCACTCGTTGTTGGATTGTATGAACCGTTGATTTTCATGATGCACCCCATAAAACTTTTGAACTCTAACCGGATAACGGCAACGACGAGTAAAACTTTAGCCTAGAAAGAAACTTCGACGCTGCCATCGGCTTTGGCGATACCGCTGAGGGTTTGCCCTGTAGGCATTCGAACCTGTGCCACCTGGCCTTCTGCCGCATTGTTAATGGCTTTTCCTTCGCTGCTTACAGCAAAACCCGCGCCTTGGGATATCACCCGCACGCTCTGTCCCTGGCGAATGACCAGCGTGGGCAACAGTTGGTCGCTACGTAGTGGTTGGCCTGCGCCCAGTGAATTGCGCAAGGTCTTTCCTACGGCGCTGGTCGGGTCTGTCACGATGCCTGTTGGCAACTGACTGAGGTCGCCTGACATGGTGGCTATATCTCCGGGCTGGACAAGTTGGCCGGCGGCCAGCGGACGGGTGGTGGTGACGTAATTGCCGGTCACGGCAATTTGGACAGGGACCAGTACGCTCCAGATGTTGGGGCCGAGGCAGCGTACGCCGATCAGACTCTTGCCAACAAAACGTGTTCCGGGCGGCGCGAAGGCTTCGTGAGCCGTGCAAGGGGGGAGTCGGGTGACGTCCAGCTTGCCCATGCTGATACTTACTTTGCCGGGGAGGCCTTGGGTCTGCAGCCGAACATAACGCTCGGCAGTGTCCATGACGGCATCAAATTCAGCGGCGAAGAGAGGGGAGCTGAAAAGTAGTAAAAGCGCAACAAAGATTCGGCAGGTGAGCATGGCGCCATTTTGCCCGAGCCGGCAAGGGGGGGGAATAAAAACTTGGCTGCATGTTGCGGCAAGTTTTGCCGATGGGTGCCGCCTTAATTGCCGAAATCTGCCGAATTGCTGAGTTTTTTTGTTGGCATGGAGCGTGCTTTTAAGTAATCAAAATTTCGGAGTCTGTCATGGCAAGCATTCAACAAGAGCTATCGGTTTTTAGTCAGGCGATGAATCTGCGGACGCAGCGACATCAGGTGCTGGCATCCAATATTGCCAATGCTGACACGCCGAATTACAAGGCGCGCGATTTCAGCTTTGAGTCGGCCATGCAAAATGCCATGGCCGGGCGTGGTAACGGCTCGGTCGCATTGGCAACCACCTCCAGCGGACATTTGCAGGGGGCTGGTAATGGCGGACTGGCGGCTCTGCAGTTTCGACGTGAAACCCAGTCGGCTGTTGATGGCAATACTGTCGATATGGATGTCGAGCGCTCCGAGATTTCCGAGAATGCGCTGCAGTATCAGATCGTCAGCCAGTTGATCAGCGACCAGTTCAAGGGCATTCGTGCCGCGCTGGCGACGACCTCGAGCTAAGGAAAACAAAAATGAGTTTGTTTAACGTCTTTCAGGTCTCTTCCAGTGCAATGACGGCTCAGTCAATGCGCCTGAATACCACTGCCTCCAATCTGGCGAATGCGGATAGCGTAATTTCTGCCGATGGCAAGCCCTATCGGGCCAAGCAGGTGGTGTTCGAGGCAACGCCAATGGGAAATGCTGGTGATTCTTCAAAAGGCGTACGCGTTCGCCAGATTGTTGAGGATGCGTCGCCGCCTCGTTTGGTCTATGACCCGAAGAATCCGGCGGCAGATGAAAAGGGCTATGTCGCATTTCCAAATGTGAATGTCGTTGAGGAAATGACCAACATGATTTCTGCCTCGCGTTCCTATCAGACCAACGTCGAGGTAATGAATACGGCCAAAACCATGCTGCTGCGTACGTTAAGTATCGGCCAGAGCTAATCGGAGAATCAGAATGACTACCGTTAATTCAACAAACAGCAGTGCCAGCATCATCAATGCGCTAAATGGCGGCAGTTCGTCGAGCGCCAGCTCCACTTCTGGTAGCACCGCTGCGGATTTGCAGGACAGCTTCCTGACCATGTTGACCACTCAGTTGAAGAATCAGGATCCGCTGAATCCAATGGATAACGCGCAGATGACGTCGCAGTTGGCCCAAATCAGCACCCTTGAAGGTATTCAGGGCTTGAATACGACGCTGACCAGCCTGCTTTCTTCATACAACACTTCACAAGCCTTGCAGGCCGCCGGGGCAATCGGTTCGCAAGTGCTGGTCGAGGGAAGCGGATTAGCGCTATCGAGCGGTAAATCCCAAGCCGGGGTGACGTTGGGTAGTGCTGCCAACTCCGTGGTGGTCACCATCAAGGACGGTAGCGGCAAAGTTGTGCAGACGCAGGAGTTGGGCAAGCAGTCAGCCGGCACTGTCGCGTTCAACTGGGATGGCAAGGATGCCAGTGGCAATCAACTGGCCGATGGGAAATATACCTTCTCGGTTGCCGCAACCAGCGCTGCCGGTACTGCTGTGACGGCGACGCCGATTCAGGTTGGCACGGTTTCTGCAGTAGTGAAGAGCGGCTCGTCGTTTGTGCTGGAGTTGAACTCCGGTGAGACGGTGGCCTTCAATAACGTTCTGCAGTTCATGTGATTTCGGGAGACAGCAATGGCATTCCAACAAGGGCTGAGCGGCCTAAATACCTCCTCCAAGGCGCTGGATGTTACTAGTAACAATATTGCCAATGCGAGCACGGTTGGTTTCAAGTCGGCGTCGACACATTTTGCCGACGTCTATGCGGCATCGCTGGCTGGCGGTGGCGCTTCTCAAGTTGGTATTGGTGTTTCGGCCAGTGCCATCGCCCAGCAGTTCACCCAGGGCAACATTACGACGACCAGCAATTCGCTGGATATAGCGCTCAATGGCAACGGATTTTTCCGGATGACGCAGGATGGCGCGGTGCGATACACCAGAAACGGTCAGTTCCATCTGGATTCAACGGGCTATATCGTTAACGACAACAAGGAAAACCTGACTGGCTATGCCGCCGACGCCCAAGGAAAAATTGTTGCTTCGACGCCAAGCGGCATCAAGGTCGATACGGCTCCGATCTCTCCCCAGGCAACAGGCGCGACCAGCGACGGGGTGAGGTTCTCGCTGAATCTTAATTCGACCGACAAGGTTCCAGGAACGGCGTGGACCAGTCCAACGGGAACGAATGTCCCGGACACCTCTACCTACAATTACTCTAATGCGGTCACTGTCTACGATACCTTGGGCAATGCGCATACGATGACCATGTATTTCGTCAAGAGCGCGCCAACCGCGGCCGAGGTGCTTGCGAATCCGACGACAACCGGGGCTTGGGATGTGCATTACCAGGTTGATGGAACCAGTGAGGCGAATGTTGGCGGCTCACCGCTTCGTATGACCTTTGATTCTACCGGTGCCTATTTGGCGCCGACGACCCCGGCCACTTTGGCGGTGAACCTGAATGGTGTGGCTACCAACTTGAG
Source organism: Pseudomonadota bacterium (assembly GCA_018262245.1). GTDB lineage: Bacteria > Pseudomonadota > Gammaproteobacteria > Burkholderiales > Rhodocyclaceae > Azonexus. The sequence continues at coordinate 234 of JAGTRV010000278.1, read as the reverse complement.
CACACCGACTAACGTTGTGACAAACAGCGCGACTTCGCCACTCAGCTTTGCCATGAATTTCGCCGGTTCGACGCAATATGGCAGTGATTTTGCCATTGCCTCGAAGACTCAGGATGGTTATGCCTCCGGCCAGTTGAGCAGTCTGACGATTGGCGATAATGGCGTAATCCAGGGCGTTTATAGCAACGGCCAGACGCGTAACATGGCGCAGATTGTTCTCGCCAATTTTCAGAA
>JAGTRV010000277.1 GCA_018262245.1 Pseudomonadota bacterium | reverse complement strand
AAGCCGCTGGCCCGTTTCTGGCGATTCGCCAGACGGCAGCCCCTGATGGCCGATGCCGTCGAGGCTTGGCTGAACAAACAGACGGACAAGGTGGTCGCAGGCGTGGGTGACCTGCATCCCATCATAAGCGAACAACATTATGTTGCCGCGGTGGAGCGGATCAAGCAGTTGATATTTGCTGGCGACTGCTACCAGGTAAATCTTACCTTCCCACTCGAATTCGACTGGTTTGGTTCGCCGCTGGCGCTCTATGCCAGATTGCGCGAACGACAGCCGGTACGTTACGGTGGTTTTGTCGGGGATGCTTCACAGGGCCTGGTTTCCCTTTCCCCCGAGCTCTTTCTCGAGCGCCTGGGCGACAGGTTGGTGACCCGGCCGATGAAGGGGACGGCGCCACGTGGCGTGCCCGCCGAGCAACTGCGCAATTCCGCAAAGGATTGTGCTGAAAACCTGATGATCGTAGATCTGCTGCGTAACGATCTTGGCCGGGTGGCTGACAACGGCAGCGTGGTGGTTGATCGTCTGTTCGAGATTGAGGATTACCCGACAGTCTGGCAGATGGTCTCCGAGGTCTCAGCATGCGCAGGTCGCAGTAGTTTTGGCGAAATACTGCGGGCGCTTTTCCCATGTGGATCAATAACGGGTGCGCCAAAGATTCGTGCCATGCAGATTGCCGCCGAACTTGAAGGCGCGCTGCGGGGCATCTATACCGGGGCTTTGGGCTGGATCGCGCCGGATGGCGACTTTCGATTGAACGTCGCGATTCGAACGCTGGCGTTGCAAGCGGGTGGTCGGGGCAAGCTGGGCATCGGCAGCGGTATCGTGGCCGATTCTCAGCCGCTGGCGGAGTGGCAGGAGTGTCAGCTCAAGGCCAGGTTCCTGCGTGAATGCGATCCGGGCGTGTTGCTGATCGAGACGCTGCGTCGCGAGGAAGGCAGTTATCCGCGTCTGGCTGGGCATCTGGTTCGCCTGCGCCAGTCGGCGGCTTGGCTGGGCTTTCCTTATGACGAACAGCGAGTCAAGGATCTGCTGGCTGAACAGCCGGAGATCGGCTTCTGGCGGGTGCGTCTGACGCTGGCTAAAGATGGCCGGCTAGATGTGCAGTCGTTTCCTCTGGTGGCTGAGCCTGATGTTCTACGCCAAGCACTGTTGGCGCCAGAACCGATTTGTTCGACTTACCCCTTGCGCCGACACAAGACGACTGATCGTGCGGTATACGATGAAGCGATCCGTGCTCTGGCGGGCGATCAGCAATTGTTCGACGTGGTTTTTCTGAACGAGCGTGGCGAGGTCGCCGAAGGGGCGCGTAGCAACGTATTTGTCGAACGGGATGGTGTTTTCCTGACGCCGCCTCTGGCGAGTGGCGCCTTGCCCGGTGTGTTGCGGGCTGAACTGCTGGCCGATGGGCGGGCACGTGAAGCCGTCTTGTGGCCGGAAGATCTCGACAGGGGATTCTACTTGGGCAATGCCTTGCGCGGCCTGGTTTGGGTATCCCTACGGACCGACGCCTGAAAATCAGGGATTTTCAGGCGTCAGGATGTTGCATCCGCAAGGTGTCTGGTTTCCGGAAAGCCTGAAACCAGAAGCGACTAGGGTTGGCTAATCAGCCCCGCAGCCTACGCAGATAAAGTCCGAGCAGTGAGAAGAGACCTGCTGCGATGCCGTAGTAGAAAGCATTGGCGCCAACATCCTGATATTCAACCAGGACCGGCGTGTCGTTTTCCACCTTGTAGCGAATCGTGGTCTGGAAGTGCCAAGACGAAGCCTTGACTTCATAAATGCCGTTTTCCTTCTTCCATTTCAGCCAGTTCTGCTTTTCCTCTACGTCACCAGCCGGATCGGGCATCTCCAGCGAGGTATAGAGCCCCTTGGCCTTGGCGTCGGCCAGTTCGCCATAAGCAAAACCACAGGGTTCCTTGTCGACAGCACAAACGGCGACGAGACGGAATTCGGGCTTCCAGACCGGATTTTTCTTTTCCCATGGCCAGGAAATGATGAAGGCGACTGTCCATACCCAGACCAGGCCAGTGAAGATCATCAGGGCGATGAATACCTTGGCAAAAAAACCGCGTTTGTCTTCCATATGTCTCTCTATGCCTGGCCGAGCTTGGCCAGTTGTGGTTTAAGTTGTTCCAGCGTTGCCGTGAAATCGGCGACGCGCTGCTTTTCCTGATCAATGACCGCTGCCGGGGCGCGGGCGACGAAACCTTCGTTGGCCAGCTTGCCTTGGGCAATCGAAATCTGCTTTTCCAGCTTTTCAATTTCCTTGGCCAGACGAACGCGTTCGGCGGCAACGTCGATCTCCACCTTCAGCATCAGTCGGGTTTCACCGACCACGGCTACCGGCGCCATCGCATCGGCCGGCATGTCGTCTACGATTTGTACCTCGGAGAGCTTACCCAGAGCTTGCAGGATGGCTGCGAACTCGGAAATTTCAGCGCCGCCACCAGCAACCAGCAGGGGCATGCGCAGGGCCGGGGAGACGTTCATCTCGCCGCGCAGGTTACGGCAGGCATAGGCCAGGGCCTTCAGGCGCTCGACTTTTGCTTCCGAAGCGGCGTCGATCTTGTATTCCTCGGCGCGCGGGTAGGCGGCCAGCATGATCGAGTCGTGCGTCTTGCGGCCAGCGATCGGGGCGACGGTCTGCCACAGTTCTTCGGTGATGAACGGAATCAGCGGGTGAGCCAGGCGCAGCACAGCTTCCAGCGTACGCACCAGCGTCCGGCGGGCGCCGCGCTGCTGGGCGTCGTTGCCGGTCTGGATCTCGACCTTGGCGATTTCCAGATACCAGTCGCAGAACTCGTCCCAGATGAACTTGTAGATCGTCTGGGCGATCAGGTCGAAACGGTAGTCGGTGAAGTGCTGTTCGACTTCCTGCTCGACGCGTTGCAACTGGCTGACGATCCAGCGGTCGGCGAAGGAGAATTCGAGCGGAGCCGAACCGCCACAGGCTGGGCCGTTCTGTTGGTGCTCGAGGGCCAGATCGTGGCCTTCGACGTTCATCAGCACGAAGCGCGTGGCGTTCCACAGCTTGTTGCAGAAGTTGCGGTAGCCGTCGCAGCGGTTGAGGTCGAACTTGATGTCGCGGCCGGGCGAGGCGAGGCTGGCGAAGGTGAAGCGCAGCGCATCGGTGCCAAACGAGGCGATGCCTTCCGGGAATTCCTTCTTGGTTTTCTTGGCGATGCTTTCCGCCTGCTTCGGGTTCATCAGGCCGGTTGTACGCTTCTCGATCAGCGCTTCGAGGCCGATGCCATCGATCAGGTCGATCGGATCGAGCACGTTGCCCTTGGACTTGGACATCTTCTGGCCTTCGCCATCACGGATCAGGCCGTGCACATAAACGTGCTTGAACGGAATCTGGCCAGTGATCTGCTTGGTCATCATGACCATGCGGGCGACCCAGAAAAAGATGATGTCGAAACCGGTGACCAGCACCGAGGAGGGCAGGTATTGCTTGAGCAGCGGGTTGGCGGCATCGATCGCCTCATCGCCCGTCCAGTCCAGTGTCGAGAACGGCCACAAGGCTGAAGAGAACCAGGTGTCGAGAACGTCTTCGTCGCGCTTGAGAGTGCCGGTGTAACCCTGCTTGGCAGCTTCGGCCTTGGCTTCGGCTTCGCTGTGGGCGACAAAAATCTGGCCATTATCACCGTACCACGCCGGAATCTGGTGGCCCCACCACAGCTGGCGGGAAATACACCAGTCCTGGATGTTGTTCAGCCACTGGTTGTAGGTATTGACCCAGTTTTCCGGATAG
>JAGTRV010000276.1 GCA_018262245.1 Pseudomonadota bacterium | reverse complement strand
GCAGCGACGCGTAGCGCGTATCTTGTCGGCCTTTGCCTATGCGCTCAAGCACCAGCTCCGTGCCACCGATCCACGAGAGGATTTGGCTTGCCGTCTCGACGAGGCCGAGCTTGAACAGGTCTGCGCTGCCCGCTTCGTGCCATCTGTCCTGCTGCTCTGCCTGGCCCGGGACCTCGGCGCCGCACAGAAGGCCGGCGTTATCAGCGACCTGCAATTGCAGTCGCTGGACCGCAACCTCAATCTGCTGACGGAGGCCTCCGGGGCTTGCGAGCGGATCGCCAACACCCCTATTCCCTACACCTACCGGGTGCTGATGAACCGGACCGTGATGGTTTATTGCCTGCTGCTGCCGATCGGCCTCAGCACCTCGATCGGCTGGCTAACGGTTCTGGTCGCGCCATTCATCGCCTACACTTTCCTGGCGCTGGATGTCATCGGCGAACAAATCGAGGAGCCTTTCGGCAAGGAACCAAACGACCTGGCACTGGCCTCGATGTGTCACGGGATCGAGGTTTCCGTCTGCGAACTGGTCGGAGAAACCCCGCGCAGCTCGCCACCCGAAGTCGTCAACTACGTGATGACCTAGCAGACGCTTTGCGCCGACGAAAATTACAGACTTGTAATTTTGCCGTCAGGTGCCTGTTGGTCGCAGTAGCGCAAACTCGGTGCATCAATCCACCAAGGAACCGCCATGCGCCTGATTTTTGCCCTCATGCTCGCCCTCAGCCTGCCTGCGTTTGCCCAGCACGACCACCATGCCGGCCACATGGCTGCAGCCAAGGATGCACCGCTAACCGAAGGCGTGGTCAAGAAGATCGATGCCAAAGCCGGCGAAATCGTCATCCAGCATGGCCAGCTCGACAGCATCGGCATGCCGCCGATGACAATGGCCTTCGGCGTCGCCGACAAGAGCTGGCTGGGCAAGTTGAAGGTCGGTGACAAGATCCGCTTCGCCGCTGAAATGAAGGGTGGCAACGCCATCGTCAGCCGCTACGAGATGGCGAAATAAGGGCGAAATGAAACCCGCACTGGCTGCCGCGCTGCTGTTCCTGACCCTGGCTGGAACGGCCCACGCCGAACCGCTGCCCGGCGCCAGCGTCGAATCGCTGCTCGCCGCAGCCCGCGAGCATAGTCCGGAGGTCCGCATGGTGCGCCTTGAGGCCGAGGCGGCGCGCGAGCGCATCCAGCCGGCCGGCGCCCTGCCCGACCCGATCCTGCGCATCGAGTTGGAAAACATCACCAAAAACGGCAACCAGAGCGCGACGCTCGACCCGGCGCGGACCGGCGACACCAAATACACGCTGATGCAGCCGCTGCCCTTCTGGGGCAAGCGCGACCTGAAGCGCGAGGTGGCGACGGCCGAAGCGACGCAGGCCGAAGGCCGGGCCAGCGACACCTGGGCCGAAGTGGCCAGCCGCATCAAGACGCTCTACGCGCAATACTGGCTGACCGGCCAGTCGCTGCAACTGACCCGCGAAAACATCGAACTGACCCGCCGCCTCGAACAGATCGCCCAGGTCCGTTACGCCGGTGGTCTGGCCGCCCAGCAGGACGCCATCCGCGCCCAGCTTGAGCGCAGCGCCATGGACACCGAACTGGTCGGCATGGAAAGCGAGTTCCATCACCTGATGGTTTTCATCAACGCCATGCTGGCTCGCCCGAGCGGCGCCACGTTGGCCGAACCGGCAGCGCTGCGCCCGATTCCGACGCGACTCGATGGTGCCGCACTGAACGACCGCCTGCTCGCCGCCAATCCGCAACTGGCCATCGAATCCGCCCGCGTCGGCGGCGCCGAGAAAAGCCGCGAGCTGGCCTACCGCAACCGTTATCCCGACCTGACACTGGGCGTCGCGCCGATGCAGGTGCAAAACCGTGTCGATGCCTGGAGCCTGATGCTGGAAATGAACCTGCCGCTGCAACAAGGCACCAGACGCAGCCAAGAGCGCGAAAGCGAGCGCATGCTGGAAGCCGCGTCGGCCCGCAAGGAAGCGCTCGGCCACCGGCTGCAGGGCGACCTCAGCGCCGCGTTGAGCAATCTGGAAGGCGCCCGAACGACCGAGCAGATCACCCGCACCCGCCTGCTGCCGCAGGCCGAACTGACCTTCAAATCGGCGCTGGCCGGCTACGAAAACGGCAAGGTCGATTTCGCCACCCTGCTCGACGCCCAGCGCCAGATTCGCAATGCCAAACTCGCGCTGCTGCGTGCCCAGGCCAGCCAGCAGTTGCGGCTGGCCGAGATCGAACGCCTGCTTGGAGAAGACCTGTGAAAACCGGCCCCCTGTTCATTTTTATCGCCGTCGCTCTCACTATCGGCGGTTTTGCCGGCGGTTATCAGTTTGCCCGGCAGAAAACCGATGCCATTGCACAGATGCCTGCGGTCAGCCCGGAAAAATCGCCAATCAAGAAACTTTTGTATTACCGCAACCCGATGGGCCTGCCCGACACCTCGTCAACGCCCAAGAAAGACCCGATGGGCATGGACTACATCCCGGTCTATGAAGGCGAAGCCGATGCTGGCGGCGACAGCGGCCTGAAAATCAGCGCCGAGAAAATCCAGAAAATGGGCGTCAAGGCCGAGCCGGCCAAACGGCAGGTGCTCGACAGGACGGTGCGCGCCAGCGGCCGGGTTGAAATCGACGAAAGCCGCACCTACACGGTGACCGCCAAGTTCGAAGGCTACATCGAGCGCCTGCACGTCAATACCACCGGCCAGCCGGTCGGCCGCGGCCAGCCGCTGTTCGAGGTCTACAGCCCGGAACTGGTCTCGGCTCAGCGCGAATATGTCATCGCCGCACAAGGCGTCAACAAACTGAACGAAGCCGGTGGCGAAGCACAATCGGCGATGAAGCAACTGGCCGACTCCAGCCTGCAACGGCTGAAGAACTGGGACATTTCCGATGAGCAGATCAAGGCGCTGGCCCACTCCGGCAACGCCAAGCGGACGTTGACCTTCCGCGCCCCGGTGGCCGGCATCGTCACCGAGAAAAAAGCCGTGCAGGGCATGCGCTTCATGCCCGGCGAAATGCTGTACCAGATCGCCGATACCTCGTCGGTCTGGGTCCAGGCCGATGTCTTCGAGCAGGACATTGCGGCGGTTGGCGTCGGTCAGAAGGCGAAAATCAGGATCAATGCCTACCCCGGCGAGGTCTTCGAGGGGCGCATCGCTTATGTCTATCCGACGCTGAAGGCGGAAACGCGGACGGTACCGGTGCGTATCGAGCTGGCCAACCCGAAGGGCCGCCTGAAGCCGGCGATGTATGCCAAAGTGGAGATTCCGCTTGCTGGCGCGGTGCAAGTCGTCACCGTGCCGAACTCGGCGGTGATCGACAGCGGAAGCAAGCAGGTGATCATCGTTCAACTCGGCGAAGGCCGCTTCGAGCCGCGGGTTGTGCGCCTGGGCCAGCGTGGCAGCGAATTCGTGCAGGTACTGGAGGGGATCAAGGAAGGGGAGATGGTGGTTTCATCGGCCAATTTCCTGATCGATGCGGAAAGCAATCTGAAAGCGGCATTGGGTGGGATGCAGAAGGCCGAAGCCGCCAAGCCGGCCACCGTCGGCCACCAGGCCGTCGGCAAGCTGAATTCGATCGATGCAACGGCCGGCACGGTCAGCATCTCGCACGAACCCGTCGCCAGTCTGAAATGGCCGGCCATGAAGATGGACTTCGTGCTTGCCAATCCAGCGCTGGTCAATGGCGTCAAGCCAGGGTCAGCCATCGACTTCGAATTCGTCGAACGCCACCCCGGCGAATGGGTGATC
>JAGTRV010000275.1 GCA_018262245.1 Pseudomonadota bacterium | reverse complement strand
GGCAGGCGGTAATTGCCCAAAACCCTCGCAGCATCGCGTAATGCCGCGATTTCGGCGTGAGCTGTCGGATCGCTTTCACCGATCGGCGAATTGAATCCGCGCCCTACAATCTCGCCATTCAGGACGACCACAGCACCAACCGGCACCTCGCCGAGGCACTCGGCTGCGCGGGCTAGCGAAATAGCCTCGCGCATGAAAAATTCATCGCCGAGTCCGGCGACGGTTTCCTCGATTATTCCCACTCGATCGTTGCCGGCGGCTTGCCCGAAACGTCGTACACAACCCGGTTCAGACCCCGGACTTCGTTGATGATGCGATTGGAAACCCGGCCAAGCAGCTCATACGGCAGGTGCGCCCAGTGCGCCGTCATGAAGTCGCTGGTCACCACGGCGCGCAAGGCAACGACATTCTCGTAGGTCCGACCGTCGCCCATCACGCCAACGCTCTTGACTGGCAGGAAAACGGCAAAGGCTTGGCTGGTCAGGTCGTACCAGCTCTTGCCGATATCGGCTTCAGTGCAGGCACCGGCCGCCACATCACGTTCGGTTGCGTGGGTGGCACGCAGCTCATCAATAAAAATGGCATCAGCGCGTTGCAACAGATGAGCCGCCTTCAGCGTGACTTCGCCAAGAATCCGAACCCCTAAGCCCGGCCCCGGGAACGGGTGGCGATACACCATCTCGCGTGGCAGTCCGAGGGCAATGCCCAGTTCACGGACTTCGTCCTTGAACAGCTCACGCAGCGGTTCAAGCAATTTGAGGTGCATATCTTCCGGCAGGCCGCCAACGTTATGGTGGCTCTTGATGGTGTGAGCGCCCTTCTTGCCCTTGCCGGCCGACTCGATCACGTCCGGGTAGATCGTACCCTGGGCCAGCCACTTGGCAGCGGCAAGCTTTTTGGATTCAACCTGGAAAACTTCCACGAATTCCTTGCCGATGATCTTGCGCTTCTGCTCGGGGTCGGAAACGCCGGCCAGCTTGCCCATGAAGTCATCAACGGCATCGACACGAATGACCTTGACGCCAAGATTACGGGCAAACATCTCCATCACCATGTCGCCTTCGTTCAGGCGTAGCAGGCCGTGATCGACAAAAACGCAGGTCAGCTGGTCGCCGATCGCCTTGTGGATCAGTGCCGCGGCAACGCTGGAATCAACACCGCCGGACAGACCGAGAATGACTTCCTCGTCGCCGACCTGACGCCGGATGGCATCGACCGCCTCGGCGATGTAGTCGCCCATGACCCAGTCAGTGCCACAGCCGCAGATGCCATGCACGAAACGTTCGAGGATGGCGCGGCCCTGCTGGGTGTGTGTCACTTCCGGATGGAACTGAACAGCGTAGAACTTGCGGTTCTCGTCGGCCATCGCCGCAATCGGGCACGACGCGGTCGAAGCCATCTTGACAAAGCCGGCCGGCAGTTCCATGACCGAATCGCCATGGCTCATCCAGACCTTGAGCATGCCGTGACCTTCCGGACTATAAAAGTCGGCAATATCGTTGAGCAGTGCCGTGTGGCCGTGGGCGCGGACTTCCGAGTAGCCAAATTCGCGGGATTTGCCCGCTGCCTCGGCGGTCATCACCTTGCCACCCAGTTGCTGGGCCATGGTCTGCATGCCGTAGCAAATGCCGAGAACCGGAACACCGAGTTGGAAAACCACTTCCGGCGCTCGCGGCGTATCACCCTCGGTCACCGAACTTGGGCCACCCGACAAGATGATGCCCTTGGCGCCGTAATTGCGAATGAATTCTTCGGAAACGTCGTACGGATGAATTTCGCAGAAGACCTTCGCTTCGCGCACGCGACGGGCGATCAGCTGAGTGACCTGGGAACCGAAATCGAGGATGAGGATTTTCTGGTGAGACATATTCAAGACCTTGAATGAAAAGGGCGGCTACCGGAGCCGCCCCTCTGGGACACAGGAACGATCAGTCGAGATGGTAGTTCGGTGCTTCCTTGGTGATCTGCACGTCGTGGACATGCGACTCACGGATACCGGCTGAAGTGATTTCGACGAAACAGGCGTTATCGTGCATGTGGTCGATGGTCGGGCTGCCGAGGTAACCCATCGACGAGCGCAGGCCGCCCATCAACTGGTGGATCACGGCAAGCACGGAACCCTTGTAGGGAACACGTCCTTCAATGCCTTCCGGTACGAACTTGTCGACATTGGATGTCGTTTCCTGAAAATAGCGATCCGACGAACCGGCCTGCATGGCGCCCAACGACCCCATACCACGGTATGACTTGTAGGAACGCCCCTGGAACAGTTCAACTTCGCCCGGAGCCTCTTCCGTACCGGCAAACAGGCCGCCAAGCATGACGGTATCGGCACCAGCCGCGATGGCTTTGGCGATGTCGCCGGAGTAACGGATGCCGCCATCGGCAATCATCGGTACGCCAGTACCCTTGAGCGAATCGGATACATTCTGGATGGCCGTGATCTGTGGCACGCCAACACCGGCGACGATGCGCGTCGTACAGATGGAACCAGGACCAATACCAACCTTGACGCCATCGGCCCCCATATCAACCAACGCCCGAGCGGCATCAGCCGTAGCGATGTTGCCGCCGATAACTTCGATCTGCGGGAAATTCTTCTTGACCCACTGGACGCGGTCGAGCACGCCTTGCGAGTGGCCGTGGGCGGTATCGACGACAATCACATCAACACCAGCTTCGGCCAGCAATTCAACACGTTCCTCGGTGCCGGCACCAACGCCAACTGCCGCGCCAGCGCGCAGGCGACCAGAGGAATCCTTGTTGGCCAGCGGATGCTCAGTGGATTTCAGAATATCCTTGACGGTGATCAGGCCGCGCATGTGCCACTCATCGTCGATGACCAGCACGCGCTCCAGGCGATGCCTGCGGATCAGTTCCTTGGCATCCTCGACGCTGGCGCCTTCCTTGACCGTGACGAGACGCTTGCGCGGTGTCATGATCGCCTTGACCGGTTGATCTAGATTGGTCTCGAAGCGCATGTCGCGATTGGTGACTATACCGACGACCTTGCCAGACTTGTCGATCACCGGCAGCCCGGAAATCTTGTATTGACGGGTGATTTCAATCACATCACGCACAGTCATCAACGGAGAAACCGTGATCGGATCCTTCAGAATACCGGATTCGAAACGCTTTACCTTGGCCACTTCGGCAGCTTGTGCCTTCGGTGACAGATTCTTGTGAATGATGCCGATACCACCCTCCTGGGCCATTGCAATCGCAAGGCGCCCTTCCGTCACGGTATCCATGGCAGCGGAAAGCAACGGCAGGTTCAGGGTAATGTTGCGCGTAAGCCTGGTTGCCAAGCTTACGTCACGGGGCAGAATCTGAGAATGTGCAGGGACGAGCAGAACGTCGTCGAATGTCAGGGCTTTTTGCAGCAGTCGCATGGCCTTTAGCCTTTAATCCAAGGTCACAAAATCGTATTATACAGAAAAGCCAAGGAAACCCAGATGACCAAGAAATCCTCTCTCGTTTTTGCCCTTGTTTTCGCATCCGCCACAGCAAGTGTCACAACCCATGCTGAAACCTTTCAATGGAAAGACAGTAACGGGCAGACAGTAATTTCTGACGTGCCACCGCCGGCTAGCGCCAAGGGCCGACGTTCTATAGGGAGTCAGCAACCGGCCGTCGTTTCGGAGAAGATTGCGGAGAAATCAGCGGACGGCGCAAAGGCCAACGAGGCACCGAAGACCACGGCAGAAAAGGATTTCGAGTTCAAAAAGCGCCAACAGGACGCCAAGGAAAAAGCCGAGAAGCAAGCCAAG
>JAGTRV010000112.1 GCA_018262245.1 Pseudomonadota bacterium | reverse complement strand
AACCGCTGGACTGAATTGCAGAGAAGTGGGCGAACAGGTCTTCGCCACCCTGATCCGGTGTAATGAAACCAAAACCTTTTGAATCGTTAAACCATTTGACGGTACCTGTTGCCATGCCTTGAATCTCCGAATAATTGACGGGGCCATGCCCCTGATAAGGGCGATGATCAAGACAGCAAGTACAGATGGGGCATTGCGCCGCAGAACTGCGGATACCAGACCAACCTACAACAGCAGCACTTGAAAATCGCTGAATTACACTATGCACTGCATTTCACCGAAGAACAAATGATATTTGCCTTAAATGATGGCACATCATCAAATTTGATCGCAAAAAGCGAAAAGCCCATGCGTTCAGACATGGGCTTTGTAAATCTTTGACCTTGGCACTCACGGCCTAGGCGTTCGGCAATTTGCCGTTTGGGTACTACTTGGACTTCTCAAGAAACTGCGGCGGACTATCAACCATAGAACCTCCAGTCACCTTAAAAACTGCCATTCTGACTGAACCTGAAACTAGCCGGAACTCGATTTCAGATTACTCCTCTGGAAAGGAAAGTCCAGTTTATTTTTCAGAATTTTTACCGGCAGAACTGCCTTCGGCGGCGGGTGACTGGTTAAGGAACAGTGTTCATTCATCAAGCAGTCACAACAGACTTAAATTTTATTTTGCTAGTCAGACGTTGTTCCCATTGGCGGTCGCTAGCCAAGCTTCATATCCTCCCTTGAGTGGTCGTACCGAAAGAAAGCCTGCGTTGAGCAACTGGCGGGCTGCCTGTATCGCCCCGGCATCCTCCGGGCAGGCGCACAAGGTCACGATAGGCAGGTTTTTGGGCCATTCGCCGACGGCATCGAGCAGCCTGTCATGTTCGGCCACCGTTGCACCGGTGATCGGGCCGGTTTCGGCCACCATGCTGTGCCCGCGCAGATCGAGCACCAGCGGGGGCTGCTCGGTTTCCATCGCGGCCATAAGCTCAACCGGCGTGATGTGAGGGACAGCCGACAATTGCCGGAAGCGATATTTCTGCCATAGTTTCCAGCTCAGCCACAGCGCGATCGTGCCGGCGATCAGCCCGAGCAGGCTTCCGGAGTTCTGGTCCAGCGCCTCGATGGCGCGATGCACCTCTTTGCGCAAAAGCCAGCCCGTGCCCAGGCCAAGCCCGGCCCACAGGGCAGCTCCAGTGGCGGCGGCGAGCAGGAAACCCGGCAAGCCCATGCGCAATGAGCCGGCAATGGGTGGTGCCACCGTTGAAAAACCCGGAACGAACTTGGCAAAGACCAGCGATCCAAGCCCCCAGCGGACAAAGCGGGTCTCGGTCTGGCTGACGCAGGAGCCGGGATTGATCGACAGCTTGCACAGGCCGGCCAGCACGCGATAGCCAAAGGCGCGCCCGGCCAGGTACCAGACCCAGTCGGCCAGCACCGATGCGACGATGGCGGCGGCCAAGACACTGGCAAACTGCCCGGAGCCGACGATCAGGCTGCCGGCCAGGAGCAGGGTGGGAACGGCAGGCACCGGCAGCCCGATCTGTTGCAGCAGGACGTTCAGGAAAACGACCCAGACTGCATCACGCTGGAGCGCTTCGCCAAGCTGGGAAATTTCCATCAAGCTGCCTTTCTTTCATGTTTGACCGGCCCGGCCATGTCGGGAAATAGATCGTCACGGTTCGACGATGGCCGGGGCGATTGGTTCACAGCGATTGAACCACCGTCGCCTCGAACTTGCCAGACTGGTAATCGCGCATGGCCTGATGAACCTGCTCGGCGGTGTTCATCACGAACGGGCCGTACTGCGCGATCGGCTCATTGAGCGGTTGTCCGGTAATGATCAGCACGCGCGACGCCTCAAGCGCTTCGATGCAGACGGCCGGTGCGCCGTTGTTGGTCAGGATGGCCATGTGCCGGTCGGCGACCGTCGTGCCGGCAATGCTCACGCTGCCACGATAGGTGTAGGTAAAGGCATTGTGACCGGCAGCTATCGGCTGCTCGAAGCGCGTACCCGCCGGCAGATGCACGTCGAGGTAGAGCGGCTCGGTGTCCGGACGCTGGACGGCCCCGTTGACGCCATGACTTGCCCCGGCGATGACACGGACGACAACGCCATTCTCGTCGGCATATTCCGGAATGGCGGCCGGCGGGATGTCGCGATAGCTCGGGGCAACCATCTTCTGGCTGGCCGGCAGGTTGAGCCAGAGCTGGAAACCTTCCATCAGCCCTTCTTCCTGTTCCGGCAATTCGGAATGGATCAGCCCGCTGCCCGTCGTCATCCACTGGGCGCCGCCCGGCCCGAGCAGGCCTTCGTTGCCGACGCTGTCGTGGTGCCGCATCCGGCCGGCGATCATGTAGGTGACCGTTTCGAAGCCGCGATGCGGATGATCAGGGAAGCCGCCGATGTAGTCGTCCGGATTCTCGTTGCGGAAGGCGTCGAGCATCAGGAAAGGGTCGAGGCGACGTTGCAGGTTCTGGGTCAGCACCCGGGTCAGACGCACGCCGGCGCCGTCGGAGGTCTGAACACCGGCAACGAGGCGCTCAACCGTTCTGAATTGATGGCTGGATATGGCTGTGTTCATGATTTTCTCCAATGGGGGCAGGGTGGAAGCGCTCATTTCTGAACGCCTCCGCGCTTCGTTGTTAGGCAATCAATTCTTCAATCTGTGCTTCGGCTTCGGCAAACGCCTTGCTGGCTGACTCGGCACCCATCGCCAGGCCTTCGGCGTAGATGAACTCGACGTCGGTCATGCCGAGAAAGCCGAGAACGCTCTTCAGGTAAGGCACCTGGGAGTCAGCCGGGGTATCGCGATAAAGACCGCCGCGGGCTAGGGCGACATAAACCTTCTTGCCCTTGAGCAGTCCTTCTGGACCCTTCTCGGTGTAGCGGAAGGTAACGCCGGCCCGGGCGATGGCGTCGATCCAGGTTTTCAGCTGGACCGGCACGCCGAAGTTGTACATCGGGACGCCGAGCACGATGGCATCGACCGACTGAACCTGGGCAATCAGCGCATCATCGAGGGCCACGCGGGCCGACTGTTCGGCTGTACGTTGATCGGCCGGCGTGAACAAGGCGCCGAGCGCCGGTTCGTCGAGCACCGGATGCGGATGACTGGCCAGATCGCGTAATTCGACCACGGCGTTCGGGTTTTGCGCCAGCAGGCGAGCCGTGACGGTGTCGGCCAGGCGGGTCGAGTTGGCGCCGGCAGAGCGGGCGCTGGCATTGATTTGCAGGATTTTCATGATCGTTTTCTCCAATGTGGGGTGGGGTTCGTGGTTCAAACCGCTGAAACCATGGAGTGAATTCTATTAGTCACAATATCGATCCGGAAGCCGCTGAAATGGTTATCATTGTTCCGTAATTGAAACAATTAGTGCACTCATGAGTCTTGATGCCAACGATCTGATCCTTTTCGCCCAGGTGATGGCGGCCGGGAGTTTTTCCCGGGCGGCCGAGCGCTGCGGTTTGCCGAAATCGACGCTGTCCCGGCGCATTACACAGCTTGAAACCAAGCTCGGCGAGCGCCTGCTGACGCGGAGCACGCGCCGGCTGGCCATCACCGAATTTGGCGAGCAGATTCTCGATCACGCCAAACGCCTGCTCGAGGAAACCGAGGCCGCGTCGGCCATGGCCCTGCACCGACAAGGCACACCGCGCGGTGTGCTGCGGGTTTCGCTGCCGCCCGATTTTGTCGAACTGGATCTGACGCCCTTGCTGCTCCAGTATGCGAGCAGTTATCCGGAGGTTCGCCTTGAGCTTGATCTGTCGCCACGTCGGGTCGATTTGCTGGCCGAGCGTTTCGACCTTGCCGTTCGCGCCGCTAGTCGATTGCCCGATGACACGACCCTGGTCGCCAGAAAGCTCTGCGAAATGCAAAACGGGCTTTATGCCAGTCCGGCCTATCTGGCGCGCTATGGAACGCCGGCCAAGCCGGCTGATCTGCTCGATCATGTCTGCCTCGGGATGATCAGCGGCACCGGCGAGGCCTTGCCCTGGCAGCTCTCGTGTGGCGAGGATCAATGGGAGGGGATGCCGAACGGTCCTCTGGCGGCAAACTCGCGCAGCCTGCAGCGTGATCTGGCGGCACACGGACTGGGTATCGTCGGGCTGGCCGAGCGCTTTGCCACCCAGTGGGTTGAACAGGGCTTGCTGAAGCGGGTGCTGCCGGAATGGCGCTTGCCGACAGTGACGATCTGGTGCGTGACACCGGGCCGGCGCCTGCTGCCGCTGCGAACCACCGCTTTTATGGACATGCTGCGGGCAGCATTGGGAACTGATTGACGACAATCCAAGGCACCAGCCGGGAGGGGAAAAGTCTCGACTTTCAGGAAGTGCCTAAATTTTTTGCACTGGCTTAAAATCCTTGATGGTTCAATGTCTTGCAGAACAGACTCAGTAGGAACCCCCAGACTTATCCACAGTTTTCGGGGATAAGTAATGTTTATTCACCAGCTGTCGGAAGCGGGGCGATCAAGTCTGCACAGTGGCTTCGCACATTGACCACTGTTTTCCGCACCGGCTGGACCTCAGGCGATCGGGAGGCTCTTTATCCATTCGCGTTGCGCCTCGCGGCGGCGCTTGTCGCCCAGGCGCGCGATGATCCGCTCGCAGACTTCGTCAAACGGCAGCATGCCACTCGGCAGAATTTCGTCGCAGCGCAGGAGGTGCAGGCCGATCGGAGAAGCAAGCACGGCGCTGATCTCGCCTTCGCTCAAAGCGAAGGCAGCTGGTTCAAGTTCGGCGTAAAGCTGATTACGTTTTACCGTGCCGAGTTGGCCGCCTTCCATGGCGGTTGGGCATTGTGAATGGCGTAGTGCCGCCTCGGCGAATTTTGCGGGATTTTTCAGTGTCGAGCGCAGCGATTCCAGGGTGGCAATTGCCTTGGCCTTTTCCTGTGGGGTGTTGAAGGTAATCAGGATGTGGCGCAGGCGACGGGCCTCGGGCCGATCGAAGGCTTCCGGATGCAGGCGGTAGTAGATTTCGGCATCGACGGCGCTGACCGGCGGGCTGCTCGATGCGACCTTTTCGAGCACAGCCTCGATGCGCAGGTCGCGTTCGACGGCCTGTTCCAGCGCTGCTTCGTCAAGATCGCTGCGTGCCATGTCGAGGATGAATTCTTCATTTGCCGGATAGCGTGCGCGGATTTCATCGAGCCGGTTCTTCACAGTGGCGGCCGGGACGACGACATTGGCTGAAGCCGCGCTGGCGAGGATGCGCTGTTCGATGCTGTCCTGCTTGCGGGCGATATCGTCGAGACGGTCGCGCTCCGGTTCGCTCAGCGTTTCCGGGCCTTTCTTGAAGAGTTCCCAGGACAGTTTTAGTTCGAGGTAACCGTGTTGCATGCTTTCATTCCCTGGTTGCGACCGGTTCCAGCAGGGCTTCAGGAATTTGCAGGACGCGGCCCGGCAAGCGGTCGAAATGGATGTGGTAGGCGACGCCGGAGGCAGCATCGCGGATCACCTTGATGACTTCACCGACGAAGCCCGGTTCGACCAGCACAGTGCCGCCCACCGACAGCCCCTTGGCCGCTACCACTTTTTCGCGGAATTCGAAGCGCGATGGCGTCCATGGATCGTTGGCGCCGATCAGTTCTTCTTCGCGGCAGCCGACGATCTTGCCTTCGTCGAGGAAGTTCACCGAGTAGATGATCTGATCCTGCAGGAAGGTGCCGACATCGACGACGTAACCGACGCTGCCGCGGCGAACCAGCGGCGCGCCGGGGTCGAGGCCGGGGTAGGTGCCGTCGTTGCGGACGTTGCGGGTGAGACGCACGGCCTCACCGTACTCCCACTGGGCGTTCATCATTGGCGGAAGACCTTGTCGAGCGACACGAAGGAGCTCATGCCGCCATCCGGTTTGGACACGGTCTGGAAGACCGCGAAGACCTTCTCCGTCAGCGAGTCGGAGGTAACGAAATCCTGATAGGCACGTTCCAGCCACAGGCGATAGATGCCGCGCTGCTGGCTTTCTTCGGGCGGCAGGTTGGGCGCCTGCTTGGCCAGGTAGTCGTGGAAGCGCTGCAGGATGTGCAGGCGGTTCACATGGACGACGGCGGGGTCATAGGGGACTGCGAAATAGTCCAGGAAATCTTCGGCCGAGACCAGGTCTTCCATGGCTTCGGCAAGGCTCAGAGTGTCTTCCATGATGGCCTCCTCAGGCTGCGACAAGGGTGAGTGATGTCTCTTCGGGCGACGTGTTTTCGCTCTGAAATTCATCGACGACTTCAAGCAGTTTGGCCGCCCCGAGATGATCGCGGCTATCCAGCGCGGCCAGCTTGGTCAGGCGGTCGCGCGATTCGGCGATGCGGCCGAGGCGGAGCAGGACGACGCTCTCGGCCTTCAGGGCCAGCAGGTAGAAGCGGAGCAGGCCAAATGAGGTGGCAGCGGCCGAACCGAGCTGGGCTTCATCAATCTGGCGCCAATCGTTGGGAATGCCGAGATGGCGGGCCGAAACGCGCTTGGCGTGGTCGGCGACGATTAGTACCTCGTCGAGCCGATGCTGATAGAAGTAATAGCGGTACAGGCTGACCAATACGGTCAGGTGCTCCGGTGCCAGCAGGTTGGCGCGCAGCAGGGCCAATTCGGCCGCCGGGTCGCCGTAATCCTGGGCGGCCTGGGCGATCAGCCGCTCGGCCTCGGCGGGGAGTGCATCCTCGAAGTAGAGCTTGCAGTCGGAGAAGTCGAGCAGGTCCATGGTGTCGTTCATTCCATTGTTCAGTGCATGGCCTCGTGCTCGCAGCACAAGTCGCCGGCGGAGCAGGTACGGCACTCGCCACTGTGGTCGGGGGGGGGCGGTTCATGGCGGATTTCAGCCAGTTCCTTCTCCAGTGTTTCAATGCGTTCGATCAGGCACGCAATGGACTTGGCCACCGGGTCGGGCATCACGTTATGGTCGAGGCTGATGCCGTCGGGGTTGTCAGTTCGCTGGCGTGCCGTACCGACCCGGGTGTCAACGATCCGGCCGGGTACGCCGACCACTGTCCGGTCGGCCGGCACGTCCTTGACGACGACCGAGTTGGCACCGACGCGGACGCGTTCGCCAATGCTGATCGGGCCGAGTATCTTGGCGCCGGCGCCGACGACAACACCGTCCGCCAGTGTTGGGTGGCGCTTGCCCTTGTTCCACGAGGTGCCGCCCAGCGTTACGCCGTGGTAAAGCGTGACGTCGTCACCGACTTCGGCCGTTTCACCGATCACGACACCGGCCCCATGGTCGATGAAGAAGCGGTGGCCGATGGTGGCGCCGGGATGGATGTCGACGTTGGTCAGCGTCCGGCTCAGGAAGGACAGGAAGCGGGCCGCGAAGCGCCAGCCGTTCTGCCACAGCCGGTGCGACAGGCGGTGGGCGAGGATGGCATGGACGCCGGGGTAGGTAGTCAGCACTTCCAGCGTCGAGCGGGCGGCCGGGTCGCGCTGGAAAACGCAGCTCAGGTCTTCCTTGAGGGTTGCCCAGAGGCCGGGTACTGCCATCGTGCTTGCGGTCATGGTCATCGCTTCAGACATGGAGGTGGCTCCGGGCGGAAGCCAGAAGGTCGCGCAGATCGGAGACTTCCGGCGGGTGCTTGTGTTCGGCAACAAAGGTGCGGACGCGCGGCAGCATGGCCTGCGCTTCGCTTTCGCCGAGTTCGAAACCGAGGCCGGCATAGACGACCTGCACAGCGCGTGAGCCCGAATGTTTGCCGAGCACGATGCGGTGTGACTGGCCAACTTCGCGCGGGTCGAAACCCTGGTAATTGTCGGGGTGCTTCAACAGGCCATCGACATGGATTCCGGCTTCGTGCGTGAAGGCGCCGGCACCGACAACGCTCTTCTGCCAGGGGATGGCGCGCCCCGAAGCGCTGGCCACCTTGGCTGACAGTGACGGGAATCCCTTCAGGCTGACATTGGTCTCGATGCCATAAAGCTTGGTCAGGCCGAGGACAACTTCTTCCAGCGGGGCATTGCCGGCCCGTTCGCCCAGACCGTTGACCGTGGTATTGACGTGCGTCGCACCGGCCTTGCAGGCGGCCAGCGTGTTGGCGGTGGCCAGGCCCATGTCGTCGTGGGCATGCATCTCGATTTCCAAGCCGGTGTTGCGGCGCAGGTTCGAAATGCGGTCGAAGGTGCCAAAGGGTTCGAGAATACCCAGCGTATCCGCGAAGCGCAGGCGGCGGGCGCCGGCCCGTTCGGCCGTTTCGGCCAGCGCACAAAGGAAATTCATGTCGGCACGCGAGGCGTCTTCGCAACCGAGGCCAACTTCGAGGCCAAGCGACAGGGCGGCGCCAATGAACTTGGGCAGTTCGCGCAGCAACCAGGCGCGGTCCTGCTTCAACTTGTAGGCCAGGTGCTGGTCTGAGGCCGGTACCGAAATGTCGATCAAGTGGGCGCCCAGGCCGGCGCAGGCGGCGATGTCGGTCGGGTGCATGCGGCTCCACACCATCAGGCGCGGGGCGAGCTGGAGATCGGCGACGGCGCGGATCGAGTCGCGCTCCTCGTCGCCCATCGCAGGAATGCCGACTTCCAGTTCCGGCACGCCGATGGCGGCGAGCTGGCGGGCGATGTCCAGTTTTTCATCCAACGAAAAGGCCACGCCGGCCGATTGCTCGCCGTCGCGTAATGTCGTGTCGTTGATGGTGATGAAGGGCTGTTGCATGGCAATCTCCTTGCTGCTTCAATTGCAAGGTTGGTGCCAGGACTTAAGATGCTGAATTAGTGGGATTTTTTTCGAGCTTCTTCATGGATTGTCGGAGCTGTGTCAGGAACGTGACAAGGTGCTAACCGGATGGGAAAAAGGTGATTGGCTACGCTGGACTCGTCATCCGGGGGCTTGGCGAACGCTTCGCTGAGCGCTTGCCGGCGAGTCTGCTATTTACCGGGAGCCGATACCGCCAATTGGATGATCCTGGTGCCAGATTTCGTTTCATCGAATGAGCAAGTCCATAATGCCCATCTTTTTCTGTGCGGGAAGCGCTAGGCAGTCAGACTATGGTGGCGGAAAAAATGATTGAGATTGCTCAAACAGTCAGGAGACTGATCCAGAGCCCATCGGTTCGGGCGGTGTTGATGCTGTCAGTTTCAATGGTGATGGCCGTGGTTGTCGGCACGCTAGCGCTGCTCGTTGATTTGCGGCAACAGGAGTTGACGCATGCACGAGGCGAAACGATCAGTCTGAACCGGATTCTGGCTGAACAAACCACTCGAACGATCGATGGTGTGGCGTTGGCCATGTATGGTGCCCGCGACCGCGTATCCGACAAGGTTGGGCGAGACCTTGCATTGGATAGCACGCCGGTTCATCTGCTGCTGCAATCTCGGATTATCGGCCTGCCGCAAGTGAAATCGATGTTTGTCGCCGATAGCAAAGGCATGGCGGTCAATTCGTCAAGGGATGATCTGGCCTCGCCGTTCAGCGTTGCGCAGCGAGAATTTTTTCAATACTTCAGTACGTCGAATCAGGATGGCCTGTTTGTGTCGCTCCCCGAACGGGCTCGAATCGATGGTCAATGGACCTTTTACCTGGCTGTTCGATTGTTGAATTCGGATGGCAGCTTTCGGGGGGTCATCGCTTCCGCCATCAGCATTGAATACTTTGAGTCGCTCTATGACAGCATCAATCTGGATTTTGTCAGCAAAATTCAATTGCTGAGTCGAAATGGGGAACTGATGGCAGGGCACCGTACGGGGGATAGCGCATTTGGTGAGCGAGTGCTTGAACCAGATTCACTATCCAGAATTGCGGGGCATCCTGAAAATGAGGTCGTGCTTTCCAATCATGATGCAATGATGGAGCCCTGGATTTCAACCTATCGTCAGGTGGCGAAATACCCCTTGATTGTTTCGGCCGCCGTTAGCGAACACGAAGCGCTTACGCCATGGCGCAGAGTTGCCCTGCCTATAGCAACCGGTGCCGCAGCGGTGATCGTGTTCATCTTGTTGGCAACGACCATCATTCTTAAAAATCTGCTGAGGAAAGAGCACCTTCAACTTGAGCGCGATGCCAGTAACGAAAAACTCAGGCACATGGTGCAGTCGGTCAGGGATGCGATTCTCACGGTC
>JAGTRV010000022.1 GCA_018262245.1 Pseudomonadota bacterium | reverse complement strand
ACCGGGAAAAGCAGCGCAGTCAATCTTTACCAAATGATAGGAATCTCCGTGAGGAGGCTCGCCATCATATGTAATCTCGATGGAGTGCCGACCGTCAGGAGATATAAGTTCGTAGTCTCCCATCCCGGCCCATTGAAGGCGATTGTCTTCCGTGAATTGAACGTGCTTAGTCACCAAGCCGCGGACTCCTAACGTAGAGCTAACCGGCGCTGCGCGGCTTTATTGCGCAGCGTCCAGCGACTGAAAGGAGCGAGGTTGAGCGCCATGTTAGGTGCGTGCGGCAACAAGGCTACCGTCTATTTTTCTGTTGATGAAAATAAATTCATCTTCATATTCGCCGTCGAAAAACGTGCAGGTATATGAAGCAGAACTGTCCGGTTCTATCGTAATGCCGATTACTGTGGCAGAAATTAAACTGCCAATGGTCTTTGTTGCGAGCTCTTCAACCTTGGATATATCGAACTCAAGAACTGGCAATAACTCTTCAGCTTTAGACAGCAGAGATATGCGATTCCCGTTGGGTGGGTACTTAACCCAAACGAGAGTTTGCCCAATTTGGAATTCGTCGCTATCTGCATATGAACCAAGTGGGCCGGAAAGACGCTTCGTCATAAGCACCTAACGTTCAGTAGACACCTTTGCAGGTGTCTACTTCCTGCAGGGGATGGATGAAAAAACAAAATTTAACTGACAACATATTGATTTCTATTGATTGTCTGGAATTTGTTAAGTTTTTCGATCAGCCTTTTACACCGTGCTGGCCAAACTGTTTCATTAGCGGTAAATTGCCATTCTGCCAAGCATTACAGCATGCAAGCTGAAATGCAATATTCGTTATGGGTATTTTGAATATTCGTTTTTCATGGCAATTTATTTGGACTGAAGGTCTCTAGTGATTGCCCATTGTTAAAGGAAGGCGTTGCTTGGCGCTCATTCCGGCATTTGGCAATTAAAAAAACCGGCTTGAAGCCGGTTTTTTCGTAATCCTCAGGGCTGGGTTCAGCCTTTGACGTGTAGGCCGCACTCCTTGGACTCAGGATTCTCCCACCACCAGCGGCCAGCCCGGATGTCTTCGCCGGGCGAAATGGCGCGGGTGCAGGGGGCGCAGCCGATGCTGGGGTAGAACTTGTCGTGCAGGGCGTTGTAGGGCACGGCGTTCTGCTTGATGTAGGTCCAGACTTCCTTCTCGGTCCAGTCCGACAGCGGATTGAATTTTTCCAGGCCGTTGCCTTCATCGTACTCGCGGACGGCGAGGTTGCCGCGAGTCGCCGCCTGCTCGGCGCGCATGCCGGTGATCCAGGCCCGTTTGCCGGCCAGGGCGCGTTTCAGCGGCTCGACTTTGCGGGCGTAACAGCAGGCCTTGCGTAGCGTGACCGATTCGTAAAAGGCGTTGATGCCGTGGTTGCGGACGTAGCTTTCGACTTCTTCGGCCTGCGGGAAATAGAGCTTCAGTTTCAGGCCGTAATGCTTGTCGACCGCGGCGATCAGGTCGTAGGTTTCGAGCGGCAGGCGACCGGTGTCGAGGCTGAAGATTTCGATCGGCAGCTTGGCCTTGACGATCAGGTCAGTCAGTACCATGTCCTCGGCGCCCAGGCTGTTGGCGAAGGCGGCGCTCGACCAGTTGGTCGCGATGTCGGCGAGCAGGGCTTTGACCGTTTTGGTCTTGGCGGCAACGCTGACGGTCAGTTCTGGCGTGATGTTGAGCAGGCTGGGGGTCATCGCTTCTCTCAGGCGCGGCGGCGGAAGTAGGGTTGCGGTTGGCTGGTTGAAGCCTGGTAGGCATCGCTAAACGGTTTGAAGCCGGCTTCAATGGCGTGGACGAGATTCTTGCCGTCCTTCAGCGCGTAGCTGTCGAAACCGACGCGCTGCATGAAGAACAGCTGGTCGTGCAGCACGTCGCCGACGGCACGCAGTTCGCCCTGATAAGCGTAGCGCTGGCGCAGCAGGCTGGCCGTCGAGTAGCCGCGACCATCGACGAATTTCGGGAAATTGACGGCGATCACGATGAAGTACTCAAGATCGGCGGCGATATCTTCGACGCGCTCATCCGGCTGAATCAGCAGGCCGATACGCTTGTGACAGGAGATGATCTCGGCCTTGCGGGCTTGCCAGACAGCGAGCGGGAAAATGACGTCACCGGCAGGCAGGGCAACGGTTTCCGGTGTTTCACCTTCGCCCAGTTGCAGCGTTTGCCAGGTGTCGACCGTGGCGCTGTTGTTCTTGATCAGTTGAGCCATTATGCAGCCTCCTGCTGTGCAGCCTTGGCCTTGCCATGGGCACGGCCTTCGTAAACGCGGTTCTTGAACGGGTCGATACCGATGCGGTCGAGCGTGTCGAGGAAGCGCTCGTCGGCATGACGGTTTTCAATATAGACCTTGATGATCTTGTCGACGACATCCGGCATTTCTTCGGCCGCGAAGGAGGGGCCGATCACCTTGCCGAGCTTGGCATCATTGCCCTGGCGACCGCCCAGCGTGACCTGGTAGAACTCGGAATCGTTCTTGTCGACACCGAGCACGCCGATGTGGCCGACGTGGTGATGGCCGCAGGCGTTCATGCAGCCCGAGATGTTGAGGTCGATTTCGCCGATGTCGAACAGGTAGTCGAGATCGTCGAAGCGGGCCTGGATGGCGTTGGCGATGGGGATGGACTTGGCGTTGGCCAGGTCGCAGAAATCGCCGCCCGGGCAGCAGATGATGCCGGTCAGCAGACCGATGTTCGGCGTTGCCAGTCCGGCTGCCTTGGCTTTCTGCCAGACTTCATGCAGGTCGCTCTTCTTGACGTCGGCCAGGATGATGTTCTGCTCATGGCTGATGCGCAGTTCGCCGAAGCTGTACTGGTCGGCGAGATCGGCTACCGCTGCCATCTGTTCGGAAGTGATGTCGCCCGGCGCGATGCCGTGCTTCTTCAGCGACAGCGTGACGGCGGCGTAGCCCGGAACCTTGTGCGGATGCGTATTGCGCTCGACCCATTTGGCAAAGGCCTGGTCGGCCGGGAGTGTTACCTCGTCCTGCTTGGCATAGTCCGGTGCGCCGAAGTGGGCGGCGACGCGGTCGAATTCGGCCTGAGTCAGCGTGGCCGGGCCGTCTTTCATGTAGGCCCACTCTGCTTCGACTTGCTGGCTGAAGGCTTCAATGCCGGTGGCCTGGACGAGAATCTTGATGCGTGCCTTGTAGGCGTTGTCGCGCCGGCCGGCACGGTTATAGACGCGCAGGATGGCTTCGCAATAGGTCAGGATGTGCTGCCAGGGCAGGAACTCACGGACGACCTGGCCGCGGATCGGCGTCCGGCCAAGTCCGCCACCGACGATGACGCGGAAACCGACTTCGCCGTTCTGCTCCTGCAGATGCAGGCCGATGTCGTGGAACCAGGTGACGGCGCGGTCTTCACGGGTGCCGGAAATGGCGATCTTGAACTTGCGCGGCAGGAAGGCGAATTCGGGGTGAAAGGTCGTCCATTCGCGGAGGATTTCGGCCAGCGGGCGTGGGTCGATCACTTCGTCAGCGGCAACGCCGGCGAACGGGTCGGTGGTGATGTTGCGCAGGCAGTTGCCGGAGGTCTGGATGGCGTGCATTTCGACCTTGGCCAGCTCGGCCATCATGTCCGGCACATCCTCGATCTTCGGCCAGTTCAGTTGCAGATTATGGCGTGTCGTGAAGTGGCCATAGCCACGGTCATACTTGATGGCAATCTGGCCGAGGGTGCGCAACTGGTCCGAACTCAGCATGCCGTAAGGCACCGCAATGCGGAACATCGGCGCATGGCGCTGGATGTAGAGGCCGTTCTGCAGGCGCAGCGGGCGGAATTCGTCGTCGCTCAGTTCGCCGGCTTTCCAGCGGCGGACCTGGTCGCGGAACTGGTCGACACGCTGGTTGATCAGCTGGCGGTCGATGGCATCGTATTTGTACATGAAACGTCCTTGGGGTAAACGTCAGGCAAAGACCAGCTTGGTGCCGATCAGCACCAGCATGGTGGCCAGAAGGCGGCGCAGGATATGCTCCGGCACCTTGGCGGAAATCTGAGTGCCCAGCCAGATACCGGGCAGCGAACCGAGCAGCAAACTGCCGAGCAGCGCCCAGTCTACACCGCCCAACATCCAGTGGCCGAGGCCGGCAACCAGCGTCAGCGGCACGGCATGGGCAACGTCTGATCCGACAATCTTTACTGGCGAAAGTTTTGGGTAGAGGAAAAACAGCGCGGCAACGCCAAGTGCGCCTGCGCCCACCGAAGAAATGGTCACCAGCACGCCAAGGATGGCGCCGACAGCGACCGTGATCTTGCCCAGGCAGCACTGGCGGAGCGGTGAATCGTCATGCCGGGCGGCGTATTCGCGTAGCTTGCGGCCAAAAAGGATCGCGATGGCCGTGAGCAGCAGCGCGAAACCAAGCCCGTTGGAGATCAGTTGGCCGATGACGTTATTGCCTTTCGGCAGCTGTGATAGCACCCAAACCGTGATGGCAGCGGCAGGAATGCTGCCCAGCGCCAGCCGGCCGGTGATGCTCCAGTCGATATGCCCTTTCCGGCCATGGGCGACAGTGCCGCCAGCCTTCGTCATCGCGGCATAGAGCAGATCGGTACCGACCGCTGTCGCCGGGGGAACGCCGAAGAGCAGCACGAGCAGCGGTGTCATCAGCGAGCCGCCACCCACACCAGTCAGGCCAACTATGGCGCCGACGGCAAAGCCGGAAAGAGTGTAGAGATAATCCATGGCGTGCATGTTAACAGTGGCCATTTGAAACAAAAAGAATATTGAGTTAGATTGTTATATCGTTCGGTTATTAACTGATGGATGTATGTTGCTGGCTAAGCGCAGAATCCAATTACTCGATCCCAGACCATGAAACTCCAACAACTGCGTTACATCGTCGAAATCCAGCGTCAGGGCTTGAATGTCTCGGAGGCGGCTGAATCGCTTTACACATCCCAGCCGGGGATCTCCAAACAGGTCAAGTTGCTGGAGGATGAACTCGGCGTTTCGATTTTCGAGCGTAGCGGCAAGCGTTTTACCGGGGTCACCGAACCGGGCAAGGTCGTGCTGGGCATCGCCGAACGCATCCTGCGCGAAGCGGAAAATCTGAAGCGGGCGAGCGGTGAGTTCGCCTCCGGCAACACCGGCCGGCTGGTGTTGGCGGCAACGCATACCCAGGCCCGTTACGCGCTGCCCATCGTGGTCCGCGATTTCATGGCGCAACACCCGGACGTCAAGCTGGAAATGCACCAGGGTAGCCCGACGCAGATTGCCGAGTGGGTGGTCGCTGGCGAAGCAGACATCGGCATTGCCACCGAAGCGCTCGATCAGTATCCACAATTGATTACCTTGCCGGTTCGCCAGTGGACGCACTGTGTCATTGCTCCTGAGGGGCATCCCATCCTGCAATCAGTGCCGCTGTCGCTGAACGAACTGGCGCGCTGGCCGTTGATCACCTATGACACGGCATTTACCGGTCGCTCGCGGATCAATCGGGCTTTCGAACGCATCAACGTCCAGCCCAATGTTGCATTGACTGCCCTTGATGCCGATGTGATCAAGACCTATGTCAGCCTCGGTCTTGGTCTTGGCATCATTTCAGCCCTGGCGTTCGATGCGCAGCGTGACGTGGGGCTGGTCGCCATAGACGCCGCTCACCTGTTCGAGTCCAACACCACGCGCCTCGCCTTGCGTCGTGGCACCTATCTCAGGCGTTACGACTACGACCTGATCACCCTGTTTGCGCCACAGTTGTCAAAGCATGTGGTCGAAATGGCCATGCAGGGCGGCGGTGACGAATACCAGCTATGACCTTCGTTATATTTTCAGCCGTGGTTTTAGCAGGTAGTCTGCCGCCTTCTGGAGGCTTTTCATGAACGCAGTCGCTGAAGAAGTACAGTTGCAGAGCATGTTGAACGGGGTGGATATCCCCCCTTGTCCCGCAGTGCTGATCGAACTCGATGCAGAACTGAAAAAGGACATGCCCGATCAGCGGGAGATTGCCCGTCTGATCAGCCAGGATGTGGCGCTGGCCGGCCATGTCATGCTGATCGCCAATTCCCCGGCTTTCTCGACCGGTCATAAACTGGCCTCCATTACGCAGGCGATCAATGTGTTGGGGATGCAGCGCATCTTCAGTCTGGTGGTCTCGCAGTTGCTGAGACTGGCGCTGGCCGGCGACCAGGACGCCTCGATGGATCGTTTCTGGGAGACCTCGGCGCAGACGGCGCACGTCTCGGCCGAACTGGCCAAACGCCTGCGCTGCGTCCGTCCGGATGTGGCTTACACCTTCGGTTTATTCCACGATTGCGGCATTCCACTGCTGATGAAGCGTTTTCCGCAGACCAAGGAAGTGCTGGCAGCGGCCAATGCCGCCGAGGAGCGGGGATTCACGGACGTCGAAGATGCCATGATGGGAACCAATCATGCGGTGGTCGGCTACTTCCTGGCCAAGCGCTGGCATCTTCCGGGCTTCATCTCCGAAGGGGTGCTCTATCACCATGATTACAGCGTGCTGGCGAAGCCGGGCAGTGTCTCGGAGACTGCCGGTGCCTTGATTGCCATCTGCGTGCTGGCCGAACACATTATCCGTCTGCACGGTAGTGGCAATGGCGAACAGGAATGGGCCAAGGCGGCGCAATATGCCTGCAATTACTTCAATCTGTCGCTGGGCGCCGTTGACGATCTGATTGAGGATATTCTCGACTGGCTGGGCTGAGGGATTGCCAGCCGTCAGGCAGCCCCCGTCTGACGCATTTTTACTGCTGCACTTTCCTCATGCGTGGCGCCGTGTCGCGCAGAATCAGCGATGGTGTCGAGAAGGGGGCCAGGCGTTCAAGAAAATCGAGCAGTTCCAGAACCGGCGAGTTGCGAAAGAAGGTGGCGCTGGGCGTTTCTATCCAGATGCGGTCGGCGTAGGCGTGTAGTTCGTGTGGCTTGTCGCCAAAGCCGTCGCCATCGAGGTCAAAGCCTTCATAGGTATCCCAGTTGTTGCCCCACCACGTGTCGTTCATCGGGTCGCCATCGCCAATGATCGTCACCGGCCACAGGTTGCTCTTGAAGGTGTTGTTGATCGCGATGTGGCCGCCCTTGGCGCCGTAGAAGTAGATGCCGGTAATGTTGTGGGCGATCACATTGTTGATGAAGACGATCCGGTTGATCGCGTCCATTGGCGAATCGGCCATGATGCCGTGAGCGCAGTGGACGATTTCGTTGTCCACAATCAATGCAGCCGACGTTTCCTTCAGTGCGATGCCGGCGCCAGAGGCATCCATGGCATGCAGGATGCGATTTTTTCGAATGAGCAGGCCATCCGAGTTAAGCGCAATGATCCCGGTCGAATTCTTTTCCAGCAGGTTGCGCTCGATCAGGCTGCGATGCGAAAAAAGCAGATTGAACGCGCGGCGACTGTTTCGGATGGTGTTACCGGTATAGCGATTGTGCGGTGAATTGCTGATAGTGACGTCGCGAATCTGCGCGATATCGTTGTTTTCTATACGGTTTCCGGTGCTGTACCAGAGGCGAAGGCCATCGCCGCGCTCGGCTGAGTCGACCGCTCGACTACGGATGCGGTTGTTGCGCACGATGCTGTCGGTCGTCCGGTGCAGCGAAATGCCGAACAGCACGTCCTCGATGACGTTGTTTTCGATCAGCAGCCCGTTGCCTGCCTCGACCATGATGCCGCCGTCGATCGCGTCGTGAGAATCGCCGCTGCTGCGCAGGGTCAGGCCACGCACCGTTACCCGGTCTGCCTTGATGGTCAGAACGGTCCCCTTGCCGCCGGCGTCGATGATGACCTTGCCGTTGCCTTCCAAAGTCAACGGTTTGTTGATCGTCGCCGGACCGCTGTAATTGCCGGGGGGCAGGCGCAGAACCGTGCCCGGTAGCGCGGTGTCCAGCCAGGCTTGCAGGGATTGGTTGGCGAAGGCCGGGAGCGAAAGGCTCAGGCCGAGCAAGGCGAGGATGAAACGAAAGTTCATTGGGTCGAGATTAAGCCACCAAGGCAGGATTGCTGCCTCGACCTGCATCAAGTTTTTGCTGATGCCCGATCTGGCTACTCCCAATATTCGGTCACTTCGCTTGCCCAGGCGGTGGCTGCCAGCAGGGCCCGGTTAACGCTGTCGGGGTCAATGCCGGCGGAGCGGGCCGTGCTTTCCATGCGTGGCGGGTCGAAATCCTCACTCGCTTCGGCGATGGCGAGCAGCGGGGCATAGGGGCCGCTACGCTCAAGCAGCGCCTGCCTGATATCCGTGGAAATGGGGATATCGTTCAGCGTTTCAGCCAGCGGACGGCGCAACAGACGATCAAGGCAGGAGAAGATGCCGGTCAGGAAGAGCGGGTCGTGCGGCTGTCCGGGCATGACCTGTTCGCCGAGGACCTCCATCAGGCGGCCGCGGGTCAGGGCATTTTCGATCATTAGCCAGTCGCCCAGATGCGGTTCGCGCACAGAGAAGAGTAGTACCGCTACCCAGCGACTCAGGCGCTGGCGGCCGAGAATAACCAGGGCCTGCTCTAGCGAATCGATCTGGCGGGTCAGGCCCAGCGCCGGGGAATTCAGGTAGCGCAGAATGCGGAAGCTGAGCATCGGGTCCTGTTTCATCGCCGCGGCAATTTCGGCCGTTTCGGCATCGCCCTGAACAAGGCGCAGCAGGTTGAGCAATTGCGCCTTGTGCGGATCGCCACTGCTAACGTTGTCGAGCCTGGGTGCTGATTCGGCAAACTTGCCGTGGAAATTTTCGAAATGCCACTGATGGCAGAAAAGGTGGTCGTCGAAGGTATCGATATTGCAGGCGAAAAGCCGGATTGGGTGTTCGCGCTCGCCGGAACGGATGGCGGCGGAAAAGTCTCGAACCGCATTGGCCTCGTTGCCACCAATATCGATGGCGGCGTAATCCACTCGCTGGATGACTTTGGCAAAAGCGCGGTGTTTCGGCTGGCGGAAAACCCCGACCTGCAAGCCGCGAACATGCAGTTGGTCGATGGCCTCGCAGACCATGTCAGCTTCGGCTTCAGGCGCCAGCTGGATGAGGAGGACGATGTTGGCCTTCTTCAGGCGCTCGACAGCGGGGAGATCAAGACTGGATGAGCTGAGCGGGATGAAGGCGAGGGTGGTGTTCCAGGCATCGCGGCTGGCGTTCAGCGTGTCGAGCAGGGCCTGGTCGAGCTCGCGTTGTTCGGCATCGTCGGCATTGGCGAGTACGGTCGATTGTTGCAGCCGAAAGAGGTGCCCGGAAAGGCGGTTGCTGCGGTCGAAGACAGCCTCGCGGCGAAGGAATGGGGTGTCCCTGGCCGGCCGCCCTGGTTGGCCAGTCGATTCAGGCGGGGCCGGGGTGTCGGGCTTCTTGCCGAACAGTGTTTTCAGGCCGTTGAACACGAATGTCTCCCCCAAAAGAAAAATGCCCACCGAAGGGTGGGCATTTTCGCATGCTCGGAGAAGGTTTAGTCGACCTTGGCCTTGCCGCGCAGTTCCTTGACCAGATTCTCGACCTGCTGTTGGCCTGCACGCTGCTGTAGTTGCGGCTTGACCTGGTCGAACGGCGGCGGGGTCATCGGACGGGAGTCGTCGAGCTGGATCACGTGATAGCCGAAGTCGGACTTGACCGGCGTCTTGGTGTATTCGCCCTTCTTCAGCTTGCCCAGCGCTTCGCCGAACGGCTTGACGTAGGCGTTCGGGGAGCTCCAGCCCAGTTCGCCACCTTTGTCCTTGGAGCCCGGATCCTTGGATTGCTTGGCCAGTTCGGAGAACTTTTCGCCTTTGTCCAGCTTGGCAATGATTGCCTTGGCGTCATCTTCCTTTTCGACCAGCACGTGGCGAGCCTTGTATTCGGTGCTGCCCAGGTTGTTCTTGATCAACTCGTATTCGGCCTTGAGTTGGGCGTCGCTGATCGGGTGTGCCTTGACGTAGTCGGACAGGTAGGCGCGGATAAGCACGGCCTGCTTGGCGAGTTCGATCTGACCCTGGACGTTGGGGGCCTTGTCCAGGCCCTTTTTCTTGGCTTCCTGGGCGAGGATTTCGCGGCGGACCAACTCTTCCTTGACGGCACCTTGCAGTTCCGGTGAGTCAGGTGCGCCCTGCGCCTGCTGTTCGGCGATGAAGGCGTTGTAGACGGTTTGCGAAATCGGCTGGCCGTTGACGGTGGCGAAAGCCTTGGCCTTGTCGGCAGCGAGGGCCGGAGCGGAAACGATGGCGCCGGCGACAAGCAGGGCGGCCAGGCGGGAGAGTTTGAACATGTATCTATCCTTGGGTGGAGGGAATAACAGGAAAATTATACTTCGCCAGGCACTTCGGCGCGGATGCTGAGCGCATGAATCCGGCCACGCATCAGGTCTCCCGCAGCATCATAAATCATGCGGTGACGGGCTATGGTACTTTTACCGGCAAATGCCTGTGCAACAATTTGTAACTGGTAATGGCCGCCGTCACGGGCGCCGGCGTGGCCGGCGTGGCGGTGCGAGTCATCAATGATGGTGATCGATTCAGCTTGCAGCACGACCAGACGCTGGCGCAGCAACTCGATGGTTTCTGCACTCACGCCGGCAGTGCCTTCTTGAATGGCTTGATGGTGACTTTTTCGTAAACACCGGCCGCGATATAGGGATCGGCATCGGCCCAGGCTTGGGCCGCAGTCAGCGAGCCGAATTCGGCGATGATGATGCTGCCCGAAAAGCCGGCTGGGCCCGGGTCGGGCGAATCGATGGCCGGGCAGGGGCCGGCCAGGATCAGGCGAGCTTCGGATTGCAAGGCCAGCAGGCGCTCCAGGTGGGCAGGACGGGCTGCGAGGCGCTTGTCCAGCGTGCCAGCCTTGTCTTCAGCAATGATCGCATAGAGCATTATTTTTCTTCCTCAACGTATTTGGACAGCAGCATGCCCTGGCCGAGCACGAAGACGAGCATCAAGCCCATGCCGCCGAATAGTTTGAAATTGACCCAGGTATCGGTCGGGAAATTGAAAGCGACGAACAGGTTCAAGGCGCCCATGAACAGGAAGAAACCGATCCACGACAGATTGACCTTGCCCCAGACCGGCTCGGGTAGCGTCAGTTGCTCGCCAAGCATGGCCTTGATCGGATTTTTTTTCAGGATGAAGGCGCTGAAGATCATGCTGCCGGCGAACACCCAGTAAAGAATGGTCGGTTTCCACTTGATGAAGGCTTCGTTCTGGAAAGCCAGCGTCAGGCCGCCGAAGACGACAACGAGTACCAGGCTGACCCAAAGCATCTTGTCGACCTTGCCGTGACGGAAGTGCACCCAGATGATCTGGGCGACAGTAGCGGCGATGACGACGACGGTGGCGAGCAGGATTGGAGCGAGCTTGATGTCGTCCGGTACGAAACCGAGCAGTGAGCCCATCCAGCTGGCAGCAAGTTCCGGGCTCTTTTCCGCGTACTTGAAAGTGGCGAAAAAGAGGATGACAGGGAAGAGGTCGAAGAGAAGTTTCATGGCGGGGCATTATATACTGCCGAAAACTACTGAAAAGCAAGCAAGAGAGCTCATGCATTCCGTCCTGATTGTCGATGACAGCGACATTAACTTGACTTTGATCAAGGCGCTGGTTCTAAAGCTGGGCGACTGCAGCCCGATCCTGTTCGATAATCCGCTCTCGGCGCTTGAGTGGTGCCGTGAGAATGTGCCTGATCTGGTCATCGTCGATTACATGATGCCGGATATGGACGGGCTGCGTTTCATCAGCGCCTTCCGAGCCCTGCACGGTCGGGACGAGATTCCGGTGTTGATGATCACGGCAAACGATCAGAAGGATGTTCGTTACGATGCCTTGCTTGGCGGTGCCAATGATTTCCTGACCAAGCCGATCGATCGTATCGAATTCTCGGCTCGCGCCCGCAATATGCTGTCGCTGCGTACCGGACAAAAATTCCTGGCGGATCGTGCCGCGCATCTCTCGGCACTGGTTGAGGCGAGAACTGCGGAAATTCGCGAGCGCGAAAAAGAGCTGATTTTCCGAATTTCGCGTGCGGCGGAATTTCGCGATCCGGAAACCGGCGCCCACATCCAGCGCATGGCGCACTACTCCCAGATCATTGCCCAAGGTTTGGACCTAAGCCCGAGCACCCAGAAATTGATCCTTGAAGCAGCGCCGATGCATGATGTAGGCAAGATCGGCATTCCGGATTACATCCTGCTCAAGCCCGGCAAGCTGACGCCGGAAGAGTTCGAGGTGATGAAAGGGCATGCGCGGATTGGCCATGAACTGCTCAAGAACAGTCGATCCGAAATCATGCAGGCCGGCGCCGAAGTCGCTATTTCTCATCACGAAAAATACGATGGGAGCGGTTACCCATTCGGCCTGAAGGGCAAGCATATTCCCCTGTTCGGGCGGATTGTCGCCGTGGCTGACGTGTTCGATGCGCTGACTTCCGAGCGCCCGTATAAACGAGCCTGGCCACTGGACGATGCCTGCAAGTTTCTTGAGGACGGGCGTGGCAAGCATTTTGACCCGCTATGCATCGAAGCTTTTCTGGCCGGCTGGGAGCAAGTTCTGGAAATTCGTCAGCGCTTCCGTGACGAAGAAATTCCGCAAATCTGAAGGTGATACCGAGGCGCATTGCCGACGGCTTTGGGCGTTGAATGGAGAAGAGGATGGCAAAAGCTTTTATTCTGGATCGCGGATCGATTCTTGAACGCCTGGGGGGCGACGAAGAGATTTATTCGATGATGGTCGATATGTTTCTTCAGGATGTTAATAACAATTGCGCTGCTATTGCCTCGGCATTCGCTGCCGGCGACAGCCAGACCCTGCAGCGCGAGGCCCATACCATCAAGGGATTGCTGGCCACCTTTTCGGATGACGTCGGCGCGGCTGACGCGATGCTGGTCGAGCGGCAGGCAAAGAATGGGGAAATTGATGGTCTTGCCGATGCTGTGGCTGGCTTGCAGCTGCGCTTGCGTGAAGTGGCGGCAGTGCTAAGCGCTGGGTAATTGCAGGAAACCGGCTGCGCCAATGGTGCCGCCCTGTGGCCCGTGCGGTACGACACCGAGCAGCGGTGCGCTGATCAGCCTTTCCAGGGTGACCAGATTTTCATCGAAGCAGGACATCGCCGGATCGATGCGGTTGGCCACCCAGCCGACGAGTTTCAGACCTCGGCTGGCAATGGCCTCTACCGTCAGCAAGGCGTGATTGATACAGCCCAGCCGCATGCCGATGACCAGGATGACCGGCAGGTCGAGTTCAAGCGCCAGATCGGCAGCGCTGTAGTCCGTGCCCAGCGGTACGCAAAATCCCCCGACGCCTTCGATAATGACCAGATTGGCTTGTTGCCGCGCCTGTTCGCAGGCGGCCTTGATCGGCCCGAACTCAATGCGCACGCCCTCTTTTTCGGCGGCGATGTGTGGGGCAATGGCCGGCTTGAAGCAGTAGGGATTGATGATTTCCCTCGGCAGTTCGACGTTGCTGGCGGCACGGATGGCTTCGACGTCGTCGTTCAGGCCGGCCGCATCGGTGCCGGCCGCAATCGGTTTCAGTCCGACCGCTTTCAGGCCGTCCAGTCCGGCCCGCTGGAGCAGGGCGCAGGTGATGAAGGTCTTGCCGATCTCGGTATCGGTGCCGGTCAGGAAGTAGGCTTGGTTCATTTTCGGGCGTATAGGTAAATTACATCGTAGGTCAGCGGCAAACCGGCCGGGGTGCGGAGTTGTTCGCACGCCGATTCGGCAAGTTGGAAGCTGCTGCGGCTCATCAGGCTGGTCCGTCGCCCATCGCCGAGCTGATTGGCACCGATTGCCTTGACGGCGCGAAGCAGCGTCTTGAAATCGGGGTAATGGGCGATCTCGGTACTTTTCTTGATGTCGATAGCGGCCAGTCCGGCAAGACTGGCCAATTGCCGAATTTCGCCCGGGCTGTGGAAGGCCAATGTGTGGCGGTGGTCGTCGACGTCGGCAAAAGCGTGACGCAATTCATGAAAGGTAGCCGGGCCGAGGCTGGCCAAGGCAATGACGCCACCCGGCCGCAGGGTACGGTGCGCTTCCCGCAGCGCGACAGCCAGGTCACACCATTGCACGGCGAGGCTGGACCAGTACAAATCCAGACTGCTGTCAGCCAGCGGCAGGTGTTCAAGATCACCGGCCACCCGGCAACAGGGGGTGGCGACACGCTGCAGCATGCCAGGCGAGAGGTCGAGGGCGACCCGGTGAGCATCCGGAAAGCGGGTTTGCAGGTTGGCCTGCGCGTAGCCGGTGCCGCAGCCGGCATCGAGAAGACGGGTCGGGGCAATGTCCGGTAGGCCTGCGGCGAGTCGAATGCAGATACGGCGCTGAATGGCAGCGGCGTCATCGTAGGTCGGGGCGGCGCGTTCGAACGATTGCCGGATGCGCGCCTTGGAAGGTCTGGTACCAGCCTTTGGTTTTATGGCACTAGTCATTGAGGAAGCGACGTACCGTGGCGAGAAATTCGTCTGGTCTGGAGATAAAGGGGGCGTGGGCGCAGTCGGCAAATGCTTCCAGACTGGCGCCAGGAATCAGGGTAGTCAGGGCTTTGGCTGCGCCGAGTGGCATCAGCGGGTCGGCGCCGCCGTGGATGAGCAGGGTCGGTGCCTTGACCTGCGGGGCAATGTCGCGCAGATCGATGTCGCGCAGCCAGTTGAGGCCGGTGGCCAGCACTGCGCCGGCGGGGCGAGGGTCCGCCAGCTTGAGCAATTCGAGCGTCACGGTTTTGGCGCGGGCATCGCCACGATTGAAACCGCCAACGAAGCGCGGCAGCATGGCTTCGACATCCGCGGCAATGCCAGCGGCGAACTCGGTCAGCATGTCGGGGGGCATGGCATTTGGCCAGCCGTCGCGCTGGACGAAGGAAGTGGTGCCTGCGACGAGAATCAGCTTGCCAACCTTGTCCGGGTGACGGGCGGCGACGGCCAGTGCCAGTTGGGCGCCGAGCGACCAGCCGGCCAACGTGGTGCCTGGTTGCAGGCGAGCAGCGATGTCGTCGGCGGCGGCGTAAAAATCGGTAATCAGCGGCGCATTGCCATAGCCGGGCAGATCGATGATTTGCCCGTTCAGCGCTTCAACGACCGCCTGCAGCGGGCTGCGGCCGAGGCACCAGCCGGGCAGGAAAACAAGGGGAGCGCTCATGCGAGTTCTTTCAAGGCGGCGATCAATTGGGCGATGTCAGCTTCGGTATGGGCAGCAGAGACCGAAATGCGCAGCCGGGCCGTACCTTTGGGGACAGTCGGCGGACGGATCGCCGGCACCCACATGCCGCGTTCCCACAGCGCTTTTGACAGGGCGACGGCAGCATCGTTGTCGCCGACGATCAGTGGCTGGATGGCGGTCGGAGATGGTAGTAGTTTCAGCGGCAGGCCGGCCAGCCCTTCACGTAATTGGCCAATACAGGCCATCAGGTTGGCGCGCAGGGCATCGCCGTCCCTGATCAGTTGCAGACTTTTGGCGAGTGCGCAGGCGATGGCTGGTGGTTGGGCCGTGGTGAAAATGTAGCTGCGGCCCTTCTGCAGCAGGTATTCGATGGCTGTTTCGGAACCGGCGACAAAAGCGCCACCGACACCGGCGGCCTTGCCCAGCGTGCCCATCAGCAGGATGCGCGGCGAGGCGGGCAGGTTGAAATGGCCGAGGCTGCCTTTGCCGTGTGGGCCGAGGACACCGAAACCGTGGGCGTCGTCGATGACCAGCCAGGCGTCGTAGCGCTCGGCCAGCGCGAAGATCAGCGGCAGCGGCGCGAGGTCGCCATCCATGCTGAACACAGCATCGGTGACGATGATCTTGTGCGCTGCGGTGCTGGCAGCCAGCATTTTTTCCAGCGCAGCGACGTCGTTGTGCGGGTAGCGCTGCACCTCGGCGCCATTGGCCTTGGCCAGTTGCATGGCATCGATCAGCGAGGCGTGGTTCAGCTTATCGGCGAATACCGCATCGCCACGGCCGGCCAGGGTTGGTGTCACGGCGAGATTGGCCAGGTAGCCGGTGGAAAAGGTCAGGGTGCGCGGAAAGCCGGTGAAATCGGCGATTTCCTTTTCCAGCACCTCATGCGGAACCAAGTGACCGCTGACCAGATGCGAGGCGCCACTGCCAGCCCCCCATTGCAGGGCGCCGTCGGCCAGCACCCGGGCGATGTCGGCATTGCCGGCCAGCCCGAGGTAATCGTTGCTGGCGAAATTCAGCAAGTTTGTACCGTCGACCGTGGCCATCCGGCCGCAGGGAGTTTCCAGTACGCGGCGACGGCGAGTCAGTCCGGCGCTGGCGATTTCGGCGAGTTCGGTGTTTAGGCGGTCTTCAATCATTGTTTGTCTGAGAGGGGTGATCAATCAAGTCTTCGCCAAGGAAGCTCGTCAGGCTGGACAGTACTTCATCATCCCAGGACCACATGAATGAGTGGCCCATTGGCAGGATATGCAGGCGCGCGCCAGGGATGTTCCGGGCCAGGTATTCGCCATGGGCAAGCGGCAGACAGGTATCGTGTGAGCCATGGATGACCAGCGTCGGTGCGCGGATGGTTTTGACGCTCTCCAGCCGATCCGGCGAGGCGGCGACCGCCAGGGCGTGATTAAAGGCGGCCAGGGGATTGTTCGTGCGCCCGGCGGCTTGGCGCAGGGCGACGGTCATCTGGGCGCGCGGAAATTCGCGCTGGCCGGCGTAGGTGATCGCCCAGCCAGTCAGCAGATTTTGTTCGACCTCAGGCAGCGACTGGGGAGGGCGGGCCATCGTCGCCTGGATGTAGTCGAGCAGGGCTGGCCCTGGCCCCGGCAGCGTAAGGCCGACGGCCGGCTGCCCCATGGTGGCAGCCATATAGGGGCGCTGGTCGGCCGAGCTGGAAATCAGTACCAGGCGCTCAACGGCCTCGGGATGGTCGATGGCCAGCAACTGGGCGATATAGCCACCCATCGACAGGCCGACCACGGTTGCTTTGGGTAAATTGTGACCATGCAGTACGGCGAGCGCATCCTGCGTCAATTCAGCCAGCCGGTAGGGCTGCGCCTGATAATCGATTTTCGATGACAGGCCGGTATCACGATGATCGTAGCGGACAACGTAGTAGCCCAAACCGGCCAGGCGGGCGCAAAAAGCATCCGGCCAGAAAATACCCTGATTCATCGCGCCCATGATCAGCAGAATCGGGCGATCTCCGGGTTTGCCGACAGCCTCGGACCACAGGCTCAATCCATCCGTCGTGCGGATCATCTTTTCCATGCGATACCAGCCAGGCAGGGACTGATGCCTATCAATAAGCTGCCGGCCTGCAGCAGGCAATGTAGCCAGCCGATTTTTGTCCGGTTGTCCGTAGACATCGTGGCGTTCACTTTGCCAGAGCCTCTTGCAGCGATCCGGCAATGGACTGCCCAAGATGCGCGATTTCGTCGTCGCTGATGATATACGGCGGCATCAGGTAGACGGTGTTGCCGATCGGACGGATCAGCGCTTCGCGGCCAAGGGCGGCGCGGTAGAAGCGGCGGGAGAAATACGGGTCGTCGGTTTCGACGTCGAAGGCGGTGATCATGCCGCGCTGGCGCAGGTGGCGGACTTGCGGATGGTCGGCCAGCGGGGCGAGGGCGGTGCTGATTTTGGCTGATTTCAGGCGGTTGGCGGCCAGAATGTCGTCGGACTCGAAGATGTTGAGCGTCGCTAGCGCGGCGCGGCAGGCCAGCGGATTGCCGGTGTAGCTGTGCGAGTGCAGGAAGGCGCGGGCGACCGAATCGTCGAGGAAGGCTTCGTAGATCGTGTCGCTGCACAGCACGATGGAGAGCGGCAGGTAGCCGCCGGAGATGCCTTTGGACAGGCACATCAGGTCGGGGCGAATGGGGTTGCCATCATTCGCGGCTTGTTCGTGGGCGAAGAAGGTGCCGGTGCGGCCACAGCCGACGGCGATTTCGTCGCAGATCAGGTGCACTTCGTAGCGGTCGCACAACTGGCGGGCGAGGCGGAGGTATTCCGGGTCGTACATGACCATGCCGGCGGCGCCTTGCACCAGCGGCTCGACGATCAGCGCAGCGATGTTTTCGCCATGCTTTTCGAGGTGGGCTTCGAGTGCTGCGGCAGCGCGGCGGGCGACATCGGCCGGGCTTTCGCCGGCTTCGGCCAGCCGGGAATCGGGCGAGGGAATGACCGTCGCAGCGCGGACCAGCGGCGCGTAGGCGTCCTTGAAGATGGCGACGTCGGTGACAGCCAGCGCACCGACCGTTTCGCCGTGGTAGCTGCCGGCCAGGCAGAGGAATTCGGCTTTCTCCGGTCGGCCAGTGTTGCGCCAGTAGTGAAAGCTCATCTTCAGCGCGATTTCGGTGGCCGAGGCGCCGTCCGAGGCGTAGAAGGCATGGCCGAGGCTGCCGCCAGTCAGGGCCGACAGGCGCTCGGAAAGCTCGACAACCGGCTGGTGCGTGAAGCCGGCCAGCATGACGTGCTCGAGGTTTTCGAGCTGGTCTTTCAGTGCCGCGTTGATGCGCGGGTTGGCGTGGCCGAACAGGTTGGTCCACCACGAGCTGATGCCGTCGAGATAGCGCTTGCCATCAAAGTCGTAGAGCCAGGCGCCGCTGCCACGGGCGATGGGCACCAGCGGCAGGTGGGCGGCAGACGCCGTCTGGGCATGGTGCTGCATTTGCGTGCAGGGGTGCCAGACGGCGGCCTGACTGCGGGCCAGCCAGTCCTGATTCGACGACAGGCTCATCAATGCAGGACTTGCGAGTTGGCGGCGGGCTGTTCCGGCATTTCGGCGTGCACCAGTTCGGCTTCGCGGTTGGGGAAAAGCGGGGCGCCGCAGTCGTCGCAGAATTCCATCGGGAAGTGGTGGTCGAGGAAGAGTACGTCCTTGACGCCGGCTTCGCGCAGCACGGCCTCGATCTCGCCGGCCGCATCGGTCGCTTCGTCTTCGGCGCCAAGTAGCGGCCAGACGATGCCGTGGTAGATCTCGTCGCCGGTAGTCGGGCCGAGGCCAATCCGGTATTCCTCCATGCGGCGGTCGTAGCTGGGGCCGACGACGGCGCGGATGTCAGCCGGCATCAGGCCGAGCATGGTCTGCAGGAAGGCGACAGAGGCCTTCAGCGAATAGGGGCGCGACAGACGGTCGGCATTCCGGCAGGCGGCATGGTAGGAGTCAGCCAGCAGCGGTTGCCAGGCGCAGCCGGTAAGCAGGGGCTCGAGATTCGGGCTGCCCTGCTTGATCCATTCCTTGAGCGAGGCTTCCCGGTTGCCATCCGCCTCGTTCCAGCGGAACAGCGGCTTGCCGCGCGGCACGGCGATGGCGCCGACGATATAGCGGACATCGGACAGGAAACGGTTGGTTTCGGCCATGCCGGCCGTGTCGACGGCCAGATGCTTGCCGGCCAGCGCGGCTTCGCCCAGTTCGCGGGTCAGTTGCCAGGTGTCGCAGAAGCTGCGCGGCAACTGGTCGGGGCTGAACAGGAAATCGGCGATGGCGAGGCGGGCATCACCGCCGAAAACATGGGCACCGAGTTGCACGGCCAGCGCTTGCAGCGTGGACTTGGGCAGCGGGCAGGCGGGGATGGAGAAGCGTGACCAGGCAAGGACCGGCGCGGCGAACAGCTGGATGTCGAAGGCTTGGCCAAGGGCTTCCAGGCGATTGGTTTCGGCCCGCGATTCCACCATGTCGGCCAGTTCGTCGTGGCCGCGCGGATTGGCCTCGAACAGGCGATCGAGCGCGGTATTGATGTCGTCTTCGGCACCATTTTTCAACAGGCCGTCGACGGTCTCGGCCAGTTGCGCTTCCCAGTAGGCGTCTTCCAGCTTGCCGCCGGATTCGGAAAGGCCGGCGGCCAGACGTTGCAGTTCGGCTGCGTCGCGGGAAAGACGGTCGCGTGAGCCAAAGCGGGTGCGTTTCATCGGTGTTCCAGAAAAATCAAAGAGGAGATTTTACCAGCCGGTAAAATGGCGCACAGCACAAACCTTAGTTTCCCAAGAGTGACGATCATGCTTATTTTCCTTTCGCCGGCCAAATCGCTGGATTACAAGACACCGCCGCATGTCGCCACGTTCACGCAGCCGGCTTATCTGAAACAGTCGGAAACGCTGATCAAGCAATTGCGCAAGCTGTCACCGGCCGATATTGCCAACCTGATGCACCTTTCCGATCCGTTGGCCTTGCTCAATTTCAATCGCTACGCTGAGTGGTCACTGCCGTTTACGCCGGAAAATGCCAAACAGGCCGTGCTCGCTTTTGATGGCGACGTTTACGACGGATTGGCGGCGAAAACCCTGACCGCGGATGACCTCGACTTTGCCCAGCAGCAGGTGCGTATCCTGTCCGGGCTGTACGGCATCCTCAAGCCGCTTGACCTTGTGCAGCCTTACCGCCTTGAAATGGGCACCCGATTTTCCAACAAGGCAGGCAAGGATCTCTACGCTTTCTGGGGCGAGCGCCTGCTTGAGGCAATCAATGCCGAACTGGCCGGGATGTCGCGACCCGTCGTGCTTAATCTTGCTTCTGAGGAGTATTTCAAGGCAGCCGTCGGGCGCAAGATCAATGGCGAGGTGATTCAGCCGGTGTTCGAAGACTGGAAGAACGGCAAGTACAAGATCATCAGCTTCTACGCCAAGCGGGCGCGCGGGTTGATGACCCGTTACGCTGTGCTGAACCGTCTCAGCGAACCGGAAGGGCTCAAGGCATTTGATTACGACAGGTACGCCTTTGCGCCCGAAGTCTCGGATGACAGAAGTTGGGTATTCCGGCGTCGGGAAGCTTGAGGAAGAAATAGCCTTAAAACATCTAGGGCTAAATTTGCACCTCCCTTGATCTGCGTCAGATGGATTTGATATCCGTAATATTCGGATGAATTAACATTGAGGCGTGGTTTTTCATGTCTGCGGGGCATGAATTTGTACTTCGAAGCAGGCTGTTACGTATGTATTGGAACAGCCGGTATCGTTTTGCTTATCCAGGTACAGGGGGAAACATGAAACTTCGTCTTAGTCTCGTCTACATGGGCTTGCTTGCCACGTTGGTGGCTGCGCCCGGAGACATGGTTCTCGGTGCTGCAATGGCTGCCGATTCAGCAGTAGCCGAATCCAGGGCAGGCTGGTACAGCCACTTGGTCGATGCTGATTTTGTAGCCAAACATGCCATTCTGCCCAAGCCGGAAGGCGTGTTGATCATCGACTCGAGGCCAACCGGGCGCAAATACGATCCGGGGCACATACCGACGGCTTTCAACCTTCCGGATAGCGATTTCGACAAGTTGACGGATCAGTTGCCCAAGGACAAGAGCACCCTGTTGATCTTCTACTGTGAAGGTTACGAGTGCATACTCAGTCACAACTCCGCCTTCAAGGCTGAAAAGCTGGGCTATACCAATATCAAGGTCTATGCGGCCGGCTACCCTGACTGGATCAAGACCGGCCACATCGGTGCGGTCTCGCTGCCTTTCCTGAAAAAGAAACTGGACGAAGGCGCGACGCTGACATTGATCGATTCCCGACCCAAAGAACGTAAATACGACAAGGGGCATATCCCTGGTGCCATCAGTCTACCGGACTCCGATTTCGAGAAAATGCTGGATCGTCTACCGGCTGACAAGAGCAGTCCGCTGTATTTCTA
Organism: Pseudomonadota bacterium; assembly: GCA_018262245.1. GTDB lineage: Bacteria > Pseudomonadota > Gammaproteobacteria > Burkholderiales > Rhodocyclaceae > Azonexus. The sequence goes on along the minus strand of JAGTRV010000022.1, from coordinate 2,815 downwards.
CTGTGAAGGCTTCAGCTGCAAGCTGAGTTCGGATTCAGCCGAAAAGGCTGTCAAGCTGGGCTACACGCAGGTCAAGGTCGTTCCCGAAGGTTACCCCGGCTGGGTCAAGCTCTATGGGGCAGGGCAGACAGCAAGTGCGGCATCGAAACCGATGATCCAGACGACGGCTGACAAGGATGCAATCGCCATTACATCGTTCGAGAAAATTCTCAAGGAAGCACCTGATTCGATCTTTCTGGTTGATGTGCGTGATCCGGCAGAGTTTGCCAAGGGCAGTATCAAGGGAGCGGTGAACATTCCGGTGGCGACGGTTGAAAAACGGGTGGCTGAACTGCCGACCGACAAACCAGTCATTTTCTTCTGCTCGGCCGGTGGTCGCAGCGGTGATGCGCTGGACAAGGCGCGCAAGGCGAAACCCGGTCTTGTTGCCTATTTCCTTGACGCCAATGTCAAATGGACGCCGGATGGCGCTTACGTAATCACCCCAAACTGAACGTTCGGCCCGGAGTTAGCCTCGCTTCATCCTGCTGTTATGACGGATTTTTCTGATTCGGCAGGGGCTTGGGTCAGGCTTTTATGGATGTCAGCCATTTGAGCAACATCGAAAAGAATACCTCCGGCTCCACGGGCTTGCAGATAAAGTCGTTCATGCCGGCAAGCAGGCATTTGGTGCGGTCTTCGGTGAATGCGTTGGCGGTCATGGCGATAATCGGGACCTCCGAATAACCGGGAAGCGCACGAATCTGGCGAGTGGCCTGCAGGCCGTCCATGACCGGCATTTGCATATCCATCAGGATGAGGTCAAATGCTCTGCATTCCGCCAACTCGAGCGCCTTCCTGCCGTTATTGGCCAGCGTGACATTCAGTCCTGCTCCCTGGAGAAATTCCTTGGCAATGGCCTGATTGACCGGTTCGTCCTCGACGAGCAGGATTTTTGCGCCGGCGTATTCCCGGGACAATATCTGCTCGGGAAGCGCTTCTGTTGGGCTGGCCGGCAGGGGCGACATGGAGAAATGGGGGGCTAGCGCGGCCTTCAGAATGGTCTGATTGATCGGCTTGACCAGAACGTCGGCAAATCCGGCGGCTCGCGCCGAAATGGCGATGCTGCTGTCCCCCGAAGCAGTCACCAGCATGCAGATGGGGGGGCGATTCAGCGATAGCTTCTGGATTTTGGCGAGCGTATCCATGCCGCCCTGGCCGGGCATCAGCAGGTCAAGCAGCAGGATGGAAAACGGATCGTTCTCGGCATCGGCCTTCTGGATGGCGGCAATTGCCGCCGGCCCGGAAACGACCGCCTCCGGCGACAATCCCAGTTGGCGGAGCAGGTGGCAGTGGACCATCTGGGTGATTTGCAGATCGTCTGCAACCAGGGCGCGGCGTCCGGCCAATTCGGTTGATAGCGGAATGGCCTCTTGATGGGCTTTGCCCAGCCGGGCAGTGAGCCAGAAGATGCTGCCTTTGCCGGGGGTGCTGCTGGCCCCGGCTTCACCGCCCATCAGCATGGCAATGTGCCTGGAAATGGCCAGGCCGAGGCCTGTGCCACCATAGTGTCGCGAAATTGAAGCGCTTGCCTGTTCAAAGGCGGTAAACAGGTGGGCAAGGTTCTCGGGGCTGATGCCGATGCCCGAGTCTTCTACCTCGAAGCGCACAAGAACATCTTTTTCGGTTTCCTTGAGGACGTTGCCACGCAGGATGATGCTGCCCTTCTCGGTGAATTTCACTGCGTTGCTCAGATAATTCAACAAGGCCTGTCCCAATCGGGTGACGTCGCCATTCAGCAGCGCCGGTAATTCCCCCGCGTCGACGACAAGTTCGATGCCTTTGGCCTGCGCCCGGAGTAGCACGATGCTGCAGATTCGTTGCAGCATTTCTTCCGGCGAAAAGTTTTCTGCCTCAAGTTCAACCTTGCCGGCTTCGATCTTGGACAGGTCGAGAATGTCGTTGATCACCGATAGCAGATGATCTGCCGCCCCGGCAATGCGGATCAGTTTCTCGCCCTGGGCCGGTGTCACTTTGTCACGCCTGAGCATGTGGGTCAGGCCGATGATGGCATTCATCGGTGTCCGGATTTCGTGGCTCATGTTAGCCAGGAAATTGCTTTTTGCCTGGCTGGCCGCCTTGGCCTGACTGACTTGTTCTGCGAGTTGGTCATTCAGCTTGTCGATCACCCTGGATCGCCGCTGAGCCAGACGAATCAGTATGCTCAGGGCGGCACCGAAAGCCAGCCAACTGATGAAGTAGATCCACGCCTTCCGTTTCCAGCCCTTGAGAAAATCTTCCGGCGCCATGCCGAGGGCAATAATCAAGGGCAAAGTTTCAAGCTGACGATAGTTGTAAAGGCGAGTCACACCATCCGTACGGGAAACCGCCTGATAGGAACCGATGCGCTGCCCTTTGTCCAGCCCCGTCTGGATTTCCGTCAGTTCGAAAGGCTTTCCCAGAAGCTCATCGAGGATCGGATAACGGGCGACCAGCCGGAAATCCGAGGAGAACATGGCGATCGAACCGTGTTCCCCGGTGTCAATCGATTTGAACGCGTTCTGAAAATAATCCGCACGCATTGCGGTTTGGACGATGCCGGCAAATCGTCCATCCGGGTGATCAATCCGGCGACTTAAGGTGAACAGCCATTTTCCTGTGAATCTGGAGAGTATCGGTTCGGAAATGACCAAGCCGGCTGCAGGATCGTTCTTCTGTTTCAAAAAATAGGCGCGGTCACCAACGTTGATCTCAGGCAGGTCTGCCGAATCAGACGCGCTGAAGATTACGCGCCCTTTCGCGTCAATCACCCGCAGGCTCTTGTCCTGGGTTTCGG
>JAGTRV010000274.1 GCA_018262245.1 Pseudomonadota bacterium | reverse complement strand
TGATAGCGTGTCTACCAATTTCACCACGTCGGCACATTTTTTTGATCCACCTGGCGAGGACTCGAGCCAAGCAAACCACCTTGCGTTACTTCGGTATATCTTTCGCCCGGGACCCCGCTTCCACAGGGGCCGCCGGTGACTCACCACCCGCCGAGGCAGGCTGCGAAACAGTCTGCGATTGTACCGGTTCTTGCATCAGACTACCAGTCGTTTTTGGCTTATTGGAGCCGATGTAGGCCAATGTCAAACTAGTCACAAAAAAGATCCCCGCGAGAATACCGGTGGTGCGACTCAGGAAGTTTGCCGAACCGGTGGCACCAAAAAGGCTACCGGACGCACCACTGCCAAATGCAGCCCCCATATCCGCCCCCTTGCCATGCTGCATCAACACGAGACCGATAATCACAATCGCCACCAAAATGTGGACCGTCAGGACGAGAGAAAAAAGCCAGTTCATTTTGTAAGCCTATCAATTTGCCGCGCGGCAAATCGCCAGAAAATCATCCGCAACCAAGGCAGCACCACCGATCAAACCACCATCGATATCATCCTGCCCAAACAACTCCATCGCATTTTGTGGCTTGACGCTACCACCATACAAAATACGCAAACCATTTGCCACCCCAAGATCCTGCTCTGCAACCTTGGCACGAATCGCCGCATGAACCTCCTGCGCCTGAGCAGGCGAGGCCGTCACGCCGGTTCCAATGGCCCAAACCGGTTCATAGGCAACCACCGCAGAAGCCATGGCTGCCACTCCAACACGATCCAGAACTACCGACAACTGACGAGCCACGACAACACCTGTCATACCAGATTCGCGCTCAGCCAGGGTCTCACCGACACACAAAACCGGAACCAAGCCAGCCCTCTGCACCGCCTCAAACTTAGCCGAAACGACCGTATCCGTTTCACCATACAGCGCACGACGTTCAGAATGCCCCACCAGCACATATCGGCATCCAAACTCCAGCAACATGGAAGCAGCAACTTCGCCAGTAAAAGCACCGGACTGATGCTCGCTTACAGACTGAGCGCCCCAAGCCAGCGCAGACCCGGAAAGAATTGACTGCGCCTGCCCAAGATATGGATATGGGGGACAGACAGCGACCTCACAAGGCAAACCTGAGACCCCAGCCTTGATAAGTTCAAGCAGCGCTGCGTTCTGCTGGAGGCTGCCATGCATTTTCCAGTTACCTGCAACGAGCTTTTTACGCATGCGCTAGACGATTCTGTTGGAGAAAAACTCGCGGATTATAGCGACCTGATGATTTTCTGGTCAATACGAATAGCAACATCAACAGATTCATTGTGCCGATTCGCGAACCACAGCAGCGAGTTTCTCGGCCGCATAGGTCACCTCGACCGCATCTTCACCCTCCACCATGACTCTCAGCAAAGGCTCCGTTCCCGAGGCGCGCAACAGCACCCTGCCCCGCCCTTGAAGACTGACCTCAGTATCAGCAAGAGCCGAAGTAATCGCCGGATGCTCCTTCCAGGGAAACCCACGCGTCACCGGCACATTGATCAGCTTCTGCGGATAGAGAACCAAGCCCCCCAACAACTCCTTCAAGCTTCCACCCAACTCACGCAAAGCAGCCAACACTTGTAGCGCCGCAACGATGCCATCTCCGGTCGTGTGACGATCCAAAGCGAGAATATGCCCTGAGTTCTCCCCCCCAAAGAGCCAGCCTTTTTCGTTGAGCATTTCTACGACATAGCGGTCACCAACTGCCGCCCGGGCAAACGGGATATTCAGCTTGGCGAGCGCATGCTCCAGCGCAAGATTGCTCATCAGCGTACCAGCAACACCTTTTACGGGAGCACTACGGGCTCGGCTACGAACAATGGCGTACAGCAGTTGATCACCATCGTAGAGATTACCTTCGGCATCTACCATCTGCAGGCGATCAGCATCGCCATCCAGGGCAATACCAAGATCAGCACGATTGGCGAGGACCGCCTCACATAGCGCTTTCGGCGCTGTAGCCCCGACTGCATCATTGATGTTCAATCCGTTTGGCTGCACACCAATGCTTACGACGTCAGCCCCCAACTCGTGGAAGACACTCGGAGCGATGTGATAAGCAGCACCATGGGCACAATCGATGACGATTTTCAGGCCGCGCAGATCCAGATCATTGGGAAAGGTGCTCTTGCAGAACTCAATATACCTGCCACGCGCGTCCTCGATCCGCCGAACCCGTCCCAAATCCGCTGGAGGTGCACATACCATCGGCTGATCAATACCCGCTTCAATCGCGCGCTCAACTTCATCCGGCAACTTTGTACCCTGCGCCGAGAAAAATTTAATGCCATTATCGTAATAGGGATTATGCGACGCCGAAATTACAATGCCGGCCTGCAAACGTAGGGCACGGGTCAAGTAGGCGACGGCCGGGGTGGGCAATGGGCCAACCAGACAGACTTCAACGCCGGCAGCGGAAAAACCCGCCTCAAGGGCCGACTCAAGCATGTACCCGGAGAGACGAGTGTCCTTGCCAATCAGCACAGCCGGGCGATCCCCCGCCGGCATCTCGCTTCGGCCAAGCAAGGCTTTGCCAGCCGAATACCCCAGACGCATTACAAAATCCGGCGTGATCGGCGATTGACCTACACGCCCCCGAACGCCATCCGTACCAAAATATTTTCTAGTCACTGAGAACTCCCTTTTCGATCGCCGACCAGACAGCTAAAGCATCCTTCGTCGCCGCCACATCATGCACACGTAGTATTTTCGCACCTTTCTGAGCAGCGATGAGCGCTGCGGCAACACTGGCAGGCACTCGCTCCGCCACAGGGCGCCCGGTAATCGCGCCTAGCATGGACTTTCTGGAGACGCCAACCAAAACAGGAAAATCATCGACAAAGCCTTCGGCCAATGCCCGAAAAAGAGCCAAATTGTGATCCTGCGTTTTCCCGAAACCGAAACCCGGATCGACGATCAGGCGATCATCTGCGACGCCAACGGCCCGACATCGCGCCACCGCCGCTTTCAGGAAGCCCTTTACCTCATCAAGCACACTTCCATAATCAGGCGAGTGCTGCATAGTTCCTGGCTCACCCTGCATGTGCATGACACATACCGCACAGTCGCTACCAGCCACCACAGCCAGAGCTTCCGGATGCAACATACCTGTGATGTCGTTGATCATGGTTGCGCCAGCCTCAAGCGCGGCGTGCATGACAGCAGGCTTGTAGGTATCAACCGACACCGGAACTCCCCACGCCGAAACCTCACGGAGAACCGGAACCAAACGCCGCAATTCTTCGCTCTCAGGCGTAGGAATTGCCCCCGGTCGAGACGACTCGGCTCCGATATCGAGAATGTCAGCGCCGGCTTCGAATTGCTGGCGAGCATGCCGAATGGCCCGATCAACATCACCCACCAGACCATCTCCCGAGAACGAATCAGGAGTCAGGTTAACGATACCCATCAGCAGAGGACGATCGATGGACAGAAGAAAACTACCGCAGCGAAGTTTTTGCATATCTGAAAAACAAAAGGCCGGGAGAGCGCTCCCGGCCGGTTGAAAGATTGGAAATATCAGGCTGGTGCCGTAGCGCTAGGCTCGGCTCCCGGGGTATCCGTGGGCGTCGTCGCACGAGATGACCCCTGAGATGGCTTCGGCGGGCGCGGAGGTTTGCTGGCCATGATGTCGTCGATCTGGTCTGCATCAATGGTTTCCCACTCGAGCAAGGCCTTGGTCATCGCCTCGACCTTGTCGCGATTTTCTTCCAGCAGTTGGCGCGCCAAAGCGTACTGCTGGTCGATGATG
>JAGTRV010000111.1 GCA_018262245.1 Pseudomonadota bacterium | reverse complement strand
CATTGAGCGCAACCCGGTGATCTTCTGGAAGAGTGTTTCGTTTGTGCTGATGCTGGCGGTGATTGTTTTGAGCCTGGCCCGATTCCGGTGATCGCGCGGTCGGCTGGGTAATTACTGTGCAGGCACACAAAACTGCCGGTTTTGCATAAGCCAGGCCGAGGTTTGCGGCACGGCCTCCTGGCGCCCGCCGCATCCTCGGCCGCCGACATCGCTATTTCGGATACATCGTTCCGATCATCTTGATATCGTCAGGTGAGCATTTGTTGTTTTCGTTGGTCGGCCCCAGACCATCGGCAAATAGCGCGGCATCGAACGAGTAGAGCATGATCGACTTGGGATCGAACACAGTGGCGGCAATCCCGGTCGGGGAGTATTTCTGCAACACGTTGTGTTTGATGGAGTCTTCCGTCCAGTAGTTGGGCGGCCCCTGGAAATACTTCATCACTGCCTTGACGTCCCATTTCCGATTGAAGGTCGGCGTCTGATGCTCGTGAATGCAGCCCAGCGCGTGGCCGAATTCGTGCAGCACGACCCGTGAATATTCGTCGTCCGGCGTGTCGTCACGCAACCAGCCGTAGTTCATGGTCGGCTGATGCAGGGGGAAATAGGCCTGGTTCAAGGCATCGCGGCCCACGGCTGACCATGATCCGGCGTCGGCATAGAACGAGATGCGAATTTCCGCCGGCGCTTTGGTAACGAATTTCAGCTTGATGTTGGCGTGCTTCTCCCACTGGTGCGCATAGGCCCGAACCTTCTTCTTCATCGTCGTGCTGCCGTCGAGGAAAAGGCAGCGCAGCGTCGTTCCCGCCGGCCATTTCTTGGTCTTGACGACGGCCATCCTGGCGACATGGGCCACCTCATCGGCATTCAGCTTGCGTTTCTCGCTGCTCAGCATGTACTCGCGCAACGCCTGGCGGGCCGGGCGTTCCTGGTCGAGTTCGTCGGGAATGATGCGTTCGAAGCAGATTCGAGGGTGAGCCTGCTCGGCCGGGAAAGAGGCGACTAGCGTGGCGCCCTTGCGCTTGGTTGCTGGTTTGAATGCCATTTCCAATTCCTTTCTGAACAAATGCGGACAACGATGGCGTCCTGACAGATATTGAAAGTGAGTGGCCGATGGTTCTGCCCGGGCAAGATGACAAACGGCGGGGGCGTATGCGGCTGTCTTCAGATTAGGTCAGCCTAGGTGGATGCGCAAATGCCAAATGGACGGCCGGCGGGAAATCGGGGAGAGCTATCTAAGCGCTGGTATGGAATTAGGGAATGGCATGCCGTATAAACTAGGTAATGCCAAGAATTGCGCTCACGAACCACATCCCCTGAATTGCCGGAACCCGGTGGTGACCAATGCGATGCTGACCCTATCGGATTGATATCTGCGCGGTCTAACGTGAAAAGGTCAAAAAAATGGCGCCGGTATTTAGCGCGCCATTTTTTCTGAGGTATCGGAGGGGACGGTAGGCATTCCTCCGTTTCCTGCGGCAGCTATCGTGAGGCCACGGGAGTTCCTGTGCATTGATATTCAAATGTGACCATCCAGCGGTTGCACCCACTACTGGAGTTATTCACGCACTGTTTTGTTGCTCCGCCAAATGGTTCTGCGCCTGAATATCCCCAAGCAGCGCAGCGCTGCTTGGCTGTAGCCGTGCCTTGCGCTCCATTTACTTGAGGTGTTTCAAAGCGTCCATATTCGTAGGACATCTTTACGGTGCCATCTGCTCTACTACCGCCAGTCGCAACCAACTGTTTAGGGGTTGCACATCCAGCCAAAACAGATGCAGTCATGAAAAGTATGCTGAACCTCTTATTCATCCCATATTTCCTGTTTTTAAATGCAAGATTTGATATTTTAATTCGATATCTATCTTTTTGACAGATGGGTAAAAGCAGGCAAAGGTGATATCTGCAGGGGAACGGGCAGTCACAATTGCTAGGATATCCAGGCTGTAATTGAGTGGAAATCCATTTGAACGTCGGCGTCGTTCAGCCAGGATAGTTACCGCCTGCTCACTCTCGATCTCAAACAAAGCAACGTACCTTGAACTCGGGCGTGCATCTTGAATCATTGCAATACACCGGCCACGAAATGCTGCACCGCAATGGAAATGAATGCGCTCTTTTGGTGCAGGTCGCCATCAGTGTTTTGTTGATAATCTAAACAATTCATAGGGTTATTGTCCTGGCACGGGGCTTGCGGAGTCAGGTCATCACAGCGATTTTCCGCCAACGAGGGTGGGCTGATGGCGACGATGCCATGCGCTGACACAAGCAATCCCCCTTAACGAGCGCTTCGGCGATCAACGCGGAAAAGAGACCAACATGGACAAGAAATCATTCCTGCAGGCCGGCCACACGCCGACTTTGCTCGCGGCCTTCCTCTACTTCGATCTGGCTTTCATGGTCTGGGTGCTGCTCGGGCCCCTCGGTATCAGTATTGCCAAGGATCTGGGCCTGTCGCATGCCGAAAAGGGCATGATGGTGGCGACGCCGGTGCTGGCCGGTGCGCTGCTACGCATCATCATGGGCATCCTGGTTGATCGCCTGTCGCCGAAGAAGGCGGCCATCATCGGGCAGGTCGTGGTCATCGCGACCATGATCTATGCCTGGCAGGTCGGCGTGCATTCCTACGCTGAAGTGCTGATCCTCGGACTCTTCCTCGGTGTCGCCGGCGCTTCCTTCGCTGCCGCACTGCCGCTGGCTTCGCGCTGGTATCCGGCCGAGCATCAGGGCACAGCGATGGGGATTGCCGGTGCCGGCAACTCCGGAACGGCGCTCGCTGCCTTGTTCGCCCCGGGGCTGGCGGCCGCCTTCGGCTGGGTCAATGTTTTCGGTGTCGTGCTGATTCCCTTGGTCATTGTGCTGATCGCTTTCATCTTCATGGCCAAGGATGCACCGGATGCGCCGCCGCCCAAGACCTTTGCCGAGTACCTGAAAGTCCTCAAGGACAAGGATGCCTGGTGGTTCATGTTCTTCTACTCGGTGACCTTCGGCGGCTTTGTCGGCCTGGCTTCGTCGTTGGTCATCTACTTCAACACCCAGTACGGCCTTGATCCGAAGATGGCGGGTTACTTTACTGCCGGCTGTGTCTTTGCCGGTTCGCTGGTTCGCCCGATTGGCGGCAACGTGGCTGATCGCATCGGCGGCGTGAAGTCGCTGACCGTGATGTACATGTTTGCGGCTTTGTTCCTGTCCATCGTCAGCTTTGGCCTGCCGGAAGCCTGGATGGCGCTGCTCGTCTTCGTCGGTGCCATGCTCTCGCTGGGCATGGGCAACGGCGCGGTGTTCCAGTTGGTGCCGCAGCGCTTCCGCAAGGAAATCGGCGTGATGACCGGTCTGGTTGGCATGGCCGGCGGTGTCGGCGGTTTCTACCTGGCCTCCAGCCTCGGTTATTCCAAGCAACTGACCGGCAGCTATCAGGCTGGCTTCCTGATCTTTGCCTCGCTGGCAGTGCTGGCCTTGCTTGGTCTGACCGGTGTCAAGACCCGCTGGCGTACCACCTGGGGCGCCAGTCACCTGACGGCGGCCAAGATCTGACGTAAAGTCACACGGCGGGGCGCTTACTGGCTGCCCCGCCTTTTTGCCTGGATAAATGTATGCCTCTGCAAGTTGCCCTTGGATACGCTTCATTGACCGGACCGCGCGAGCGGAACGAGGATTTTTGCGGTGTTGCGACGCCGGAAGGTCAGGACCTTGAAAACAAGGGCGTCATTGCAGCAGTGGCTGACGGGATCGGTGGCCACAAGGGCGGACGCGAGGCCGCTGAATACACGGTGCGCGGTCTGCTCGCCGACTATTTCGCAACGCCGGATACCTGGAGTGTGCCGCGCGCCATCGAGACAGTGTCGACGGCGTTGAATCGCTGGGTCATCGCCGAGGGCAGCCGCAATGCAGAGCTGGCCGGCATGGCGACGACGCTGTCGGTCGTCGTCCTGCGTGGCCGTCGTTTCTACACGGCACATATCGGCGATTCGCGCATCTACCGTTTTCAGGAAGGGCGACTGCATCAGCTGACCGTCGATCACACCTGGGAACACCCGGAATTGAACAACGTGCTGTCGCGGGCCATCGGCCTTGATCCGCGCGTGCTGATGGATTTCGCCGATGGCGAACTGGCGCTCAACGACCGTTTCCTGCTGGTTTCCGATGGCGTTTGGGGTGTGCTGCCGGATGCCCTGATCGCCGATGTGCTGCTCGATCACCCGGAACCGCAGGGGGCGGCGGCGGCGCTGACCAGCCTGGCGATTGCCCACGGCGGGCACGACAACGCCAGCGCCGTGGTCGTCGATGTGCTGGCCCTGCCGCCGGCCAATCTGCGCGATAGCCTGGAGGGGGCGGCCAGTCTGCCTTTTCCGCACCGCATGAAGCCCGGCCATGAACTGGATGGGCTGGTCGTCGAGGATATCCTGCATGATTCCCGGGAGACCCTGCTGTATCGCGTCAGCAATCCGCGTAACGGCCAGCAACTGGTCCTCAAGACGCTACAGCCGGGCATGGAGGGTGATCCCGAGGCCACGGCAGCGCTACTGATGGAGGAGTGGCGTGCCCGCCGCGTGGTTTCGCCCTTCTTCCCGCAGGTCGTGCCGGCCGAGCAGCGCAGTTGCCTGTATTACCTGATGACCTGGCATGCCGGGGCGACCCTGCAAGTCCGCCTTGATGGCGACCAGCATTTTCCGGTCGGCGAGGTGGTGCGCCATGGCGTTGCGCTGCTCAAGGCCATCGCCAGCCTGCATCGGCTCGATATCGTGCATCGCGACATCAAGCCCGACAACATCCACCTCGGGCAGGACGGCGTGCTGCGCATCCTCGATCTGGGGGTGGCCGTCAGCCTGGCCGAACGCAAGGCCGGCGATCCGATCGGCCAGGCCGGCACGCCTTCATATATGGCCCCGGAACTGTTCGAGACCCCGGAGCCGCAACCGGGCTACGACCTCTACGCCGCCGGGGTCACGCTCTACCATCTGCTGACCCGTAAATACCCCTACGGTGAAATCGAACCCTTCCAGACGCCCAAGTTTGGCGAGCCGACGCGACCAACGCGCTGGCGCCCGGAAATCCCCGGCTGGCTGGAGAACATCCTGCTCAAGGCCGTGGCCAAGGAGGCCAAGGACCGTTTCGAAACGGCCGAGGAGTTCCTGCTCGCCCTGGAGCGCGGTGCTGCCCGGCCCATTGCGGCACCCAGCCGGCAGCCGCTGGTCCAGCGCAATCCGCTGCAATTCTGGAAAGGCGTTGCGGCCATCTCGCTTGCCATCAACCTGATTTTGTTACTGAAGCTGTTGCGATAGTCGTGAAGCAAGGGGATCGCTTAAGCTGCGGCTCTATTGTCCAACGCTTCCCCGGTGACCATGACTGATACCAAGACCAGCACCCCGATGCCTGCCCAAATGCCACGTGGCATCTGGATGCTCGGCTTTGTCAGTTTGCTGATGGATATTTCCTCCGAGATGATCCACAGCCTGCTGCCGCTGTTCATGGTCGGCACGCTGGGGGCGAGCGCCCTGGTCGTTGGGCTGATTGAAGGGCTGGCCGAAGCGACGGCCTTGATCGTCAAGGTGTTCTCCGGGGCGCTCAGTGATTACCTCGGCAAGCGCAAGGGGCTGGCGGTATTCGGTTACGCGCTCGGTGCGCTGAGCAAGCCGGTCTTTGCGCTGGCCTCGGGCACCGGGCTGGTCCTCGCTGCCCGGCTGGCCGATCGCGTCGGCAAGGGCGTCCGCGGTGCGCCGCGCGATGCGCTGGTCGCCGACATCGCTCCGCCTGAACTGCGGGGCGCCGCCTTCGGTTTGCGCCAGTCGCTCGATACCGTTGGCGCCTTTGTCGGGCCACTACTGGCGGTGGGGTTGATGCTGTTGTGGGCGGACGATTTCCGGGCGGTGTTCTGGGTGGCGGTCATTCCCGGCCTGCTCGCCGTGGCCGTGCTGGTCTTTGGCGTGCATGAGCCGGATCGACCGGCCCACACGGTTCGGCGCAATCCGATCAGTCGGGCCAATCTGCGACGACTGGGGGGCGCTTATTGGTGGGTGGTCGCGGTGGGCGGATTATTTACGCTGGCCCGCTTCAGCGAAGCCTTTCTGGTGCTGCGGGCGCAGCAGGGCGGCATGGCACTGGCGCTGATTCCGCTGGTCATGGTCGCCATGAATATCGTTTATTCGCTGTCGGCTTATCCCTTCGGCAAACTGTCGGATCGCGTCAGCCACACCAAGTTGCTGGCAATCGGTTTGCTGGTCCTGATTGCCGCCGATCTCGTGCTGGCCAGCAGTTCGCATTGGGCAGTCGTGCTTGCTGGCGTGGCGCTATGGGGCATCCACCTCGGTATGACGCAGGGCCTGCTGGCCACGATGGTGGCCGATACGGCGCCGGCCGATTTACGGGGAACCGCTTTCGGCTTTTTCAATCTGATCAGTGGGCTGGCCATGTTGCTGGCCAGCGTTTGTGCCGGCTGGCTGTGGGACATCTACGGAGCCGCATTTACCTTCTATGCCGGCGCAGTCTTCTGCCTGCTAACCTTGTTCTTGCTAAAAATACGGCCAGAACATCAATCTCGCCTTTCCGGCACCAAGGCCGGATAATCCGGCGAAATCAACGAGACAAGAACCGTGACCACTGCCCTGATTCTCTTCGCCCACGGCGCCCGCGACCCGGAATGGGCCAATCCCATGCGCCGCGTGCAAGCCGCTGTCCGTCAGCGCATGACGAATATTCCGGTCGAACTGGCCTTCCTCGAATTCATGACGCCGACCTTGCCGGAGCGGGCGAGCGAGTTGATCGCGCAGGGGGCGGACAAAATTGTCGTGATGCCGATGTTCGTTGCCCGTGGCGGACATTTGAAGAAGGAAACGCCGGAGATGATTGAGGCGCTGCGGGCAAAATACCCCGATGTCGAGTTTTCGCTCGCCCCCGCCATCGGCGAGCACGAAATGGTCGTTCAGGCCATGGCGGCAGCCACCCTCGAGGTGGCTGGCCTGTAGCTTGCTAGATAAGAACCATGCTTACCGTACTCGTCATTGATGAATCCAGAGCCAGAGCCGGCGAAATTTGTGCCGGGCTGGCGCTCGCCGGTTATCAAGTCGCTGCCATTCTGGCCGGCTCAGAAAATTTGACGGCTGAAGTCGAAAGGCTGCAGCCCGATGTGATCCTGATCGATACCGAGAGCCCGAGCCGCGATACGCTCGAAAATCTCGCAGCCATGAACAAGGACATGCCCCGCCCGGTGGTGATCTTTACCCAGGAGGATGGCCAGGAAACCATACGCGATGCTGTCAAGGCGGGGGTTTCGGCCTATATCGTCGATGGCCTCGATTCCAAGCGGATCAAGCCGATTGTCGAAGTGGCGCGGGCGCGTTTTGAAGATACGCAGGCCTTGCGCCGCGAACTCGATGACATTTCGAAGAAGCTCACCGACCGCAAGCTGGTCGACAAGGCCAAGGGTGTGCTGATGAAAGCCCGTGGTCTGGATGAGGATGCGGCCTATCACGCCATGCGCAAGCTGGCGATGGAGCGCGGCCAGTCGATGGCCAAAGTGGCGCGCGACGTGATCGACATGGCGCGGGTGCTGCTCTAAACCTGTGCGATAAAAAGCCTTGCTGCACTGCAATAGTGCATCGCCTCCGGCCCCGGCGGTCGGGAAAAACAAATTCCAAGTCATTGAAAACATAGTAGTTATTTGTGACTAGTTCTAAATAACTACACCTGGCACGGCCATTGCAATAGTCCACTCAAAGCGCACGGTCAAAGGCGGCCGGGCGAGAGTCGAGCGAAAGCCGATTCAAGGACAAGGGCGTCCATCCGAGCTGCCACCGGCGGTTCGGATGCGACGCCCATTTGTTTTTTCGATTCAAGCAATCAAGGAGCAAGCAATGGAAGACAAGAAACTGGCCCCGGAAGGCACGACGACGGCCAAATCATCCCTTTCTCGTCGCGATTTCGTTTCAACCGCATTGGGAGCCTCTCTGATGGCCATGGTCCCCCCCGGCGTTCGCAGCGGTGCCTGGGCCGCTGGTTCCGACGCCCCCGAAAAAAAGGAAGTCCGCATCGGCTTCATCCCCCTCACAGACTGCGCCTCCGTGGTGATGGCGGCGGTCAACAAGTTCGATGAGAAATACGGCATCAAGATCATTCCGACCAAGGAAGCCTCCTGGGCTTCAGTGCGCGACAAGCTGGTGAATGGCGAACTGGATTGCGCCCACGTGCTCTACGGCCTGGTTTACGGCGTGCAGCTCGGTATCGGCGGTCCGAAGAAGGACATGAATGTGCTGATGAACCTGAACCATAACGGTCAGGCCATCACCCTCTCCAATCAGTTGAAGGACAAGGGCGCCATCGACGGCCCGAGCCTGGCCAAGCTGATCGCCAAGAAAGAGCGCGAATACACGTTCGCCCAGACCTTCCCGACCGGCACCCACGCCATGTGGTTGTACTACTGGTTGGCCTCGCAAGGCATCAATCCGCTGAAGGACGTCAAGACCATCACCGTGCCGCCGCCGCAGATGGTGGCCAACATGCGCGTCGGCAACATGGATGGTTTCTGTGTTGGCGAGCCATGGAACAACCGGGCCATCATGGACAACATCGGCTTCACCGCGACGACGACCCAGGACATCTGGACCGATCATCCGGAAAAGGTGCTTGGCACCACGGCCGACTGGGCCAAGCAGAATCCGAACACCGCCCGTGCCGTGGTCGCCGCCATCCTCGATGCCGGCAAGTGGATCGATGCATCCATCGCCAACAAGCAGAAGACGGCCGAGACCATTGCCCAGAAGTCCTACGTCAATACCGATACTGAAGTCATCGTCGCCCGCATGCTCGGCCGCTACCAGAACGGCCTCGGCAAGAGCTGGGATGACAAGAACTGCATGAAGTTCTTCAATGACGGCGCGGTCAACTTCCCGTATCTGACCGACGGCATGTGGTTCCTGACCCAGCACAAGCGCTGGGGTTTGCTGAAGAGCCACCCGGATTACCTGGCCGTTGCCAAGCAGGTGAACCGCATCGACATCTACAAGCAGGGCGCCACCGCCGCGGGTGTCGCGCTGCCGAAGAGCGAGATGCGCAGCCACAAGCTGATCGATGGGGTGCTGTGGGACGGCAAGGACCCGGTCAAGTACGCCGACAGTTTCAAGATCAAAGCTTAAGGACGGTCCTGTATTCCCGCTTTCGCGGGAATGACGGTTTGCCCAGGAGAAAGCCATGAACGCAATAACGATGAACGGTGAGTTCGGTACTGAGAAGCCAATCGACCGAACCCTGATGGAAGTCCCCTTGCGGGAAAGCACAACCAGCGCACCGGTCGCGGCAGTTGCCGCCGAGCCGGTCAAGGAAAAGAAAATGGAAAACGTAGCTCCTGCCGCCGTCGGTACGCCGATCAGCGAGAAACTCGCTGCTGCGGGCCGC
Source organism: Pseudomonadota bacterium (assembly GCA_018262245.1). Lineage (GTDB taxonomy): Bacteria > Pseudomonadota > Gammaproteobacteria > Burkholderiales > Rhodocyclaceae > Azonexus. Next base: position 696 of record JAGTRV010000111.1, on the reverse strand, counting down.
GCGGTATTGCCGCCGGTCCTCGGCCTGTTGATCCTGCTCGGCATCTGGTATGTCGCTACCCACAAGGGCGGCAGCATTCCCGGCCCGGCCCAGACCTGGGATGCGGCGGTGACGCTGTTCGCCGACCCGTTCTACCGCAATGGGCCGAACGACCAGGGCATCGGCTGGAATGTGCTGTCCTCGCTGCAGCGCGTCGCCATCGGCTTCGGCTTCGCGGCACTGGTCGGCATTCCACTCGGCTTCATCCTCGGCCGCTCGGCCTTCCTGTCGGCGATGATCAACCCGATCATCAGCCTGCTGCGTCCGGTCTCGCCGCTCGCTTGGCTGCCGATTGGCCTGCTGGTTTTCAAGAAGGCCGACCCGGCGGCGACCTACACCATCTTCATCTGCTCGATCTGGCCGATGATCATGAACACGGCGCAAGGCGTCCAGCGCGTGCCGCAGGATTACCTGAACGTCGCCCGTGTGCTGGCCTTGTCCGAATGGAAGGTGGTTACCAAGATCCTGTTCCCGGCCGTACTGCCCTACATGCTGACCGGCATCCGCCTGTCGATCGGCACTGCCTGGCTGGTCATCGTCGCCGCCGAAATGCTTACGGGCGGCGTCGGCATCGGCTTCTGGGTGTGGGACGAGTGGAACAACCTGAAGGTCGAGCACATCATCATCGCCATCTTCGTCATCGGCATCGTCGGCCTG
>JAGTRV010000110.1 GCA_018262245.1 Pseudomonadota bacterium | reverse complement strand
CCGCTGACGTGTTGGCGGGCGTACATCCTCCAGAGCTCTTCAACAACCACTTCGTCATCATCGGCTTTAACAGCACAGGTCTGCAGGACCGCATCATCACCCCACTCGGCGAAAGCCTGCCGGGGATCGATATTCACGCTCAGGTCATCGAAAGCCTGTTGGATGGACAGGCATTGCAACGCCCCTACTGGATAGCGCAGATCGAACTGGCTTCACTGTTGTGTGGCGGTTTGCTGCTGATCGGCACTATCCCGATGCTCAGGGCGCGACGCTATGCGGCCCTGAGTTTCACCGCTCTAATGCTGTTTCTCCTGGCCGGCGGCTACCTCGCTTTTTTTGCCGGACGTTGGCTTTTCGACGGTGCTTCGCAAATTATCCTGCTCAGCCCGGTTTTCATAGCGTTGCTTGGCAACACACTGATCACCGCTGACACCCAGCGTCGCGAGGCGGAACGGCAGTTGCAGAAAAGCCGTGAAGAGGCGGCATGGGTTAATGGTGAACTGGATGCGGCAAGGCGAATCCAGATGGGATTGTTACCGGACACCACCGCGATGTTTGCCGAGGAAACCCGATTTGAGGTGGCCGCCTTGCTCGAACCGGCTCGAGCGGTAGGTGGTGACTACTACGATTGCTTCATGCTCGACGATCGTCGGCTCTGTCTGGCCATCGGCGACGTCTCCGGCAAGGGCGTGCCCGCCAGCCTGTTCATGGCAATCTCGAAGACCCTGACCGGTACGCTGACCCGGCGCCAGCATGACCTCGGACTGGCGCTCCGAGAAATCGAAAGCGAACTGAACCGGGAGAATCCGGAATGCCTGTTCGTCACCGCCTTCATCAGCATCCTGGATGTCGAAACCGGCACCATGGAATATGCGTGCGCCGGCCACGATGCGCCCATCGTGCTGCGAGACGGTGGTCTGTCGCGCATCGATACGGCAAACATTTCCGGACCACCACTATGCACTGCCGATGACTACCCGTTCCTTGCTGCAAAAGTGCAACTGCTACCAGGCGATCTGCTTTGTCTGTTTACTGACGGCGTCACCGAAGCGACTGGTGGCGAACATCGGCGAACTCCAGGCCGCTGATCTTCAGGCAGCCATCAAGACACTGCGCGATGCTGTTCGGCATTTCGAGGCAGGTCACCCATCATCGGATGACCTGACCCTGCTCTTGATGCGCTTGAACGGGCCTAGCGTACGTTGATTTCAACGCGTCGATTCTTCGGTTCGTCGACTTCATCTGCCGTCGGCACCAGCGGGTCGCGCTCACCGCGCCCAACCGCTTCCATCTTTTCGGCCGAGATGCCGGATTCGATCAACAGATCACGCAGCCCTTCAGCACGCTGCAACGAAAGTTTGTCATTGCCTTCGACACTACCGACGCGATCGGTATGGCCGATGACCATAACCTCTGAAGCGGCGCGCTCGGCGATTTCCTTGCGGATATTGACCAGGGCCGCTTTGGACTCCTGCGTCAGGATGTTGCCGCCAGCCTCAAAATAAAGCACATAACTCCGCGGACGGGCCGGCTGGGCTGCCAGTACATTTGCGTAGCGTTCCTTGACCTCTTCCGGCGACGATTGATAACCGACATTCGAATCCAGACGCCGCTTCACGGCAGCATAAGGCTGGTTCAACAGCACCTCGCCGGCCGGATCACGCACCACCACCCCACTCTGGCCACCATCGGCCGACGGCAACAGGACAACCCGCTCGGTGGTGCAGGCAGTCAGCACCAAAGAGCCGGCCAGCGCGACGCAAAGAATGGTCTTATTCATCGCTACCCCCAAGCACTTCGATGATGAACTCGGTGCCGCGCACACCAAGCACTGAAGTTGGCGTATGGAAATCGACCGATTCCGGCGTCCGTTTGGCGATCTTTCCGGAAGCCACGGAGAGCGTTCCCTTGCGGATACTGACCGACATGTTGCCGTCCTGGGTCGTATTATCGAAGGCAAACCTGTCAATGATGATTAGCGAATTCGGGCCAGCCGAGAGCAGCGTGTTGTCACGCAGTGTGACGCCCACCGAACCATCCGCAGCGGTGCGGATGCGATCGGCTACCAGAACGGGCGTACCGACCTCTGCAGCAAGTTTTTTTCCGTCGCGCTCGATGTTGACCAGCCCCATGCTGACCTTGATCATGCCAGCCTGTTCGGCAGCCATAGCGGGAAGGCTGGCAATCAATCCACCCACCGCCATACAGACAGCCACCCAATGTGCTTTAATCATGTGCAACACCTAGTAGATTCAATGGCTGATCATTTTACGGACATTTCTGTCAGCGCGCGCCATTCAGAATTACCCGATTTGCATCGAATGCTCGCTGAACACGCCAACCGATTCGGCATTTCGGCCGAGGATGTTTTGCGCCTGCAATTGTTAGCCGAGGAATTGTTTACCAACACAATCTCTCATGGCTACCGCGGCGACAGTGACGCCACCATCCATCTGAGCCTGACCCGGAATGGCAATGCGCTGCATCTTTGTTATGAGGACAAGGCGCCGGCCTTTGATCCGACAAAAATACCCGAAAAGCAGGAGGCAGCAAGCGACATCGGCGGCTTGGGCATCTGCCTTATCCGGGGTATGTGCAAAAAGGTCCGCTACGAACGTCGAAACGACAGCAACGTTATCGACATCGACTTTTAGGCAGCGCTCCGCAAAACCAGCAAGGGCGCCGTCATGACCAGACGACGCACGGCCAGCCAGCCGATGGCCACAGTGACCAGGGCGCCGCCAGCCATCGTCAGAGGGAGCAGGCTGTATCCGAAGGCCAGGTCCAGCTGGAATACCTGCCAGCCCACAATGCGCCCGAGCACCATGGCACCCATGGCGGCGAACAGACCGGCCATGCCACCGATAGCCGCCAGTTCGACCATCATCGCCTGCGTCAGCTGTTGGCGCTGGGCGCCGAGGGCTCGCATCACCGCCAACTCGTAACGGCGCTCGTCGAAAGCTGTCAGCAGGGCTGAATACAGCACGACCCCTCCGGCCAGCAGCGTAAAAATGAAAACGAACTGAACCGCACCAGCCACCTGCCCAATCACCGATTGCAATTGCTGGAGGACGGCCGCAACGTCGATCAGTGTCAGATTGGGAAATCGTCTGACCAGATCGGAGCCCGCCGCTGTCTGACTGGCAGAGAGGTAGAAGCTGGTGATGTAACTGGCCGGCGCATTTTCGATCACACCGGGCGGGGCCATGACGAAGAAATTGACCCGCATCGAATCCCAGGCCAATTTGCGCAAGCTGGTCACCCGCAATCGTTTTTCGCTACCGGCAATCATGAAGACCAATTCGTCACCGTTTCGGATGCCGAGCGTCTTGGCCAGCCCCTCTTCAACCGAAGCCAGGCCCTGCCCTGCCTGATCGGGCCTGAACCATTGACCGGCGATCACTTGATTGCCGTCCGGCAGTTCCTTTCGCCACGAAAGATTGAACTCCCGCTCAATCAGGCGCTGGGCGCGCTCATCGCCAGGAAAGCTGTCCGGACTGACCGCCTTGCCGCCGATTTGCACCAGCCTGGCACGTATCATGGGCAACAATTCGGCCTTGATCCCGCTGGCGGTCAACATGGCCAAAATATCCTCGCGCTGCTCCGGCTGAATGTTAATGACGAAACGATTCGGCGCATCGAGCGGGAGCGATTTCTGCCAGGCGTCGAGCAGTTCTCCGCGAATAACCGTCAGCAACAGCATGGCCATCAAGCCGATCGCCAAGGCGACCACTTGGATGGCGCCAGATGAAGCATGTCGCGTCAAACTGGCCAAACCTTGCCGCCACCCGAATCCGCCACCACCACGCAGGCGGGAGATGGCACCGATAAGCAGCCTGGCAAGAACCCAGAACCCGCCGAGCGCCCCGGCAAAACCACCGACGGCCAAGCCCCCCAGCTTGGCGTCCCCCGCCACCCAGATGATCAACCCGGCGAGCAAGACGAGGCCAAGCACGTAGCCGCCAAGCAGGAATGGCTGTGGCGGCCCAAGCTCCCGGCGCAGAACACGCAGGGTCGGCACTCTGGCCAACTGCAGCAACGGCGGAAAAGCAAACCCAAAAAGCAGCACGCCGGCAACGCCAAAGGCACTGAGCAGTGGATACCAGCCAGGATTCGGCAACTCAAGGGACAACAATTCGGTGAGCCAACGAATCAAGACGAAATGGGCCGCATAGCCAAGCAGGCTGCCCAGCACACCAGCCAGCAAGGCCAGCCAAAGGAATAGTGAGGCATGGAAGCCCAGCAGGCGTCCATGCGTCATGCCCAGGCAACGCATCACGGCGCACGCATCGAGGTGGCGTTGCATATAGCGCCGAGCGGCCAGCGCTGCGGCAACGGCCGAAAGCACGACCGTCAGCAAGGTGGCCAGGCCAAGAAAACGTTCGGCCCGATCCAGCGCATTGCGGATTTCAGGGCGCGAATTACGCGCATCTTCCAGCCGTTCACCGTGCGAAAGCCGGGGCAGGAGCCAGCCTTGATAGCTGGCGATGGTCTTTTCCTCGCCAGCCGCCAGCAGGTTATAGCGAACCCGCGCCCCGAACTGGACCAAGCCTGTGGCCGGAATATCGTCGACATGCATCATCAGGCGCGGCGCGAGGCTGAAGAAATTGACTCCGCGATCAGGCTCCCGGGTCAGGATAGCCCCAACCCTGAATTGCTGACTGCCGACAGTGACGGCATCACCTGGCAATACCTCCAGAGCCGATGACAGCCGTTCATCGAGCCAGACTGTTCCTGGCATCGGTCCTTTTTCCACGGGCAAGCCGCCATCACCGGCGCGCTGACTGCTCGCCAGCTTGCCGCGCAACGGATAGGCGCTGCTGACTGCCTTGATATCGGCAAGCTGCGCCTGTGTCTTGCCAATCACCATGCTTGGAAAAACCAGCGTTTGAGCTAGCTGCAGCCCGCGCCGGCGTGCCTCGGCAAGGTAGCTATCGGGCAACGGGTGGTCGGAGATAAGGACGAGATCACCGCCCATCATTTGCCGGGCCTCACGCTGCAAGCCCTGGCGAACGCGGTCGGCGAAGAAGCCGACCGCCGTCACGGCAGCGACGGCGATGGCCAGCGCCGCAAAAAGCAGGCGCAATTCGCCGGAACGCAACTCCCTGCCCAGCAATCGCCAGGCAAGCATCATGGGCGAACAGACCAGCGGGCGCGAAACTCCACGGGGCTCACAGCCTGTCCATGCAAAAAGCCCTGCAACTGCTCGCACCCAAGATCAGCCAGAAAGTTGGCTTGCTCGACGGTTTCAACCCCTTCCGCCACCACCTCAAAACCAAGACTCCTGGCCAGTTCCATGATGGTCCGGATGATGGCCTCATCGCCAGAATTTCGGCCAATGCCCTCAACAAACGAGCGGTCAATCTTCAGTTGCTGGACCGGCAGCATCTTCAAATAGCTGAGAGACGAATAACCGGTGCCGAAATCGTCCAGCGCCAGGCTTATCCCCAGATCGCGCAAGCGTTCAAGCGGAGTAAAGGCATCACCGACCGCCATGACCACGGATTCGGTCAATTCCAGCTTGAGAAGGGTCGGGTCCATACCGGTTTCGTCGAGTATTTTGTCCAGCACGTCGATGAATTCCGGGCGCTCCAGCTGCTTGACCGAGAGATTGACCGAAACCTGCGGCAGCTCGAAACCGCTCATCCGCCATTGCATGAACTGGCGGCAGGTTTCGCGCAAGACCCAGTTGCCGAGTCCGATTATCAAGCCCGAGTCCTCAGCCAATGGGATAAAGCGTATCGGCATGACCTGACCGAGCTCCGGACTGTTCCAGCGAACCAGGGCCTCCGCACCAACCAGCTGACCACTCCTTGAATCAACCTGTGGCTGCAGATGGACCGACAGTTCCCCGTTATCGAGGGCACGCCGCAGCAGATTTTCCATCTGGATACGCTCCTGGGCCTCCCGGGTCATTTCTGCGGTGTAGAAATGGAAATTACCGCGGCCCAGCATTTTGGCCCGATACATGGCCGTATCGGCATTGCGCATCAGATCAAGCACGCTATTGCCGTCACTGGGGCAAAGACTGATGCCGACCGATGCCGTCAGAAAGAGTTCATGGTCACCCAGTTTGAATGGATACTCGAACGCAGCAATGATTTCGCGAGCCAGAAGTTCGACCTCATCTTCGCTACGCGCGGCCTCCATCAGACAAATGAATTCGTCCCCCCCCAGGCGGGCCAGCATGTCGATCAGCCGAACGTGCTCAGACAGGCGGGCGGCGACCGAAACAAGCAGTTCGTCGCCAACGCCATGGCCAAGGGAATCGTTGACCTGTTTGAACTGGTCGAGATCGATGTACAAGACGGCCAGCTTTTCGCCATGGCGCTCGCCTTCGCTGAGACTTTCTTCGAGTCGTTCGATAAAACAGCGACGGTTGGCCAAGCCGGTCAGCGGATCGTGATAAGCCAGATAATTGAGCTTGCTTTGCGCCTGCCGCCGCTCCGAAATTTCGCCCTCAAGCTGGCTGTTGGTCCGCTTTAATTCTTCCGTACGGGCCGCCACCTGAATCTCCAGCGTATCGCGCGCCGCCTTGATGCGCCCCTCCTGGTCCTCCAGAATACCTTGGGCCCGCCGAACAACCAGGAACTGCATCAGGTAGAGCGCGGCGAACACCAGCACCACGGCGGCCGTCACCCACCACAGATTGCGGTTCAACTGGGTAACAAAGGGAGTGACGTTCTGATAGAGCTCAAAGGCGCCCTCGACCGCGTGTTCTTTGCCGAGTATGGGAATATAGCTCGACAGGACATCGACCTCGACCAACTGCCCTTCGAAGGCATCGATGGTGTTTCGATGTATCAACTCACTGGTTACCAAACCACTGATCGCCGCTCGGAAGCCCGGGTTCTGCAACTGGCTATCACCAATTTGCCGGGTATCCGTCGAGAAAATGGTACTTCCCAGGCGGTTGTAGACCTTGACCTTGATCACGGAGGTATCCCGCATCAGATCATGCACCGTGGCCTGCAGCTGAAGGATGTCATCGGTGACCTGGCCTGAATGGATGTCCCGGCCGACGGCATCGCTGATCAGCGACTCCAGTTGTGTGTGCAGCGAATTCTGGAAAACCTGCGCCATGGCGATATTTCGGCTCTCCGCCAGATTCTGCATCTGCAGCAGCGAAAGCCGTTGGTACAGAGGGCCAAGTACCCCCGCTGCCAACACGATTAGGATGAAACTGACCGTCGAGAAATAACGCGAAAGATTGAACATATATGCCGAAAGGGATATCCGCCAGCTTATTCCATCTCGCGTATCCGCGCTACCGCCTCCTCGACTCGTTTTACCGCAATAACTTCCATGCCGGGAATCGCCTGTTTCGGACGATTTGCCTCCGGGATCAGGGCGCGGGTAAAGCCGAGCTTGGCGGCCTCCTTCAAACGCTCCTGCCCACGCGGTGCCGGGCGGATCTCCCCGGCCAAACCAACTTCACCAAATACAATAAGTTTAGATGGCAATGCTTTGTTTTTTAAAGATGATGTTATCGAAAGAAGCACGGCCAAATCGGCGGCAGGCTCAGTAATCTTGACGCCACCAACCGCGTTGACGAACACATCCTGATCGAAACAAACAATCCCGGCATGTCGATGCAAAACGGCCAGCAACATGGCCAGTCGCTGCGGATCGAGGCCAACCGTCAGACGCCGCGGGTTGCCGTGCGAGGTATCGACCAGCGCCTGAATCTCGACCAGCAAGGGCCGTGTTCCCTCCTGCGTCACCATCACACAGGAACCAGCCACATCCTGACCGTGCTGGGACAGGAACAAGGCTGAGGGGTTGTTGACTCCCTTCAGCCCCTTGTCCGTCATGGCAAAAACACCCAGCTCGTTGACGGCGCCAAAGCGGTTTTTGACGGCCCGCACCAGTCGGAAGCTGGAATGCGTATCCCCCTCGAAATAAAGCACGGTATCGACAATATGTTCAAGCACGCGCGGCCCGGCCAAGGCCCCCTCCTTGGTCACATGGCCGACCAGGATGACCGTGATGCCTGCCTGCTTGGCTAAGCGTGTCAATTGCGCCGCGCATTCCCGGACCTGCGCCACCGATCCCGGAGCGCTGGAGAGTTGATCGGACCACAACGTCTGGATCGAGTCGATCACCGCCACGACAGGCTTTTCCGCCTGCAAAGTGGCGAGAATCCGTTCGAGGTTGATCTCGGCCATCAATTGCAACCGACGAGTATCCAGGCCCAGACGACGAGCCCGTAGGGCGACCTGTTCGCCCGACTCCTCGCCGCTGACGTAAAGCACCTTGTTATCGAGCGACAGATGCGCCAAAGCCTGCAGCAGCAGCGTGCTCTTGCCAATTCCCGGGTCGCCGCCAATCAGCACCACGGCACCATTAACCAGACCGCCGCCCAGGGCACGATCGAATTCACCGATGCCAGTGGCGATCCGCTCGACTTCACGTGCTTCGATTTCCGACAGGTTCTGCAACCTTGCCGTCGGCGCCAGTGACTCGAAACGACTGTTGGTCGCAGCCTTTTCGGCAACAGTTTCGACCAGCGTATTCCATTCATTGCAACCGGGGCACTGCCCCTGCCACTTCGGACTGGTTGCCCCGCACTCGGTACATGAGTAGATGGTTTTGACTTTGGCCATTATGGGCGCCCTGCCGCGACAGCGTCATCCACTATCACCGGTACACGCGGCGCCACGGCACAGAAGAGCTCATAGGCAACAGTACCGGCCGCAGCAGCCACTTCGTCGGCCGGCACAGCGCCGGCTATACCCAGCCCCCACAGCGTCACCGGCGAGCCGATGCCCGCTTCCGGAATATCGGTCAGATCACAGGCCAGCATGTCCATCGATACCCGGCCTATCGTACGCGTCCGGCGGCCCATGACGGCGATGGGTGTGCCGGTCGGTGCGTGACGCGGGTAACCGTCGGCATATCCACAGGCGACGACGCCAATCCGCATCGGCCGATCGGCAGTAAAAGTGCCGCCATAACCAACCCGCCCCCCCGCTACCAGGTCCTGGATGCCGATGACGGCGCTCTCCAGCGTCATGACCGGTCGCAACCCCAGATCAACTGCACTTTGATCAGCAAAGGGACTGGCGCCATAAAGCATGATGCCCGGCCGCACCCAGTCGCCGTGCGCCTTGGGGTGGCTCAGAATGGCTGCCGAGTTACCGAGACTCACCGGCCCCGCCCAATCTCCAGCCAGGTCATGAAAGCGCTCCAATTGCCAAGTTACGCCCCGCTCACCATCGGCGTCGGCAAAGTGAGTCATCAAGGTGACATCAACCTGCGGCAATTGCTGGAGTATCTCCCAGGCGCGGGGCAAGGTCGCGGCCGTAAAACCCAGGCGGTTCATGCCTGTATTCAGCTTCAGGCACACAGAGATCGGTGTGTCGAACCGGCCATTGCGGACGAGTAGTTCCAATTGTTCAAGGCAATGAATGACGCTGGTCAGCCGGTATTCGATAACGGCCCGCACGTCACGGGCACTGAATATTCCCTCCAGCATCAGAATGGGTTGAGTAACCCCGGCCTCACGCAGGGCAACCGCGTTTTCACATTCGAGCAGCGCAAAACCATCGGCCTCGCCGCGCAAGGCATCAACGGCACGCCATTGGCCATGTCCGTAGGCATTGGCCTTGATCACGGCCCATGCCTTGGACTGGGGAGCGTGACGTTTAGCCAGACGATAGTTGTGCAAAATCGCCGCCGGCGCAATGCGCGCGCGGATGGGACGCGATGTTTTCATAAAGCCAGTTCTTTCAGTTTAGCTTTGGCAAATTCGATGAAGGTTGCGCTCAATCGGGACTGGAAACGATCCTGATGAAAAACGAGGTAAAGACTACGCTTCAAGGGGGGATTAAGCGGAATGGCAACGAGCTCGCCAAGCTGCGTTTCCTTTTCGACCACGGCCCGCGACACAACCGCAAAACCCAGCCCGGTCGAGACGACGCCCTTCAAGGCTTCCGGGCTGCCCAGCTCCATTTGTGTCTTCAGGCTTTCCGGCGATATCTTGTGTTTCCGGAAATAACTATCGGTAATTTCGCGCGTCCCGGAACCCGGCTCCCGCGAAATGTATTCGTATTCGGCCAGTGTCTTCGGGGTAACCGACTTCATGCCGGCGAGCGGGTAATCCGGTGCACAGATCACCCGCAGTTCATCTTCGCAGCAGATCTGGCTCGTCAATCCGTTCAACTTGGCCGTCGCTTCAATCAAGCCAATATCAAGGGTATGTTCGGCCACCCTGCTCTCGATGCTTTCCGAATTAGCGACGATCAGGCGAGCCCTGACCTGCGGATAAAGCGCATTGAATTCGCCCAGAACGCGTGGCAACATGAATTCGGCGATTGTCGTGCTGGCCCCGACCAGTAGCGGACCACGCATCTCGCCAGTCATTTCACCAAGGCGGATTTCCATTTCGTCTGATAACGCAAGAATCCGCTCCGCGTAGGAAAGCACCAGTTCTCCCGCCGGCGTCAGGGAAATCCCACCGTGCCGCCGCTCGAACAGCCGGGTGCTGTACTGCTCCTCCAGTTGCTTGATCTGGAAGGTGACGGCCGGCTGCGTCATGAACAAGGCGTCAGCTGCCCGCGTAAAACTCAGATGTTTGGCGACGGCATGAAAGACCTGCAAACGCCGGTCAGCCATGATGTTTCTCCCAGATGGTGTGCGGGCGATATTCAATCACATTCCATCCTGTTTCCGAATGGCGAGTTTGATTTTGGCCCAAATTTGATAGGTCGCTGGCCTTGCAGGCTGTCATTACACCTTAACCAAGCCGACACAAACTCAAGGCTTTCCGCCACCCGGCAAAATAATGCACAACCCCGACGACAGCGCAAGCCTTGCGCCCAATCCTGAGCGTGGTATAAACCTCGCCCAAAGTCATATAAGAGACAAATACTTCGTGCCGTTCGGCTTCTACATAATCATGGCCGCGCAGTTTTTTTCCGCGCTGGCCGACAACGCCCTGCTGATAGCCGCGATTGCCGCCTTGCGCGAGATGCAGGCGCCGTCTGAATACGAGCCGCTGCTCAAGACATTCTTCACGCTCTCCTACGTATTGCTTGCCGCGTTCGTCGGCGCCTTTGCCGACTCCATGCCGAAGTGGCGGGTGATGTTCATCAGCAACACGATCAAGATCGTCGGCTGCAGCATCATGTTCT
>JAGTRV010000109.1 GCA_018262245.1 Pseudomonadota bacterium | reverse complement strand
AAATGCTCTTTCCGGGTGGTAAATCAATATACAGAGGGCTGAAGACACCTGGGTCAAGTTACGTTAACGGAAGAAATCCCGCTTTTTTGCGCGGCTTCGTGATGTATTTATCCCTTTGATTTACGAACTATTACAATCAGATAGCCCTCGCTACCTATAATTGGCGCAAATTTAGAGGGGCCTCTTTCTGCTTCTGGGCGTTTGCACGCTGCAACGCTCAAGGAAGAGGCTTTTTCAACCGAGTTTACAAGTGCCAATATGAAATACAACGCCGTTGCTTCACTTTTCCTGGCAGCTGCCATGCCGGCTATCGCTCAGATTCCGTCCGTATCGAACCCGGCTCTGGCAACATTGAAGGATGTCGCCCAAAGAGCCGTCCTGAATAGCCCGGAAGTGACCTCCAAATGGCACAATTACAAAGCGGCCGATGAAGAAATCGGTGTGGCGCGCGGCGGCTATTTTCCCCGCGTTGACCTGACAGCCGGTTCGGGGCGCGAGAGCCTGCGCCAGCCGTCGGCAGCTGACCGCGACTACACTCGCAGCGGATACATGCTGAGCCTGAACCAGATGCTGTTCGACGGCTTTGCCACGCGCAACGAGGTTCGTCGGCTCGACAAGGCCAAGCTGGTTCGTTACTACGAGTTACTCGATGCCTCCGAAAATGTCGCGCTCGAAGCTGGCCGTGCTTATCTCGATGTGCTGCGTTACCGCCACCTGGTCGATCTCGCCAAGGATAACTATGTCCAGCACAAGGCGACCTACGACCAGATCCAGCGTCGCACCCAGAGTGGTGTTGGCCGTCGGGTGGATTTTGAGCAGGCCGGCAGCCGTCTAGCCCTGGCCGAAATCAATCTGCTTACCGAAAACGCCAATCTGCATGACGTGACCGCTCGCTTCCAGCGCCTGGTCGGCGCCCAGCCGGATGGCGCCATTGTCGCGCCGACCTTGGTCAGCACCGCCTTTCCAACGCAGGCCAAGGTGGCGCTTGATACCCTGCACAAAAAGAATCCGGCGCTGCTGGCTGCTACCGAAAACATTGAAGCCGCCCAGTATGAAATCAATACCCGGCGCGCTGCCTATTCTCCGAAGCTCGACTTCCGTGCCCGTACCGACCAGACCAAGAACTATCTGGGGGATACCGGTCAGCGCGACTATAACGTGGCCGAACTCGTCGTTAGCTGGAACCTCTTCAATGGCGGTTCCGACCGCGCTCGTGAAAAACAGACCATCGAGAAAAAGAACCTGGCGTTCGATCTTCGTGAAAAAGCTTGTCGCGATACCAGGCAGACCCTGCTCATCGCCTATAACGACGTTCTGCGTCTCAAGGAGCAGTCGGTTCATCAGGCACGTCAGGTTGTCCTTCTCGAAAAGACTCGTGATGCCTACCGCGATCAATTCAATGTTGGACAACGCACCCTGCTTGACCTGCTCGATACCGAAAACGAACTGTTGTCTGCTCGTCGCTCAGCCGCCAATGCCAACACCGACCTGACTTTGGCATATCTGCGGACCTATGCCGGCATGGGGACGCTGCTTGAATACCTCGGTCTCCAGCGTCTCGATGCGGAAACTCCGGATGCCAAGGATCTGGCTGAAATCGATCCGGCTCAGCTTTGCCCGAACGACCCGATTGCCTTGAGCCAGCCGGACCGCGAGGAGCTGAATGCCAAGGCGGCCGCGCTGAATGCCGCCAAGCCGATGGTCATGCCGATGCCGGTTGCCATAGGCGGCGAGGCCGATATCCAGAATCAGGTCAGGTCCTGGGCTGCTGCGTGGTCGGCTCGCGACTACTCGGCTTACGCCGCTTTCTATGCGCCGACCTTTACGCCGGATGGTGGCCTTTCACGTGAGGACTGGGCGCAACTTCGTCGCAGCCGTATTACCGCTCGCGGTGAAATCAACGTCGATGTGCAGGAGTTGAAAGTCCGCATGGATGGAAATGACCGTGCTTTTGTCGAGTTCCGCCAGATTTATCAATCGAATGCTTACCGCGATACCACCCAGAAGACCCTTGAAATGATCCGGGTCGGCGGAAAGTGGCTGATCAACCGCGAAAGCTCTGTTCCTTGTGCCGGTAATACCGTCGGCGGCTGCAAGGGGCTAATTCGCTAATCCGAGCTTCCGGCCGGCTAAAGACCGGTGACTGGACAAATAAAAAGGCCATGCTACTGAGCATGGCCTTTTTGCTGCTAGCCGGGTTTAACCCAGCAGCTTGCGGTTCAGGGTATAGGTTCCGATCAGGCAGGCTTCGGCCAGAATGTGCCCCTGAATGGCGGTGCGGGCTTCCGGGCCGCCAAATTTGCCGGCAAGCGGCAATTGCTCGATATCCAGCGCATAGACCGTGAATACGTAGCGATGGATGATTTCATCGTTCCAGGGCGGGCACGGGCCGTCGTAGCCGTAGTAGTCGCCGCGCATGTCGTTGTCGCCGGCAAACCAGTCCGTGTAGTTGTTAATGCCCTGGCGGGCGCCGTAAGCGGCTTGCGGCCCCGGCTTGCCACGCGGTGTGACTTCGCCGCTGAATTCGCCTTCTTTCAGGCTGGTGATCGAGGCAGGCAGATCAATCAGAACCCAGTGGAAAAAGTCGACACGCGGCAAAGAAGCAGGGACGCTTCGCCCCTCCTGATTAACGTCGTCTCCCTGGCTGGGAACATCCGGATCATGGCAGATGACAGCAAAGGATTTGGTCCCGGCCGGAACGTCGCTCCAGGATAGCTGGGGATTCTTGTTGCTTCCCAGGCAGACGTGATGAGCCGGGTCCGGAATGCAGAAGGAGTAATCCCCCGGGATTGTTTGTCCGTCGGCAAAACTGCCACTGGTCAATTTCATCGTAGTCTCTCCTGATTATGGGGCTGTGCGGCGCTTGAAGTCGCCGAGGCGGAAGCCAAGAATCCATAGTGTAGCGAAATAGACGATGGCGCCAAGTGGTACAAGCCATGCAAGGTGAATTATCCGGTCAATGAAACTGAGTTGCAGCCAGCTGTTTTCCCTACCCATCCCGAACCACAGGACACCGCCCATGGCGACCAGCGCCACGCCCAGTTTCGCCACAAAACTGCCCCAGCCAGCCTGTGGTTCGTAGATGTCGAGCCGGCGCAGGCCGCGATAGAGCATGAATGCATTCAGGCACGCCGCCAGCCCGATCGACAGGGCCAGGCCGGCATGGCCGATCCAGCCAATGAAGGCGAGGTTCATCAGTTGGGTCGCGGTCAGCGAGATCAGGGCGATGCGAACTGGCGTTCGCACGTTCTGCCGGGCATAGAAGCCAGGAGCCAGCACCTTGACCAGAATCATGCCGGTCAGGCCGACGGTGTAGGCGACCAGCGCCTCGCGGGTACGGAAGACATCGTCTGGTGAAAAGGCGCCATGGAAAAACAGCGTGGCGATCAGGGGGACGGCCAGAATTGCCAGTCCGAGCGCTGCCGGCGCGGCGAGCAGCAAGGTCAGTCGCAAGCCCCAGTCGAGTAGGCGGGAGTATTCGATATGTTCGTTGCTGGCGTGATAGCGCGACAGCGATGGCAGCAGGATGGTGCCCAGTGCGGCACCCAGCATGCCCGACGGGAACTCCATCAGACGGTCTGCATAGTAGAGCCAGGAAACGCTGCCGGTCTTCAGGAAAGAGGCAAAAATCGTGTTGATCAGCAAGCTGACCTGGGAAACCGAAACGCCGACCACGGCCGGGCCCATCAGCGTCAATATCCGGCGCACCCCGGGGTCAGCCCAGGCAGCCCGCCAATTCAGGGAGGGGCGGGGCAGCATCGAAATTTTCTTCAGTGCGGGAATCTGGATCGCCAGTTGCAACAGGCCGCCGAGAAAAACGGCCCAGCCCAGTGCCAATACCGGCGGGTCGAAATATGGTGCGGCAAACAAGGCCATGCCGATAAAGGACAGGTTGAGCAGGACCGGGGTAAAGGCCGGCAGCGCGAAGCGGCTCCAGCTGTTCAGCAAACCGCCGGCCAGGGCGACCAGCGACATGAAGAATATATAAGGGAAGGCGATGCGGGTCAGCGTGATTGTCAGTTCGAACTTGCCGGCATCTGCGGCAAAACCCGGAGCGGAGATCCAGACCAGCAGCGGCGCCGCGGCAATGCCGATGGCAGTTACGGCAAACAGGATGATCGACAGCAGGCTGGCGACGTGATCGACCAGTGTGCGGGTGTCTTCTTCACTGCGCTTGTTCTTGTATTCGCCCAGGATGGGTACGAATGCCTGGGAAAAAGCCCCTTCGGCAAACATCCGCCGCAGCAGGTTGGGCAGTTTGAAGGCGACAAAAAAAGCGTCTGTGGCCAGTCCTGCGCCAAAGGCGCGAGCAATGACAAAATCCCGAACGAAACCGAGGATTCTCGACAGAAGGGTCATTCCGCTGACTGTGGCCAGCGCGCGAAGCAGATTCATTGGGTCTTGGCGTTGCCTGAAATGGTTTGAAAAAAGCGCCAATTCTACGCTCTGCTTTCCACGGAAACAGCGAAAGTCAAATGCTGTCTGGCTTTTCAGCGTTCCTCGTTGTCGCCCGCTCGGCTGCGCGTTCGGCGACAAACAAAGCAACAGGCGATCGGGGGCGCTCGAGCGATGTCGTGGTGGCTAGCCCGTCTCCGCTGGTGAGACTCGCCAGTTTGTTGAGGTCGGTCGATGGCGGCAGGAGCTTGGTCTGCTGCCTGTTGCCCGCAAGGCGCTGCTGTTGTACAATCCGCCGCCTTGGTTTGCCGCTTTAGCTCAGTTGGTAGAGCAGTTCATTCGTAATGAAAAGGTCGCCAGTTCGATTCCGGCAAGCGGCACCATATTGATTTAGCCCACCTCGTGTGGGCTTTTTCATTTACTCAGCCCGTTTTTAAAACTAGGCTTTTTGCCCTTCGGCTCTTTGTGGCCTCGGTGTGGCCGGTTTGGCCAACGCGGCAGGGCAACGATCAGTGGTGGAAAGTGCTTGGACATGCTCGAAGGTGTGCTCAGAATTTCTTCTCAGCTGTGGATGATCGCTCATCGCGTAGCGGGTTATGCCCTGCTGAACTTACTTGATGACCCGGCCATTCTGGCCTTGGCATTTTGCTAGCTTGTCCGTTTCAGTCGCTCCTGGGCCGCAGTCAGGCTGACGGATTACCGCGTCGCTGACGGAGTGCTCGATCCGCCGTGTAAAAAGGGAGCGGGTTACTGCTTGAATGCCACACGGTTTCTGCCGGCGCGTTTGGCTGCATACAGACCGGCATCCGCAGTTCTGAGCAATTGCTGTGGTGCCTTGTCTGCACTGGGGCATGTGCTGGCGACGCCAAAGCTGCAGGAAATGCGCCCGTCGATACCGCGCTCATGGGGGATGCAGAGGTCGCGGGCGGACTGGCGCATGCGTTCGGCAACGGCGTAGGCGCCAGTGGCATCGGTGCCGGGCAGGATGGCAACAAACTCTTCGCCACCGTAACGCGCCACGGTATCTTCAACCCTGAAGAGGGATTCACTGAGTGAGCTGGCGACAGCTTTGAGGCAGACATCGCCGGCTTGGTGGCCGTATATGTCGTTGAATTGTTTGAAAAAGTCGACGTCGCTGATAACGATGCTGAGTGGCGTTTCGGTCCGAATGCAGCGTTTCCATTCGGCGGCCAGCGTGTCATCAAAGTGCCGGCGATTCGGGATGCCGGTCAGGCTGTCCAGAATGGCGATTTCCTTGAGCTGCCGGTGCACCGCGCAGATTTCCTGTTGTCTGGTTGCGATGCGGAGCATGGCCCTGACCTTGGCCAGCAGGACAACTTCCGAGACGGGTTTGTAAAGGAAGTCGTCGGCGCCGGCCAGGATGCCTTTGGCCAGAATGTCTTCATCATTGACCGAAGAGAGCAGGACGATAGGCGTCCATGGCGAAAAGCCGGCTTCGTCTCTTGATTGCTCCCAGGTGCGGATGGTCCGGGTCAGCGAAATGCCATCAATACCCTGCAGCGCATCGTCCAGCAAAACCATGCTGGGCCAGGTTTCCTGAATAATCTTCAGGGCCTGCTCGCCCTCCCCGGTGGCGACCGTCCGGATATCCGGCAACTGATGAAGGCACTCGCAAATCTGCCCCCGATTCGCGGCAGAAGGGGCGATGACGAGCACGGTCGGCCTGTTTTTGCCAGATGCTGGCTGATCGAACATGGTGGGAGCGCTTTGATGGCTGATCTATTTTTCATCATAGCACCACTATGAAACAGGGGCTTTTTCCTTTGCTGAATCCGGGAGTAATATGTCGTTTTTCCATACGGTACCGTCTGGAGTGATGTCGGGTTTTGAGGAGGAGTGACAATGCAAATCAAGGATAAAGTGTTTCTGGTGACCGGTGCCGGCTCAGGCTTGGGGGCAGCAACGGCGGTAGCTTTGGCTGAAGCCGGGGCCAAGGTGGTGCTGGTTGATCTCAATCGGCAGGCCGGCGAGAAGCAGGCAGCCGATCTGGGTGAGGGTGCATGTTTCGTGGAAACGGACGTTGCCAGCGAGGCCTCCGCAGTCAATGCTATCAATACGGCGATTTCCAAATTTGGCGCCCTGCACGGACTGGTCAATTGTGCGGGCGTAGCGCCGGCTGAAAAAGTCGTGGGCAAGGAAGGGCCGCACAAACTGGAAAGTTTCGCCAAGGTTATCAACATCAACCTGGTTGGCACCTTCAATATGATTCGCCTGGCCGCAGACGCGATGATGAAAAACGCGCCTGATGCCGGCGGCGAGCGGGGCGTGATCGTGAATACGGCCTCGGTTGCTGCTTACGAAGGGCAGCTTGGACAGGCTGCGTATGCTGCTTCGAAGGGCGGCATTGTTGCGCTGACGCTTCCCGTCGCTCGCGAACTGGCGCGTAGTGGTATCCGCTGCATGACCATCGCCCCGGGCATTATGGAAACGCCGATGTTGCTGGGTATGCCGCCTGAAGTCCAGGATGGGCTGAACAAGATGGTTCCGTTCCCGACCCGCATGGGCAAGCCAGCCGAATACGCGGCGCTGGTTCGGCACATCGCCGAAAACGCCTACCTGAACGGCGAAGTGATCCGCTTGGATGGTGCGATCCGGATGGGCGCCAAATAAACTATACTTCGGCTCCGCCCTTGATCTAAAAGGCACTTCGGTGCCTTTTTTGTATTTATGCCCCAAGCTTCCTGTTATCACTGTGGCCTGCCCATTCCCGATAATGTCGATCTGTCGGTGAAGATTGGTGGCGAGCCGCGGGCGATGTGTTGCTTTGGTTGCCAGGCGGTGGCCCAATCCATCGTTGAGAATGGCCTGGAAGACTATTATCGCAGTCGCGATTCCTTGCCCGAATCGCCACGTGAGGCGATGCCGGCTGTGCTCGACCAGCTTGCCTTGTTCGACCATGCCGAATTCCAGAAAAGTTTTGTCAAGGAACTTGGCCAGAATGAGCGCGAGGCTTCCCTGCTGCTTGAGGGTATTACCTGCGCCGCCTGCATCTGGCTGAATGAACAGCACATTGGGCATCTGCCGGGCGTGACGGCAATGGATATCAACTACACGACACGCCGAGCGCGCGTGCGTTGGGACGAAACCCGCATCAAGCTGTCGGACATCCTTGGCGCCATTGCTGCCATTGGCTATCGGGCCTACCCCTACGATGCGGCGAAAAACGAGGAAATTTCCCGCAAGGAGCGGCGCGGCGCGCTGTGGCGTCTTTGGGTGGCAGGGTTCGGCATGATGCAGGTGATGATGTACGCCTATCCGGTCTACATCGCTGATGGCGATATGGCGCCCGACATAGAAAGCCTGATGCGCTGGGCCAGTTTGCTGCTGACCTTGCCCGTCATTTTTTATTCCTCAGCACCTTTCTTCCGCAATGCCTGGCGGGACATCAAGCTGCGCCGTGTGGGGATGGATGTTCCTGTCGCGCTTGGTGTTGGCGCCGCATTTCTGGCCAGTTGCTGGGCGACCTTCATGCAGGCCGGTGAGGTCTATTTCGACTCGGTCACGATGTTCATATTCTTCCTTCTTGGCGGACGTTTTCTGGAAATGACCGCCCGCCAAAAGGCGCTGAGTGTGACCGAGGCGCTGGCCAAGTTGATGCCGGCTTTTGCCCAGAAAATGCCTGGATTTCCATCGGATCGAACCACCGAGCAGTGCGTTGTGGCGGATTTGCATCCCGGTGACTATGTGCTGGTGCGGGCTGGCGACATTGTGCCGGCCGATGGCCGGGTTATCGACGGGATCAGTTGTGCCAACGAGTCGTTGTTGACGGGGGAAAGCAAGCCGGTGCCGAAGTCGCCGGGTGATGCAGTAACCGGCGGGGCAATCAATGCAGAAAGTCCCCTGGTCGTGCGGGTTGATCAGGTTGGAGAAGGAACGCGTTTGTCGGCAATCATCCAGTTAATGGAGAGGGCGGCCGCGGAAAAACCCAAAATCGTCGAATTGGCTGACCGCATTGCCAGCTATTTCGTCGCCGTGCTGCTGGCCGTCGCCATTCTTGTCGCCATCGGCTGGTATTTCGTCGATCCATCGAAGGCTTTGTGGATTACGGTATCGGTGCTGGTCGTAACCTGCCCGTGTGCTTTGTCGCTGGCCACGCCGATTGCGTTGACCGTTTCGGCAGGTGCTCTGGCCAAGGATGGTTTGCTGGTTACAAGAGGTCATGCCATCGAAACGCTGGCCCGGGCTACGCATTTCGTCTTCGACAAAACCGGTACGTTGACGACGGGGCGCATGCATTTGGTGGATGTCCTCCCGGTTGCAAGCTTGGGCAAGGATGAGTGCCTAGCGGTCGCTGCTGCCCTCGAGCATGCCTCTGAGCACCCTGTTGCTACAGCCTTGCGTCGTGCGGCAGGTGCGCAATTGCCGGAAATTTCGGCGGCGCTCAGCGAGCCAGGGCAGGGCATCGAAGCCCTCGTGGCGGGGCGTCGGTACCGGATCGGCCGACCAGAATATGCCTTGGGCTTGGGGGCTGGAACTTTGCCTGACGCGGCGGCTGCCTGGCTGGAAAGTGGCGATACCGTCGTCATTCTCGGCGACGAGACAGGCTGCCTGGCGCTTTTCCGGATCGGTGATGAACTTCGGCCGGAGTCAGCTTCCTTGGTTTCGGAGTTGCTCGCGGCTGGCAAAAAAGTCGTGCTTTTGAGTGGCGATGCGGCCTCGGTGGCCAATCGTGTTGCGGCCTCATTGGGTATTGACGATGTCAGGGCTGGCGTAACGCCTCAGGGCAAGCATGATTGCGTGAAGCGATTGCAGGCGGAAGGGGCGCTGGTAGCCATGGTCGGCGATGGGGTCAATGACGCGCCGGTGTTGGCCCAGGCACAGTTTACAGTGGCGTTGGGGGGGGGGGCCCAGCTAGCCCGAACTCAGTCCGATTTCGTGCTGCTTTCCGAAAATCTCGATCATCTGCGCTATGGTTTGCGCCGTGCCCGGAAGACCCTGTTGGTTATCCGTCAGAATCTCTGGTGGTCCTTCGCGTACAATTTCATTGCACTGCCCTTGGCGATTGGTGGCTATGTGACCCCTTGGCTGGCAGGTATCGGTATGTCGGCAAGTTCGTTGCTGGTCGTGCTCAATTCACTGCGTATTCAACGCGTGGAGACTGACTGATGGAAAGTGTTTATCTTCTGATTCCTGTTTCGGTGATCCTGGTGTTTGGGATCGCCTTGGCTTTTTGGTGGTCTGTGCGCAGCGGTCAGTTTGATGACCTGGAGGGGCCGGGGTTTCGCATTTTGATGGACGATAATCCCCCCCCAACGCCAGTTGAACAGCCCGAATCCGATAAAGCAGAGAAAGTTTGACCTGTGTCAACGTGCCGGTGCGTGCGCAACGGCAATATGGCGTCATTGCGAAACGCGAGTTTCGCTGCAATTCTCTGTTGGGGTTGGGGTGCGTTACGACGCACCCTTTTTTTGTCCACTTGCAGCTCGTTTGCCGTCACGACTAGCTAATTCGGACTAATTGCACTTAGATAATCGGTAGGTTGATCTAGGTCAAAACGGCCCCTCTCAACTAGAATAACATCCGTTTCTATGTGCCCCCTTGGTTTCAGGGAGGTGGGCATTCCGTTTTTTATTAACGAGAGGTGGGTTCATGTCTGGAACGCAAACCACATATAACGATAAGGTCGTACGGCAATTCGCCGTCATGACTGTCATCTGGGGCATCGTCGGCATGCTTGTCGGT
>JAGTRV010000002.1 GCA_018262245.1 Pseudomonadota bacterium | reverse complement strand
CGCTTGGGGGGTGCGGTAGGGAAAACTTTTATGATACCTTATAACGCTTTCCATTTTAAGACTTTGTGCACTGCAAAAAAGTCTTTGGCACCCATGTCGCTCACATTAGAACAGGTTAAGCGCATCGCCCATCTCGCCCGAATCGAGATCAGTGATGACGAGGCCTTGACCACCCAGGGCCACCTCAACGGCATCTTCCAGTTGATCGAACAAATGCAGGCGGTTGATACCACTGGTATCGAGCCGATGGCACATGCCCAGGATGTCAGCCAGCGCCTGCGTGAAGATGCAGTTTCCGAGGGGGATCGCCGCGCTGCCTATCAGGCCGTCGCCCCGGAAATCGAAGCAGGGCTCTACCTTGTGCCGAAGGTGATCGAATGATCAACGCCAGCCTGAAAGAATTGTCGCTGGCCTTGGCCGCGAAGAAGGTTTCCAGCGTCGAGTTGTCGTCGTTGTTCCTCGATCGCATCGAGCGTCTGAATCCGACTCTGAATGCCTTCGTGACGGTTGATCGCGAGAAAAGCCTGGTCATGGCCCGCGACGCGGATGCGCGCATCGCTGCAGGCACGGCCGGCCCATTGACCGGCATTCCCATCGCCCAGAAGGATATCTTCTGCGCCGAGGGCTGGCTGAGTACCTGTGGCTCGAAAATGCTGGCTAATTTCGTCTCGCCTTACGATGCGACGGTCATCCGCAAGATGCACGCCGAAGCCGGATTGGTGTCGCTCGGCAAGACGAACATGGACGAATTCGCCATGGGTTCGTCGAATGAAACTTCTTTCTTCGGCTCCGTGCGTAACCCCTGGGATACCCAACGCGTACCGGGCGGTTCGTCTGGTGGTTCGGCCGCGGCAGTTGCCGCCCGTCTGGCTCCGGCGGCGACCGGTACCGACACTGGCGGCTCGATCCGCCAGCCGGCCGCGCTGTGCAACCTGACTGGTCTGAAGCCGACTTATGGCGTGGTTTCCCGCTATGGGATGATCGCTTTTGCCTCGTCGCTTGATCAGGGCGGTCCGATGGCGGCCAGCGCTGAGGATTGCGCCCTGCTGCTCAACACGATGGTCGGTTTCGACGAACGTGATTCGACCTCGCTTGAGCGTCCGGTCGAAGACTATGCCCGCGATCTCGACAAGCCGCTTGATGGTTTGCGCATCGGTTTGCCCAAGGAGTTCTTTGGCGAAGGTTGTGATGCCGAGGTGATGGCCGCCGTGCGTGCTGCGATTGCCGAATACGAGAAGCTCGGTGCGACCTGCGTCGAAGTTTCTCTGCCCAATTCTCACTTGTCGGTGCCAGCCTACTATGTGATCGCACCGGCCGAGGCCAGTTCCAACCTGTCGCGTTTCGACGGTGTGCGCTATGGCTATCGTGCCCCGGAGTACGGCAATCTGGACGACATGTACATGAAAACCCGAGCCCAGGGCTTCGGTGCAGAAGTGAAGCGCCGCATCCTGATCGGTGCCTATGTGCTGTCGCATGGCTACTACGACGCGTATTATCTGCAGGCTCAGCGCATTCGCCGTCTGATCGCCAACGATTTCGTCGAGGCTTTCAAGCATTGCGATGTGATCATGAGCCCAACCTCACCTTCGACCGCCTTCAAGCTCGGTGAAAAGGCTGCTGATCCAGTACAGATGTACCTGTCGGACATCTATACGATTGCGGTTAATCTGGCTGGCCTGCCCGGCATGTCGATTCCCTGTGGTTTTGTCGGTGGTTTGCCGGTTGGCCTGCAACTGATCGGCAATTATTTTGCCGAGAACCGCTTGCTCAATGTCGCTCATCGCTATCAGCAGGCGACCGATTGGCATCAACGTCGCCCGGGTGGCATTGAATAAGATGCGCCTCCTTTGGACTCTGCTGGCTGCGCTGATGTTGGTCAGTTGCGCAGAAACGCCCAAAACTCCGGAGGAGCCTGCGGCGCAATCGAGTGCCGAAAAGCCGGCGGCTGCCGAAGAGACACCGAAATTCAAGAATTCGACCCTGAAGTACCTGGCTAACCGCAACCTCAAGCCGCAACCGACGCGCCCGCTCAACGTTCGTTCGCGCTGCTCGCACAAGGACGCGATCGGCACCCAGACCCGGCTCGACCTGCTGGTCAAGGAGGCCGACGTCAAGAAATTCGATGCTCAGGTCAGCATGAAGGGCTACGGTACCTGTCGCTTCAACCTGGACGACTTCGAGCAGGTCGAGAAGCTGCCGCAGGCGCTGCTGCGCCACAAGAGGCAGTCGGATTGCCTGGTTCGCATGTGGGAGCAGGGTCCCAAAGTAACGATTGCATTCAACAGTTGCCCCAAGTCCTGCGAGGGACAGGCTTTCGACTACCTCTGGCCGATCATGGTCGAGGCGAAGAGCGGGCAATGTTTCTAAAACGGATGAAGCTATGACTCAGTGGGAAGTGGTAATCGGCATCGAGACGCATGCGCAGCTCTCGACGGTTTCGAAGATTTTTTCCGGCGCCTCGACGGCGTTTGGTGCCGAACCGAACACCCAGGCTTGCGCGGTTGATCTCGCGCTGCCCGGCGTTCTTCCCGTGTTGAACAAGAAAGCAGTCGAGTGCGCCATCCGCTTTGGCTTGGCGATTGGTGCCGAGGTGGCGCAGAAGTCCGTTTTTGCCCGCAAAAACTACTTTTATCCGGATCTGCCCAAGGGCTACCAGATCAGCCAGATGGACCTGCCGGTGGTGGTTGGCGGCAACATTACGCTGCAGGTCGGGCAGGGCGACAAGGCATACGAAAAGGTCGTTCGCCTGACCCGTGCCCATCTGGAAGAGGATGCCGGCAAGTCGTTGCATGAAGACTTCCACGGCAAGTCGGGCATCGACCTGAATCGGGCTGGTACGCCATTGCTCGAAATCGTTTCCGAACCGGACATGCGTTCGTCCGACGAAGCGGTCGCCTATGCCCGGGCATTGCATGCGCTGGTCCGCTGGATCGGCATCTGCGACGGAAACATGCAGGAAGGCTCCTTCCGCTGTGACGCCAATGTTTCGGTTCGCCCGAAAGGCCAGGCCGAATTTGGCACCCGCCGCGAGATCAAGAATCTCAACTCCTTCCGTTTCCTGAAGGAAGCCATCGATTTCGAAGTCCAGTGGCAAATCAATGAAATCGAGGAAGGCCGCAATATTCAGCAGGCCACAGTGCTGTTCGACCCGGATACCGGCGAGACGCGCATGATGCGGAGCAAGGAAGACGCGCACGATTACCGCTACTTCCCGGACCCCGACCTGTTGCCGCTGATCATCCCGGCGGAATGGATCGCTCGTGTTCGAGGTGAAATGCCAGAGTTGCCTGTGCAGAGACGCGAGCGTTTTGCCGGCGACTTGGGTCTTTCCGCCTACGATGCCAGCGCGCTGACGGCAAGTCAGGAAATTGCCGATTATTTCGAGGCTGTCGTCGCGATTGCCGGCAAGGCCAATGCGAAGCCCTGTGCCAACTGGGTGATGGTCGATCTGGCGGCCCGTCTCAACAAGGATGGCAAGGATATTGCCGACTCGCCGGTTTCAGCGGCTCAACTGGCCGGTCTGATCCAGCGGATTGCCGATAGCACCATCTCCAACAACATCGCCAAGAAGGTTTTTGAAGCCTTGTGGAATGGCGAAGGGGCGACGGCAGATGAGGTCATCGACAAGCAAGGCTTGAAGCAGATTACCGATACTGGCGCCATCGAAGCTTTGGTGGACGAAGTGCTCGCTGCCAATGCTGCCAACGTGGCTGAATTCAAGGCTGGCAAGGAAAAGGCGTTCAATGCGCTGGTTGGCCAAGTGATGAAGGCAGCCAAGGGCAAGGCCAACCCGCAGCAGGTCAATGACCTGCTGAAGCAGAAACTGGCGGGTTAATCAGCGGATTGCTGGCGCCGCGCCACTGTAAGGCGCGGCCGGCGGTCGGCGGGTCAATTCGAAGTAGCGCTTGCGGTCCGCATCGTACTTGGCTTTGATTGACTCGAAGTCCTTCTTCTTGATATCGAGCAGTTCCTGCTGCAGCCTGATTTCGTGGTCAATGGCGCGCAGTTCCTTGTCGAGTTCGGCGGGGAGTGCCTTTTTCTTGTAAAACTCGGCTTCATCAGCAAACTTTTTGCGCTTGGTGCGGGCAGCATCAATGCGGGCAATGGTCGACAGAATGGCGAAGTTCACGTCGGCCTCGGCTTTTTGTTGCGCCAGGTCGATATCTTCAGGCGTCGTGTAGGTATCGAGCAGCGCCTGGTCCCGGCGGCGTTGCTCGCGGCTGGCATCTTCAAGCTGTTTCTTGCGACGGTTTTCAACGATTTGCTCGGCTTTTTGCTCAGGCGTGAGCGGTGGCCCAACTTCCTTGATGATATTGCCGCCGCTGTCGAGGACCCGATAGGCACGGCCACGACATTGTTCGGGCAGCGTGTCGCCACAGACCCGGCGACCGCTGACTGGATCGTGGCAGCAGTAGAACTCTCCGGCTGCCTGTGCTGAAGTGGCCAGCAACAGGAGAAGGGTAAGGAGTGCCCGCTTAGGCATCGACCCCGTACTGCTCACGGTAGTGGGCAACGGCCTCGCGATGGTTGGCAAAATCCGGGCGCTCGGCCAGGAAGGTCATCAGGTCCTTGAGCCCGGCAACGGCGACGACGGGGATGCCATAGTCGCGCTGGACTTCCTGCGCTGCCGAGAGTTCGCCCTGTCCGCGCTCCTGGCGATCCAGCGCAATCAATACGCCTGCCGGGGTGGCGCCGGCAGCGCGGATCAGTTCGACTGATTCGCGCACGGAAGTTCCGGCGGAAATAACGTCATCGACGATCAGGACACGTCCGGTCAATGGCGAGCCGACGATGTTGCCGCCCTCGCCATGGTCCTTGGCTTCCTTGCGGTTGAAGGCAAAAGGGAAATTCTTGCCGCGCTGAGCAAGCGATATGGCAATGGCAGCCACCAGCGGAATGCCCTTGTAGGCCGGGCCGAAAAGCATGTCGAACTGGACGCCGCCGGCTTCTGCTGCTTTGGCGTAGAATTCGGCCAGACGTCCAAGCGAGTTGCCGTCGTTGAACAGTCCGGCATTGAAAAAGTAGGGTGAAAGCCTTCCTGCCTTGGTTTTGAATTCGCCAAAACGCAATACTTGGCAGCCAACTGCAAATTCGATGAAATCCTGACGAAAATCCATAATCCTCTATTCCTGCAGGTCGGAAAAATACGACCGATTCGATCACAATGTTACGCATCATCTCCCTGAATCTCAATGGTATCCGCTCCGCATGGAGTAAAAATGTCTTGCCGTGGGTAGCTACTCAGAACGTGGACATCATTTGTCTGCAGGAGCTGAAGGCCCAGTTGCCCGACCTGACGCCAGAAATGATGGCCCCGGATGGCATGCAGGCTTTCTATCACTGTGCTGAAAAGAAGGGCTATAGCGGCGTTGGCATCTGGAGTAGGGAAAAACCGGATCGGGTGATCGAAGGCTTCGATGGCGGTGAATTCGATGCCGAGGGGCGCTACATCCGAGCCGATTTTGGCAATTTGTCGGTGATTTCTCTTTATCTGCCTTCGGGGTCCTCTTCGCCTGAGCGCCAGGAGGCAAAGTTTCGCTTTCTCGATGTCTTCTTCCCGCAGATGCTGGCGTTGCGTGCCGAAGGCCGTGAAATCGTGCTGTGTGGTGACTGGAATATCGCCCATCAAGCCATCGATCTGAAAAACTGGAAATCAAACCAGAAAAACTCCGGTTTCTTGCCTGAAGAACGTGCCTGGTTGACCCGGCTTTTCGAGGAGCAGGGCTGGGTTGATGTTTATCGCCGCCTGCACCCCGAAACTACGGATGCCTGCTACACGTGGTGGAGCAATCGCGGCCAGGCCTGGGCCAAGAACGTCGGTTGGCGAATCGACTACCAGATCGCTACCCCGGGTATCGCAGCAATGGCTGTACAGGCCGAGATCTACAAGGACGAGCGATTTTCCGATCATGCTCCGCTGATCATCGATTACGACTTCAAATAAGCATTCAAAGTGCATTGATTTCGTTGCGGCGTCGGGATAACCTGTAGCTCTGCTTACTTGTCTAACGAGGTTGAAAAATGTCTGAACAAATCGCTGCTGCCAACAAGGAAAAGCTGGTCTCCGATCTCAAAATTGTGATTTCCGATACCGAAGAATTGCTGCGTGCCACTGCCGGTGCTGCCGGTGACAAAGTGGGCGAACTGCGTGAGCGCCTGGGTGTTCGTCTGCGCGATGCCAAAGAGCGTGTGATCGATCTTGAAGTGGCGCTTGTCGACAAGACCAAGGCTGCTGCCCGTGCGACCGATGATTTCGTGCACGAAGAGCCGTGGAAGGCTGTCGGCGTTGCTGCCGCATTGGGCCTGGCCCTCGGTGTGCTGATCGGTCGTCGTTAAGCGCATGACACAGCAGTCAGGCGGTGATGGAGGCCGCGAAGGTCTCTTTGCCGCCTTGAAGAATATCCTCGCGACACTGATCGCGATAGGCAAGACGCGGGCCGAACTTCTGGTTACCGAGCTGGAGGAGGAGAAATTACGCCTCATGTCGCTCTGGGCCAAGGCCATCGGTGCCGCGTTTCTGCTGGCCTTGGGTGTCGTCATGGCGGTCTGCTGTGTCGCGCTGGCGTTCTGGGAACAAAGGGTCGTCGTCT
The DNA here is from genome assembly GCA_018262245.1 of Pseudomonadota bacterium. Classification (GTDB taxonomy): domain Bacteria; phylum Pseudomonadota; class Gammaproteobacteria; order Burkholderiales; family Rhodocyclaceae; genus Azonexus. The sequence goes on along the minus strand of JAGTRV010000002.1, from coordinate 43,191 downwards.
TCGGCATCTTTGCTGTCCTGTTCATTGGCGGCGGTGCGCTCCTTGTTGGGTCGCTGAAGCGGCAAGCCAGTCAGCCGAGTAAAATGTTCAAATCCAGTCTGTCCGAACTGGAAGCAGATATGGTGCAACTGCGCCGCTATCGCAACAAATCAGAATGAATCCTAAGCTGCTTGAGCTGGCAACGCGGCATGGTGCGCTGAAGGCACGTATCGACGAGCAGCGTCGTCAGCTGACCAGGCATGCCGAGCCTCTTGAGGCAGCCTTGGCCAAGGGCGATAGCGTCCTGAAGGGCGTTGATTGGCTGAAGCATCACCCGGCAGCTATCGGGATCGCCGTCGCTGTCGCGGTCATTGCCCGGCCGAAACGTGCCTGGCGCTGGGCTCGGCGCAGCTTTTTCCTGTGGCGCGGTTGGCAGGCCATCAAGAGTTCCTTGTCCGGAGCGCGGTAAGCATGGCCGCAGGCCCATCCGAAGAGGCTGTGCTGCCTGGCTGGTGGCGGCAAATCATTTCATTGCAACGGCGCGAAGCAAGGCGAGTACTGGCTGAATTGGTTTCGACGCGCGGCATGATGCCGTTGTTGATGAAGGCTCGCAATGGTGAAGGCTGGACGCCGACTGAGAAAGAAGCGCTTCTGTCACATCTTCGACGGATGGCTCACCTGTCGCCCTATCTGATTGCGCTGCTTCTGCCGGGATCGGTCCTGATGCTTCCGGTGTATGCGTGGTGGTTGGATCGCCGCCGTCTTAGACGGGGCGAGTAGCCGAGTCTGGACGCTCGTTCCACGGGGCGACTTTCAGTAGAAGGACCATCCCCGGTACGGCCAGGCCGGCACACAGCCAAAAGAAACCGTACCAGCCAAGGTTTTCAACCAGCCATCCTGCCGAGGCATTGATGAAGGTGCGCGGCACCGCAGCCAGGCTGGTGAACAGGGCCATTTGCGTGGCCGTGTAAGCCGGATGCGTCGACCGCGCAATGAAGGCGACAAAGGCTGCCGTTCCCAATCCGACGCCAAGGGCCTCAAGGCCGATCACGAAAGCCAGCGCAATCCGCTCGCTAGCCCCGATGCTGTCGTAGTGTCCCTGGCTGGACAGCCAGGCGAAACCGAAGATGGATACCAGTTGCACCACGCCGAATAGCCATAGTGCCCGGTTGATGCCCAGTCGAACCATCCATAGCCCGCCGAGCAAGGCACCTATGACTGCTGGCCATAATCCGGCGTGTTTGGCAATCAGACCGATGTCGGTCTTGGTGAAGCCCATGTCCAGATAGAACGGGGTGGCCAGCGCGGTACTCAGGCTATCGCCCAGCTTGTACAGGAAGATGAAGCCGAGTACCGTGACGGCACCCCGCCAACCCTGGCGGCCGATGAATTCGTGGAAAGGCTCGGTGACAGCCTGGCGTAGCGTTTTAGGGGCGCCTTTGACCTGAGGTTCCTTGACCAGCCAGGCCATCGCCATGCCGGGAATCATGAAGGCACCGGTGATCCAGAATACTTCGTTCCACGGCAGGCGGTCGGCCAGGATCAGTGATAGCGAGCCGGGAATCAGGCCGGCGATCCGGTAGGCATTGACATGCACGGCATTGCCCAGGCCAAGTTCGTTGTCGCCCAGGATTTCCCGCCGGAATGCATCCACGGCGATGTCCTGAGTGGCTGAAAGCAGCGAAAGCAGGGTAGCGAGCCAGAGGATCGGCCAGATGCTTTCCTTCGGATTGAACCCGCCGAGGAAACCGATGGAGAACAGCAGGCCGATTTGCGTGATCAGCATCCAGCCGCGGCGGCGGCCGAAGCCTGGCAGGCTGTAGCGGTCGAGCAGGGGTGACCAGAGGAATTTCCAGGTGTAGGGGAACTGGATCAGCGCGAAGAAGCCGATGGTCTTGAGGTCTACACCCTCGCTACGCAGCCAGGCGGGCAGCAGGTTGAGGAGCAGGTAGAGCGGCAGGCCGGACGAAAATCCCGTAAAGATGCAGATCAGCATCTTCCGAGTGAGCAGGGCCGCAAGCCAGGGCGGCATCAGCGGTTTTGCGTCAGGCGATAAACCGCCAGGCTGCCGAGGAAATTGATTTCGCGGTTGTCGGTGTTATGGACGATATTGCCGTCTTCATCCAGCACATGGCGTTCGCGGATGATCAGTCCCATTTGCTCGCACAATGCCTCGAAGTCGAGCAGTGTGAAAAAGCGGACATTGGGCGAGTCGTACCATTGATAGGGCAGGTCTTCGGACACCGGCATGCGGCCGTCGAGGACCGAACGCAGGTTTTTCCAGTAAGCGAAGTTCGGGAAAGAAACGACGGCTTCGCGGCCGACGCGCAGCATTTCACGCAGGATGCCTTCGGTGTGACGAACGGTTTGCAGGGTGCGTGACAGCACAACATGGTCGAAGGCCTGGTCGGCGAATTCGTCGAGGCCACGTTCCAGATTGCCCTGGATGATGTTGATGCCGTTCTTGATGGCTGCCAGGATGTTGGCGTCGTCGATTTCAACGCCGACGCCATGAACACCGCGTGTTTCGATCAGGTGCTTGAGTAGCGTGCCATCACCGCAGCCGAGGTCGAGGACACGATGGCCCGGCTCAACCCAGCCGGCAATGACTTCAAAATCGGGGCGGCCCAAGGTATGCGTCATAGCTTGATGTTCCGCAAATAGGCGTCGACGACGCCGTGATAGTGGGCATCTTCCATCAGGAAAGAGTCGTGGCCGAAGTTGAGGTCAATTTCAGCGTAGGACACATTGCGTCCATTGGCGAGCAGCGCGGCGACGATTTCCTTGGAGCGGGCCGGTGTGAATCGCCAGTCTGTGGTGAATGAGGCAATCAGGAAATTGGCCTGCGTACGTGCCATGGTGGCGGTCAGGTTGCCATCATCTTCTCGGGACGGATCGAAGTAATCGAGCGCCTTGGTCATCAAGAGATAGGTGTTGGCATCGAAGTAACCGGCAAATTTGTCGCCCTGATAGCGCAAATACGATTCGACCTCGAATTCGACGCCATAGCCGAAGGAAAAGGCACTGTTGCGCAGTTCCCGGCCAAATTTTTCGCCCATCTGGTCATCGGACAGGTAGGTGATATGGCCGAGCATGCGCGCCAGCCGCAAGCCACGGACTGGCCGGGTGTTGTGTTCGTAGTAGTGGCCGCCGTGGAAATCAGGGTCGGTCAGTATGGCCTGGCGGGCGACGTCGTTGAAGGCAATGTTCTGTGCCGAGAGCTTGGGAGCGGCGGCGATCACGATGGCGTTGCGCACCCGCTCCGGGAAGGTGATGCTCCAGCGCAGGGCCTGCATGCCGCCCAGACTGCCACCCATGACGGCAGCCCAGCTGTCGATGCCGAGCAGGTCAGCCAATCTTGCCTGGGCATGGACCCAGTCATTGACGGCAACGATCGGGAAGTCGGCACCCCAGGGTTTGCCTGTCGCTGGATTGAGCGATGACGGACCGGTCGAGCCATGACAGCCGCCGAGGTTGTTCAGGCCGACAATGAAGAATTTATCGGTATCGAGTGGTCGGCCGGGGCCGACGATGTTGTCCCACCAGCCGATGTTGTCGGGCTGGTCCGCATAGTGGCCGGCCACATGATGATGACCGGAAAGGGCGTGGCAGACGAGAATGGCATTCGATTTGGCTGCATTGAGCGTGCCGTAGGTCTCGTAGACCAGATCGTAGGCCGGCAGAACCCCGCCGCTGCGCAAATGCAGTGGCTGGTCGAAGTGGGCGCGCTGTGGCTGGACGGCGCCGACGGATTGTCCTGGCATGCTGTTCCTGAAAACAAAAACCCAGTTGGCTGAAAAACGCGAACTGGGTGGTTCCCGTTTTAGCTGTATTTATAAGCGCCCGCAATCAGAGCTCAAATCGGCGCCGCTGAAGTGCTTTCAGCGTCTGCAGACAATACCCAGCAGGGCGTTAAAAGTCAATGAAACGAATGATTTATGCAATGATGGTGGGGGCTTCAAGTTTTGTTAAACTCACAAAAAACAAACTTTTAGAAAGATCTGGACCAAATGTTGGATCAAAGACGGCATCTGCGAATTCGATTTGCTTCATTACCGACGATAAGCCTTGGTTACGGCGGGGCAGTTGGTGAAGGGGTGATCGAGAACCTGTCGCTGTCCGGGCTGATGGTGCGGACTTCCATGCCTCTGGAAATTTCACACAATGTCGGCTGCGAGTTTCGTATTTTCCAGTCACCGTTGATTGATGTTCCTGCTGCCGTAGTGAGCCGGGTCGGTGACGTTTTCGGGGTGCGTTTTCAACCCGGGCCGATCAGCCAGATTCTGATCGAGGATGCGATCAATCAGGCGCTGCTTGATGGCAATGCATCGATTCTCTCCGTCCACGAATTGGGCGGCAAGAAAATCATGCGTATCACCGGCGGACTTTCCGGCGCATTGCGTAACGATTTCATGCATGCCCTGACGCGGATGGGCGTCGATGAAATCGATGTTGAAAGCGTGACAGCTGTTGAGCAGGCTGGTCTGGCGCTGTGTCTGGTGGCGACCACTCGGCATGGCGTGACCATTGGCGCCCAGTCGCAGTGTTTTGCCGAGGCATGGAAGTTTGCCCAAGCCGTGCCAGGGGATTCGGTGCCGGAGACACCAGGGCGTGGCCAGAGCTTGGAATAGCGTTTCGCGCAGCCTTCTGCTCACGGCCTTGGCCGGGGTGTGGGTCGATGCATCCTGGGCGGACGATGAGACAGTCTATTTCAGTGAGTTGCCGGTAGTTGCCTCGGTCAGTCGTTTACCGCAGCGGATTGCCGATGCGCCTACTTCGGTCACCGTTATTGATCGGGAGTTGATCAAGGCTTCCGGGGCGCGTGATCTGAGTGATGTTTTCCGGCTGGTGCCGGGTTTTCAGACCTTTCCCAACAATACCGAGGCAGCCCAGGTTACTTATCACGGCATGTCGGATGGCGAGTATTCGCCACGCCTGCAGGTTCTGGTGGATGGACGCTCCTTGCATTCGCCATTGTTCAGCAATGGGGTCAATTGGGCCACGATTCCGGTGGCGCTCGAGGATATCGAACGAATAGAGGTCGTACGCGGCACCAATGCGGTGTCTTACGGCAGCAATGCCTTCCTCGGGGTCGTCAATATCATTACCGTTGACCCGGCGCTGGCTCACGGTTTTTCTGTGTCCACCAGTTATGGTGGACAGAATGTTCGTGATTACGCTGTGCGGGCAGGTGGGCGGATCGGGGATGTCGGCGATTTCCGTTTCACTTACAAGCAGCAGAATGATGATGGTTTGAATAACCGTTGGGACTGGATCGATTCCTTCCGGTCACGACTGTTCGATTTTCGTTCCGATTTCTCGTTGAGCGACCGGGACAGTCTGCAGTTCAGCATTGGGCAGGTCGAGGGCGTGACGCAGCGGGGCCGGTTGAACACGACGACATGGCAGCAGAAACCGGAGGATCCGATTCGCGACATGCGCCAGACGGATGTCTATGTTCAGTTCTTGTGGCGCCGGGTGTTGTCGCCAACATCGGATCTGCAATTGCGCTACTCGTATGTCGTGGACCGCTCGTCTGATGAGTTCTCCGTTCCGTTCGGAGGACGAATCTACCGGGTTAACCAGTCCGGTGACGAAGGTGCCAGGCACGAGCTTGAGATCCAGAATACCCTGAAGCTGGTCGACACATCGCGGCTGGTCTGGGGGGCAAGCTGGCGGACCGACAGCTTGCGTTCGGACTGGACCTTGCCTGGGCAGGGGGCTGTGCAGCGGGATCTGGCACGGATTTTTGGCAATCTTGAATGGAAACCAGCGCACTGGTTCACCGGCAATGCAGGTATTTCCGGAGAGAACGATTCGATGGCCGGCTTTCATACGGCCCCCAGGGTCAGCGGCAGTTTTCACCTGAGCCCGGAGAACACGATTCGTACCGGCTATTCGCGCGCTTATCGGACTGGAAGCATCCTGAATTATCGGGGGGACTGGTGGACCGTTAGCGGTGGCAAGCCCAAGTACCAGTTTGCGGCGAACCCGAATATGCCGCCCGAGCGAATGGATACGCTGGAAATCGGTTATCTGGGAGACTGGCGCGAAAGGCGGATGAGCCTTGATCTACGTGTGTTCAATGAAACGATCCGTGATCGCCTGCTGTCGATTGATCAGAACATCGGCAACAATCTGATTCCGGACACGATCATGCCGATCCAGAAAGTCTGGATTCGCGGCTTCGAGTATCAATACAAGTGGCAAGCATTCGATTCGACCCGGATTGTGCTGAATCAGACGTTTGCGAATATTGGCAGTAGCTATTTGCAATCGGCGCTGCTCAATCCCAATAACACGTTGGGAAGCGCCGATAAAAGTGTGGCGATTCGCGAACAGACCGAGTATTCGATGCCGCACCGTTCATCATCGTTGCTCCTGATGCAGAAATTGCCCTGGAATCTGGATTTTTCGGTGGCGGGGTATTGGCAAGACCGGATGAAATGGTCGACGAATTCATGGTCGCAGAAATACCGGCGCTTCGATGCTCGTCTGGCCTACCCGTTCCGCTGGAGCGGGCAGGGCGGCGAAGTCGCTTACACCGTCCAGTCATTGAACGGGGCGCACAACGAGTACAAATGGAATGCAGAACCGTCTGACCGTATTGTTGATCGGCGACAGTGGGTCAGTCTGCGGCTTGATTTCTGATGGCCTGAATCAGAACTAGCCTGAGCGCATGACTGCGCCTTCAAACCAGACTTCGAAGGGCTCGTTGGGCGCGATGGCCTTGCCCTGCGCGTAATCGATCCCGAGATCCTTGAGTTGTTCCAGCGTATCCAGATCGTCGATGTCTTCGGCGATCGAACGGATGTGCTGGTCCGCCGTAATTTCCTGAACTGCCCGCAGCAAGGCGGTAGACGCCCGGTTGCCACCAAGATCCCGGGTCAGGCTGCGGCTCAACTTGACGTGGCTTGGGGTGATGCTGCGCAGGTGGCTGAAAGACGATAGCCCCCCTCCGAAATCGTCCAGACCAATCTGGCAACCAAGGGTATGCACTTGGCGAGAGAATTCCATGGCCTGACTGGTCAGATGGGTCAGGATGTCTTCGGAAAACATGAAGCAGAGTTTGTTGCCGGCCATGTTCTGGCTGGACAGGCTGCGGGCGATGTAGTCTATTGTTTCCCGGCTGCTGATTGAGCTACGTGAGAGCGGCACCAGGCAATACAGGTTGCGATGCTGACGCTTGGCGCGCGCCTGCGCCGCGATGGCGGTATCGATCAGGCGCCGGTCGATGGCGGGCGCCAGGTCATAGCGTTCGGCTGCGTCGATCAGTGCGGCGAGGGCGACTGGGGGTTGGCCAGGCTCGTTGAGGCGAGCCGTCAGTTCGACGACATGTCCGCTGGCAGCGTGCTGGAGGGCGCGCAAGGGCACCGCCTCGACCAGCAATCGGTCCTCGGAGAGGGCATTGGCAATGCGACTGGCCCAATTGCTGGCTTCATGGCGGCGTTCCTGATTGAAGGTCACTTCTTGTTCGCAGACACGGTTGCGGCCGCTTTCCTTGGCGCGATGGCAGGCGGCATCGCCGGCAGCGAGGATTTCGTTGATGTTGCGCACCTTGCGGTTGACCGTGGTGATGCCAACGCTGGCGCCGATGGCGAAAACCTTGTCCTGCCAGATAAAGCGATAGGCGGCGGCAAGGCCGCAAATGTCATCGGCGACTTGCAAGGCGCGCGCGCCGGTGCAGTTGGCCAGCATGATGCTGAATTCGTCGCCGCCCAGTCGAGCCAAAGTGTCTTCCTCGCGCAAGCGGCCCTGGAAGAGCAGCGACATCTGGCGTAGCAGTTCGTCGCCGGCCAGATAGCCGCAGGTGTCGTTGACCTGCTTGAATCGGTCGAGGTCGAGGAACAGGATGGCAAATTCGTCACCACCGGCCTGAACGCTGGCCAGTGCTTTTTCCAGGCGGTGTTCGAATTCTCGCCGGTTGAGCAGGCCGGTTAGTGCGTCGTGGCGAGCCTGGAAAGCGAGTTGGGCGGTAGCCTCCTCGATCCGGGTCTGCATCGAGTGATGCACTTCCTCGATCTTGGCCGCCATTTCGTTGAAGCCATTTTCGAGGACGCCGAGTTCACCACTGGAGCTGGCTGGCACACGGGTGTCCAGCCGGCCGGACGACATGTCTTTCACGGCCTGAACCAGGCGCATGACGGGCTTGGCCAGATTGTCTGCCATGGCGATGGCCATGGCAGCGAGTACGAGCAAACCCAGGAGGACGATGACCAAGCCGCGTTGCAGGAGCTGGCGTTGCTTGTTGGCCAACTCGGTCTTGTCGAACTCGACAAAGACGTGACCGATGACTTCGGGAATGGCGGGTTTGCCGGCATTGGTTTCAAAGAGCTGGTCGGTGTCGCTCATCGAGCGTTTTACCGGTGCGCCAAAGGCGATCCATTGGTCGGTTTCGGCGACCTGTTTGGGTTCGCTCAGAATTTGGCGAAGCTCGTCAGCCGCCAGTGAAACCCGGCCACTAACGGCGATGGTGCGGCCTTTCTGATTAACGACGATGGCCGCCTTGACGCCGGATTCCTGGACGGTGGCCTGGGCTAGCCCGTGCAGGCCTTCAACCTGACCCGCGATGATTCCGTATTCGCTGATCGGAGCCAGGTAGCGGACGGTGGCCATGCCCTTGAGGCGAAGTTCACCTTCCAGCGTCTTGATGCCGCTGAAGGTGAAATAAGTGACCAGGGCGATGGCAATTAACGTGCTGGGGAGCAGCGTTAGCAACAGCAGGCGATGGCGGAGGGTGAGACGATTCATCGTGCATCCCTGTCAGCAAGGATGGCGCGTCGTAGCGACGCTTCATCGGGAATGTTGAGTCCCAGTGCCTGTGCAACATTTGGATTGATGGCAATGGCAAACTGGGTCGGCCCGGTCGGGGGCGTCAGGTTGGTGCCGCTATTGACGATCATGTCCGCCGTCTGGCGGGCTATCTGGCTCGGTGTGCTGTGCAGCGCAGCCAGTGCTCCGGCCGTGACAAAGGCCGTGGAGTAGCCGATAACCGGCCGCTGGAGGCGGAACGCGGTGATCAGAATGGCCTTGATATTGTTGCGATGGTAGATGCTGGCATCGGGAAGGGCGACTAGCGCGCCGCTTCTCGTGAGCAGGGCATTCAGGGCCGGCAGGAGCGTCTTTTCGGTATCGCTGTCCTCGCTGTCCAGCACCAGGCCGGCCCAAGCGAATGCCTGGCGGTACTGGCTGGCCGAGTTTCTTGTTTCACTGCTGAAAAGTATGCCGAATCGCTTCTGGTCCGGCAGGAGATGGCGCAAAAAGACTGCCTGGCGGTTGGCGGGTTGGTCGAGATAGATTGCGGTGATGCGCCCGGAAGTCCGCCGATGCTCGGTCAGGATTTTTTCGTAAGTCTGTCGCGGTAACAGGGTCGCGATGATCGGGGTGCTGTCGCCGCGGCTCAATGTCCGGCGCAGCGCTTCGCTGCCGACCGTGACGACCAGATCGGGTGGTCTGGCTGCCGTTGCTGGCGAATCACCGGAGCTGGTGGAGACAATATTCCAGGTAGTACCGCTCAGCGACTCATCAAGGGTGTTGGCGAATTCGCCATACATGCCGCCATTTTCGCTGAGAACGAGCGCAATGCTGCCGCCCCAAGCCGGTGTGGCAAGGGCAATCAGTAAAATCAGGATAAAGCGGGGCAACCTGAGCATCAGCGGAATATCGCATGGCGGCTATGCCAATGCAATGAGGGTATTACACAGGTTAACGATTGTTGATCAGATTGCTGATCTGTTCCGTGATTTCCGACACAGGCATGGCAAATGCGAACTTCTTGATGAAGTTGCCGTCCGGACCAAGCAGGATCATGCCGGCAGAATGGTCGACGGCGTAACGGTCAGAAGTGGCACCGGGTTCCTGAACTTTGGCGTAGCGTACCTTGAAATTCTCGGCAGTGCGCCGGACGAGCGCCGGTGAAGCGGTGAGGCCGAGAATGCGGGGGTCGAAGAACTCGGTATAGGTCTTGAGAATCTTGCCGGTGTCGCGTTCCGGGTCGACGGAAATAAAAATGGCCTGGATGTTCTTTGCCTCTTTGCCCAGCTGTTTCAGGATTTCGGCCATTTCGACCAGTGTGGTCGGGCAGATGTCTGGGCAATAGGTGTAGCCGAAGGCAATCAGTTGATAGCGCCCGCGAAAATCCTCGCTGGTCACGGAACGTCCGTTCGGGTCCTGTAGCAGGTAGCGCGGATTTATCCCCTCGGTGCTCCCTTCCTTGAGTAACTCAAGACTATGGGTTGCCTGCGCGGCAGCAGGGCCGGTGATTAAAAGGATGAAGAGAAAAGCGAGGAGACGGATCATTGGCTGCCGGCGAAGGCCGACTTCAGGCGTTGTTCAGCCGCGGCCATATTGCTGGCCAGCGTTGCCGCATCGGGGCAAGCAGAACCCTTGCCTTGTTCGAGATAGGAAGCGTTAGTGGCGGTCTCAAAGGCTTCACCGTAGCCGCGGGTTTTTGGCGCGGTGGTGATCACGGCATTGCGGGCGCGGGCGACCAGGGCTGGTTGCTGGCAGGCGAGGGCGACGCCGTTGAGGCGGCCGAGCGCTTCGACAGCCTCGGTACCGGCATCGGCAGCCGAGCCGGTATTGGCGAAAGTGGCAAGGATCAGGGCGAGGAGCGGAGCAACGATCTTCATGGTCGGAATCCTTTAGTTTGGACGACGATTATAGGCAATGGGCCGGTCACGGCCTTTTCACAGATCAAAAATGTCGAGCAATTGCGGCAGGCCTTCGCTGATCGCAACGGGGCCTGGGGTCAGAATAATCGCCGATTTGATTTCGTGCATTTTCCCGTTGCGTATGGCCGGAATGCTTTCCCAGCCAGGGCGAGCGGCAACGCGTTCAGGGCGGAAGTGCTTGCCGCACCAGGAGCCGATGATGATGTCCGGCGCTGCGGCAATGACTGCTTCCGGCGTCGGGCGGCGATCCTTGGCCAGCGGTGAGCGGGCCTGTTCGGCGAAAATATCCTCACCGCCGGCGATTTCGATCAGCTCCGAGGCCCAGCGGATGCTGCTGATCAGCGGCTCGTCCCATTCCTCGAAATAGACGCGTGGCTTTTTGCCGGTGCGGGCGAAGCGTTCGGCGGCAATGGCGCGGGCTTTTTCAATTTCCGCTTCCAGTCCGGCGACGATTTTCAGCGCTTTGGCCTCGGCCCCGACCAGGCGGCCGACGGTTTCGACCATGCCGAGGATGTCCTCGATGCTGCGGGTGTTGAAGGCATAGACCGGGATGCCTGCCTTGATCAGGTCGCGCGAAATCTCGCTTTGCAGATCGGAAAAGGTCAGCACCAGATCGGGCTGGGTGGCGAGAATCTTGTCGATGTCGCCGCTGGTGAAGGCAAAGACCTTCGGTTTTTCCTTGCGGGCTTCGGGCGGCCGAACGGTATAGCCGGAAATGCCGACGATGCGGTCCTGCTCGCCAAGGGCGTAGAGCACTTCGACGGTTTCGGTGGTCAGGCAGACGATGCGTTGGGGCAGGCGGGGCATGGTTTTATTTGGCGGGGCGGTGGGGTCTTGCGACATCGAGGTGGGCGCAAAGTTTCTCGGTGCCGTCCAGGATGCGCGGCGTATGGCGCTGCATGATGTCCGGATTGATGTGGAACAGGTTGTCGCGTTTGACCGCGGTCATCCGTGTCCATTTATCCCAGTCGTGCAGCCATTCCGGCTTGGCGTCGCCCATGCCGGTGGCAATGATGGCCTCGGGGTCGGCTTCGAGCACGGCTTCAACACTGACCGTTGGCGCCATCTTGGCGAGGTGGCCGAATATATTGTCGCCACCGCATAGCTTGATCGCATCGCTGATGATCTGCGGGCCGCCGACCGTCATCAGCGGGGTTTTCCAGATTTGATAAAAGACGCGTACTTTCGGCTTGCCGACGTTGGCAGCGCGCAGGCTGTCCAGCCGTTTACGGAAACGTTCGGCGGCCGCATTGGCGGCGGGCTCGGTGCCGGCCAGCTGGCCCAGGCGAACCAGCTGGTCGGCGACGTTTTCGATCTTGTTTGGCTGTGAGACATAGACCGTCAGGCCAAGCCCCTTCAGTTTGTCGACCTGCGGCATGTTGTTGCCGCTCTCCCAGGCCAGGACCAGATCAGGCTTGAGGGCCGCGATGGCCTCAAGGTCGACGCGCGAGTAGCCGCCGACCCGCGGCACTTTCTTGGCTTCCGGCGGGTAGTCGCTGTATTCGACGGTACCGACCAGCCGGTCGCCGGCACCCGCGGCATACAGGCTCTCGGCGATGTGGGGGGCGAGGGCAACGATGCGTTTGGCCGGGGCCTTGAGACGGATTTCCTGGCCGATGTCATCCTTGATGACGAGGTCGGCGTGGGCGTTGGTGGAAACGACGAAAGCGGTTGCCAAGACTGAAAGCAGGCGGATTTTCATGCGGGTTTCCATTCGACAAGCGCCTTGCCCAGACGTTGCCATTGGCCTTCGCTGCAAGGCAGGCCGAAGCGCAGTAGTGGCTGCTGGTCGAAGCGACGGGTCAGGATGCCTTGGCGGGCGAGGGCTTCGTGCAATTCGCTGGCGTGGTGCGAGGTCAGCGTCGCGAACAAGGCAGTGGACTTGACCTCGCCGAGGGGGGCCAGCATCTGGTGCAAACGCTCGCCGGCGGCCAGCAGGCGGGGGCGGGAAGCGTCTTGCCAGGCGGTATCCTGCAGGGCCAGTTTGGCCGCTTCGCGTGACGGGCCGCTGATCGTCCACGGACCCATGGCCTCGCTCATCCGGCCGAGCAGTTCGGGGGCGGCGAACAGGAAGCCGACGCGGATTCCCGCCAGGCCGAAGAATTTGCCAATTGAACGGAAGACGATCAGGTTCGGCGCTTCTTCGCTACCGGCCAGCGGGGTCAGGCTGTCCTCCGGCGTCGCGTCGATGAAGGCCTCATCGACAATCAGCCAGCCGCCACGTTTCTTCAGTTGCCGGGCCGCATCGAGAGCGACGTCGTGCGGATGGCGGTCGGCGGTCGGATTGTTGGGATTGCACAGCAGCACGTAGGGCGTTGCGGCGGCGAGTGCGCGTGGTAACAGGGCATTCTGCAGGAAACGAATCTTGTGGCCGGCGTGCTGCCAGGCTTGCGGATGCTCGGCGTAGATCGGTGAAATGCAGGCGACGACGCCGCGGGGCAGCAGGGTCGGCAGCCACTGGATGGCGGCTTGCGAGCCGGCGACGGGCAGCAGATTGGTGTTGCCGTAATAGGTGGCGGCAGCAGCTTCCAGTCCATCATGATTTTCCGGCAGGCGGTGCCAGACGCTCGGCGGTAGCGCCGGGACGGGCCACGCCTCAGGATTGATGCCGGTGGACAAGTCGAGCCAGTTTTCCAGCGGGATGTTGTAGTGTGCCGCGGCTTCACGCAGGCGGCCGCCGTGTTCAAGCATGCAGGAGTCCAATCGCAAAAAGTACGGCCAACCATAACCACAGGCTGTGCCTGATCAGGGAGATCGCCCGGCCAAGGTCGGCGGCCGCTGGGGGGGGGCCGGAACCGAGTGGTGGGCGGATTTCCACTTGCCCGTGATAGATCGCCGCCCCGCCGAGTTGCACGCCAAGGCTGCCGGCCCCGGCCGACATTACCGGCCCGGCATTCGGACTGTCCCAACCCGGCGCCTGGGTTCGCCAGCAGGCCAGGGCGTTGCGGGTCTGGCCAAGCAGGGCATAAGTCAGGGCCGTCAGGCGAGCCGGAACCCAGTTTAAGGCGTCGTCAAAACGGGCGGCAAAACGGCCGAACAGGTTGAAGCGCTCGGTGCGGTAGCCCCACATCGCATCCAGCGTATTGGCCAGCCGGAAGAGCAGGGCGCCGGGGCCGCCGAGCAGGGCAAACCAGAACAGCGTGCCGAAGATGGCATCGTTGCCATTTTCCAGTACCGACTCGACGCCGGCCTTGGCGATGCCGGATTCATCCAGCGTCGATGTCTCGCGGGAAACAATCCAGCTGACGCGCTGTCGTGCCTCGTCAAGATGCCCTTCCCGCAAGGGTTTTGCGATGGCTTCGGCATGCTCGCACAGGCTCTGCGCACCGAGGGCGAAGTAGAGCAGAACGACGTCGATGGCGAAAGGGACATAAGGCCGCAACAGTTCGGCCAGCGCGACAAAAGGCAGGACAACCAGCGCCCAGGCCAGCAGGCCCGGGGCTAGACGGCGGCTATTCAGGCGCTTCTCGATGGCCGACGCCAGATTGCCAAAGCCAACGAGCGGATGAAAACGGCGCACTTCGCCGAGCAGGCGGTCGAGCAGCACGGCGACCAGGGCGGCGGCCGGCATGGCGAGGGCGCCATCGGGCATCATCATTTCGGGAAGATGCCCCGTTGCTGGATATTGTCCTGCATGGTGGCGAGCGTGTTGGTTAGCGACTCATTCCGGGCCACATCGGCCTGGCCCCACTGGTCGTAGTAGAGCAGATCGGCAATCGGCAGGCGGGGCAGCCAGCCGGCCTTTTCCAGTTCCGGCTTGTCGTGGAAATGGCTGACGTAACCGATGCACAGGTAGGCAATGGGCACGATCTCGTTCGGGATACCAAGCGCTGCCTGCAGTTCCGGTTGGTTGAAAATGCTGACCCAGCCGACGCCCAGTCCTTCGGCGCGGGCGGCCAGCCACAGGTTTTGCACGGCGCAGACGCTGGAGTAGAGGTCCATCGTCTTGATATGGGTGCGGCCGACGACGACCGGGCCGGTCCGTTCGCGGTCGCAGGTGATGCACAGGTTGATCGGCGATTCGACGATGCCTTCGAGCTTGAGTTGGCTGTAGGTTTCCCGCTTGCCTTCCGGGAACATCATCGCGGCTTCGGCATGCGCCTTGGCGAAGATGTCGCGGACCCGCTGCTTGACCTCGGGCGAGCGGACCAGCAGAAAGTTCCACGGCTGCATGAAACCGACCGATGGTGCATGGTGGGCGGCCATCAGCACGCGGCTGAGTACCTCGTCCGGCACCGGATCCGGCAGGAACTGGCCGCGCACGTCGCGGCGATTGAAAATGGTGCGATAGATGGCGGCGCGCTCGGCGTCCGAAAACGAATGGTCAATCTGGTTTTCCATGAATTCCCCTTGTGGAAAAACGATGGCTGCTTGTCCATGCAGCCCGGTTTCGTCTCCCGGCCGGTCTTCTGACTCGGATTCACCCGGCCGATGCGCCTTCCCGGCCGGGTTTTCCCTGACCAGTGGCTTTTCGCATCGCCCGTCCTCCTTACAGCGTTGGGCACGCGGCGGATTTGCACCGCCTTCCCGATTCTCCCGCCGATAAATCGGCCGGGCACCGAGAGACATAAAGGCCGGATGCTAAGCGACCCTAGGCTGGCAGGCAAGTCATGGAGAAGCGACCTGCTTTCCCAATGAAAGTGCCGCTGCCGTTCATTCTCCTATCGTCAGAAGCGCCATGGTCTGGTTGAGCAGTTGATAGCCAATTTCGCCAAACGTCATCGGGCCGCCGATCGCGCCGGCCTGCTTGCCCTCCAGTTCCGAGTACAGGAAATTGAGCACGCAGTTGCAGGCAAATTCCGGTTGATAGAGTGCGCCGGGCAGCGCTGCGGCGAAAGTCCGGACGTAGTCGGTCAGCGGGCTGGCCATCCGGTATTCGGTGCCGGCAAAGACCGGTGCGTAGAAGTCCACCTGCCCGTTTTCAAGATCGATGTGGCGGATGCTGACGTTGATCAGGGCGCCGCAGTAGTCGGCCACCAGCGGCAGCCGGCTATCCAGCTGATGGCTGACTAGGTATTCGGCAAAATTCCGGGCTTGGCCGTCGATTTCGCAGGCGCCGGCCGAAAATCCTGACGTCGGGAAGCGGATGGCCGGCGTGGGCGCCGCCCGGAACGGATTCACGATCTCGACCTGAGCATAGCGATGGTCCGGCAGGGCGACATCGATGACTGCCGCCTTGTCGTCGGAAAACTCCAGAGTTTCGCCCAGCACGACCAAGGGCTTGCGGGTGCCGAGTTCGGCCAGATGGACGCCGGCAATCCAGCCGACCAGTGGCTTCATGTACATCTCTTCGTAGTTTGGCGCATTTTCCGCAAACAGGCGGTGGGCCTCGCTGAAGGCCGGGATGATCAGCAGGGTGTAGCCGTTGTCGGGCGCCTCGTGGCAGATCGCTGGTAGCTCATCTGTGGCGCGCAAAGACAGGCGGGGTGGCTGGGCAAAGCATTCGATCAGCTGGACGTAAACGCGATCCTTGGTGGTGACGCCACCTTCGCTGCCAATGAAGTAGGGGATGGTGCCGCCGATCCAGTGTCCGGGTGGCAGTTTTCGCAGCGCTGTTTCATCGCCGGCAATGCTCATGAAATGGCCGCTTTCGATCAGGGTGCTGGCTTCGGCGATGGTCAGCAGGCCGTTTTGTTGGTTCATTGATGGGCTCCTGGTCAGATTCGGTTGATTTGTTCGAGTTCGTGAGCGAGCAGATGGGCATGGCGGACGAAGTAGCGCTGCAGTTCATGGGCTTTCAGCGTATGCACCTCGCTGTCCTGAATGCGCAGCACCTGCTCGCGCAGCTTGGTCATCAGGAGCTTCAGGCTGAGCACGCGGATGTCGAGGTTGAATTCCCCGCTGAGCAATTGCTGCCAGATGGCGTGGCTTGCCTCGGGGATGATGTGATCGACCGCCGGGGAGTCGCCCAGGGGCGCCGGGGCGTTCAGGCTGGTCCGTCCGTTGTCCAGGTTGTGCTTGAGTTTCCAGACGTCCGCCGCCGGGATGTCGAGCAGCGGGCAAACGGCCTGGATGCTCAGGCCAGCCAGGAAATGGGCGCCAATCAGTTGCACCATGGCGCGGGTAAAGGGCTGCCCGTCGTCACCGATCCAGCCCAGATTGTTGTGGCGACCGGCTTCGACCGGGTTGGCATGGATATGGCATTTGAAGTTGCCGATATTCAGGTGGCGCCAGACCGGCAGGGTATGCTCCGGCGCACTGGGGCGCTGGCTGAAAAACCATCCGCTCTTCGGGCGCTCCAGCGAGACCCAGACATCGAGACGGCTGGTGGAAAGGTTTTCGATCAGATGGCTGATTTGCCACGGAGGGTTGATGCCAAGCGCCTTGTGCAGCCAGTCCTCGGGTTTCATGGTGTCTCCTTGATGTTCGTTGAAATAGGTCCGGGGCGACACAGCAAGGAACGTGCAATGCCATTTCAATAGGGAAATGCCGGGGAATTGCTTCATCGGCTGTGCGAAAACAGAGCGCCTGCTTCAATTCGCGACAGCTCAGCAGCGCTGGGCTGGGCCACCAACGTGGCTGCCGGAAGATTCGTGATTGGCTTATTTCGAGGTCGTGGCTGTTTCTTGCACTCCTGCTTCCGGGATAATTGAGGTTTTCCCGAGTTTTCAGCCATGCCCTGCTATTCCCTGATGGTCCAAGGCACCACCTCCGATGCCGGTAAATCGACGCTGGTCGCGGCGCTGTGCCGCATCCTGAAGCGCCGGGGGGTGCGCGTGGCGCCGTTCAAGCCGCAGAACATGGCGCTGAATTCGGCGGTGACCGTGGATGGCGGCGAGATTGGCCGGGCGCAGGCCCTGCAGGCGCTGGCCTGTGGGCTGGCGCCGCACACCGACTTCAATCCGGTGTTGCTCAAGCCGACCACCGACAAGAAGGCGCAGGTCATCATCCACGGCAAGGTGGCGATCGATCTCGACGCCAAGGCCTATCACGCCTACAAACCGCGGGCGATGGGGGCGGTGCTCGAATCCTGGGCGCGGCTGACGGCAGAGTACGAGTGCGTGGTGGTCGAAGGCGCCGGGTCGCCGGCCGAGATCAACCTGCGCGATCGCGATATCGCCAACATGGGCTTTGCCGAGGCGGTCGATTGTCCGGTGATCATCGTGGCCGACATCGACCGGGGTGGGGTTTTCGCGCATCTGGTTGGCACGCTGGAGTTGCTGTCGCCCTCCGAGCAAAACCGGGTCAAGGGCTTTGTCATCAACCGTTTTCGCGGCGATATCGGTCTGCTCGAATCGGGCCTGACCTGGCTGGAAGCGCGCACCGGCAAGCCGGTACTGGGTGTTCTGCCCTATCTGCATGGCCTGATGCTCGATGCCGAGGACGCCATTGCAACGGCGGCAGTGGGTGGCAAGAAAGCCGCAAAACTGAAAGTCGTGGCCCCGGCCTATCCTCGTGTTTCCAACCACAACGATCTCGATCCGCTACGCCTGCATCCGGAGGTCGATTTTCGCTGGATCGGGCCGGGCGAAACCCCGCCGGCGGCCGATCTGATCGTGCTGCCGGGGTCCAAGGCGGTGCGGGCCGACCTTGACTGGTTGCGTGCCCAAGGCTGGGATAAGGCAATCCACAAGCACCTGCGCTATGGCGGCAAGCTCATCGGCCTGTGTGGCGGCTACCAGATGCTGGGCCGGATGATTCACGACCCGCAGGGGCTGGAGGGGCAGCCTGGCAGTACGCCGGGGCTTGGCGTGCTGGCGGTGGAAACGACGTTGGAAGCCGAGAAGCAGCTGCGGAATGTGAGTGGTCACTTGTCGCTGCCTGGCCGGCCGGCGATGACCGGTTACGAGATCCATCTTGGCGTGACACGCGGCGAGGGCTTGGCCAAGGGGGCCGTCGAACTGACGGATGGTGTTCACGATGGTGCCATTTCAGCCGACGATCAGGTTTTCGCAACCTACTGCCATGGTGTTTTTGATCATCCCGAAGCACTGACTGCGCTGCTGGCCTGGGCCGGTATGAGCGAGAGCGAACAGGTCGATTTCGCGGCGCGCCGCGAGGCGGACCTGGATCGTCTGGCTGATTCGGTCGAGGCCGCACTGGACTGGGAAAAACTGTCGCCGCTGCTGCCGGGCCGAGCGTTTCAGGCCTGAGATTTCTCTTCGTGGTGGATGCGTTTGAGCGCCACCTGCTTCTGGATTTCGCGGAAGTCCGTCTCGCGGCCGTACAGCGCATATTGCTTGCGGATAGCGCCAAAAACCTTCTTGGCCTCGATGCCGGCCATCAACTGTTCGGCATGCAGATCGGCCAGTTCATGATCGCTGACCGAAAGAGCCGCCCGCATCACGTCGAGGCTGGTGGTTGGGCCCAACTCGCTGGCCAACAGGGCTGGGCGGAGGCCGGCAAAGCGGGCTTTGCCCTTTTCCGGCGAACTGATGGCGAGCAGGGCGGCAAAACTGGCCTGCTCGGCCAGATTCATGGCCTGGATTTCGACATCGCGCAGGCCGACCAGGACTTTTTCGGCCGAGATCTTGTCGTTGCCATCAAGGTGGCTACGCGCCATGGTCAGCCGGTCTTCCGGCGATATGGCGCCGGGCATCGTGTCGTTGGCAATGACGTCGGCCATCGTGGCACGCGCCGTTTCACTGTCGCCGTTCAAGGTGGCGGCTTCGGCCAGCATCCGCTTGCGTAGATAGTTGCGGGGGGTTTTCTTGGCCACTTCGTCGAGCACTTTCTGGGCTTCGGCGTGCTCACCCTGCGCCATGCAGATGCTGGCTTTGAGGTCGGAGGCATCGAAGAAATGCGGCGTGCTGTCTACCACCTTGTCGATTTCGGCGCGGGCTTCGGTCAGGCGGTTCTGCTTGTGCAGGGAGCGGGCAACGCCGGCCCTGGCCCAGGGGAATTCGTAATTTTCTAGGATGCTGCGATAGGCCTTTTCCGAGGCCTCGGCGTCGCCGCTGGCGAGCAGCACTTCCGCTTGCTGGCGCTGAATCTCGAAACGATACGGCCGTCCCGTCTCGCTGCTGCGTTGTGCCTCAAGGATGGCCAGCGCTCTGGCGTACTCCTGCTTGCGCTTTTCCTGATAATAAGCGGCGAAGAAATTCTTCTTGGCGATGATCCGATCCAGTCGCAGGACCAGTTTGTCCGGCGAGAACGGCTTGATGATGTAGTCGTCCGGGACCAGTTCGACGGCTGAAACCACCTGCTCGTAGGATTGTTCGCCGGTGACCATCATGAAAATGGTCTCGTCCGGCAGCAGGTTGAAGCGCCGCAATTCCTCCAGCAACTGCTGCCCGGAGCGGCCTTCGCCCAGCACGTAGTCGCAGAGGATGATGTCCGGTGAATTGTTGCGGATGCGATAGATGGCATCCTGATAATTGGAGGCAAATTCGACGGCAAAGGCACCGATGGTCTGGGCGATGGTGCGCAGCGCATCGCGCGCCTGCGGCTGGTCGTCGATGACGAGAAAACGCTTTTTGTTGTATTCGCTCATCAGGGCAGGCGCAATTCAAAACGGGCGCCGCCGAGGCTGCTGCCGTTGCTCAAGTGCAGGCTGCCCTGTTGCCCCTTGCGGGCGTGTAGCGCGGCCAGTCGGTCAGCCACCATCAGGCCGGTGCCGTGCGTCGGTGGCAGCGTGGCAAAACCGGGGCCGTCGTCCTCGACGCTGAGGACGAGCCAGCCGCCATCTTCCCTGGCGCTGAGGCTGATCCGGCTGCGGGCAAAGCGTCCGGCGTTTTGCACGGCATTGTTCAGCATGTCAGTGACCAGGTCGCGATCCAGCGGCCATTCGTCGAACACCTGGCAATCGACCGTCAGGGCGATGTCCTGGCCGGCCAGATGGCTTTTCTGGGCAAGTACCACTTCTTCGCAGAGGTCGCCAACGAGCACCGGGGTGACACCCAGTGCGGCGTCGTGGCGAAGAATGCCGTAAGCCGCCAAGGTGCGGGACAGGCGGTTGCCTGCCGCTTCGATGGCGTAACGGGCTTCGCTCATTTTCAGGCCATGTTTTGCTTCGGCGGCGGCAATCAGCGATTCGGCGATGAACAGCTGGTTCTTCGCGTCGTGTACGCCTGAAGCCAGGATGTCGAGCAATTTATGCATGTTTAGTCCCCTCCAAAGACATCTTGCGTGTCGATCTGCAACAAGGATACCGATCTTTTTGTCGAGATGCCTGCCTTCGGAGAAATGCATTCCGAATTGGCAGTCCGATCAGCCCGCGGCGGACTTGAGGCTCAGTGGCAGTCCGGCGGCGACCAGCGTGACCTGGTCGCAAACGGCGGCGACGCGCTGGTTCAGGCGTCCCTGTTCATCGGCGAAGAGGCGCGATACCGGATGCATCGGCACGATGCCCCAGCCGACCTCATTGGAAACCAGAATGATGCGGCCGGGCAGCTGCGGCAGCAGTTCGATCAGCGCGCTGGTTTCCGCGCGGAACAGCGGGCAGTCGATGGCTTCGCCTGCTTCAGCCTGTGCCGCGGCCTGGCCGGCGAACAACAGGTTGGACAGCCACAGGGTCAGGCAGTCGACCAGCACGCAGGTATCCGCCGCTGCCAACTCGCGCAGGCAGGCCGCCAGATGCAGGGTTTCTTCGATGCAGCCCCACTCGGCTGGCCGGCGTTCGCGATGATGGGCCACGCGGCGGGCCATTTCGCCATCGAGCGCCTGGGCCGTGGCGAGGTAGGTCACCTTCAGTCTGGAGTCGTGGGCGCGTTGTTCTGCCAGCAGGCTCTTGCCGGACCGGGCGCCGCCGAGAATCAGTTCTTTCATGGGCGGCATTTTGGGTGAAGGCCGGTCCGGCGGCAACCGGTATAATTTCGCCTTCGACAATACGGAACCCGGTGCGAGTCTGACTCAATTCCGGGGCGGGCCCGCCGCTGTAACCGGGGACCGATGCCGCAACAGCCACTGCAAACGGGGAAACAGACCCGGCGGGAAGGCGCGGCCAAGGGACGATCCGGAAGCCAGAAGACGTGTCGAAACTTCATTTGAAGCCTGTGGACAGGGTTTCGCGGCAGCGTTGGCCAAACGTTGCCGCGAGGCCCTTTTGCTTTTGGAGAATCGGATGCATTCGTTTGAAATTTCTACCCCGGACAGCGGACTTGAAACCGCCCTGCAAAACAAGATCGACCGCAAGACCAAGCCGCTCGGTGCGCTCGGGTTGCTCGAAAAGACCGCCAAAAAGATCGGCCTGGTCC
This sequence comes from Pseudomonadota bacterium, assembly GCA_018262245.1. GTDB lineage: Bacteria > Pseudomonadota > Gammaproteobacteria > Burkholderiales > Rhodocyclaceae > Azonexus. Next base: position 21,404 of record JAGTRV010000002.1, on the reverse strand, counting down.
AGCAAACGCTGACCCCGCAACTGAACAACCCGCAAATGCTTGTCTTCGCCGGTGATCATGGGGCGGCCAAGGCTGGTGTATCGGCCTACCCGCAGGACGTGACCTGGCAGATGGTCGAGAATTTCCTGGCCGGCGGCGCAGCGATCAACGTCTTCGCCCGCCAGAACGGCCTCGGCCTGTCGGTCGTCGATGCCGGCGTGGCTCACGATTTCGGCCAGCGTGCCGGCTTGATCGATGCCAAGGTCGCGGCTGGCACGGCCAATTACATCGAGCAGGCGGCGATGACGCCTGCCCAGTGCGCACAGGCGATCCAGAATGGCGCCGCCATCGTCCGCCAGCTGGCAGCAAAGGGCTGCAATGTCGTCGGCTTCGGCGAAATGGGCATCGGCAATACCGCCTCCGCTTCGTTGCTGACGCACTGCCTGACCGGCCTGCCGCTGGCCGAATGTGTCGGTCGCGGCACCGGGCTGGACGATGCCGGCCTGGCCCGCAAGCAGGATCTGCTCGAACAGGCCCTGATCCGCTACCGTAACGCCGGTGGCAACAACGATGCCGGCGCTGTGCTGGCCGAATTCGGCGGCTTTGAAATCGCCACCATGGTTGGCGCCATGCTGGCGGCGGCCGAAGCGAAGATGGTGCTGCTGATCGATGGTTTCATTGTCGGTTCGGCCGCCCTGATCGCTTCCCGTCTGGCGCCGGCGCTGCTCGACTACTGCGTCTTCTGCCACCGTTCCGCCGAGGCTGGCCATCGCACCCAATTGCTCGCCATGGGCGCCGAACCACTGCTCGACCTCGGGTTGCGCCTTGGCGAAGGCACCGGCGCCGCGCTGGCCTACCCGCTGGTCCAGTCGGCGGTGAGCTTCCTCAACGAAATGGCCAGCTTCGAATCGGCCGGCGTGTCAGATAAAGAATGATCCGCCGCGAGCTCGAGTATTTCTTCGGCGCAATCCGCTTCTTTACGCGGCTGCCGGTGCCCGGCTGGGTCGGGCATTCGGCCGAGGCGCTGAATCACTCGGCTCGATATTTCCCCGCCGTCGGCCTGCTGGTTGGCGGCATCGGGGCGCTGATCTATTGGCTGGCCCTGCACCTGTGGCCGCAGCCGGTCGCCGTCCTGCTCTCGATGGCAGCCACCATCTACGCCACCGGTGCCTTCCACGAGGACGGCCTTTCCGATACGGTCGACGGCCTCGGCGGTGGCTGGGAAAAAGCGCGCATTCTCGACATCATGAAGGACTCGCGCGTCGGTAGCTACGGCGTCGTCGCCATGGTGCTGGCGCTGCTCGGCAAGTTCGTGCTGCTTTCATCGCTGGCGCCGGCGCTCGTGCCATTCGCGCTGCTCGCCGGACATGCTGTTTCCCGCTTCTGCGCGACGGTCTTGCTGGCGACCATGGACTACGTTCGTGACGATCAGCTGAGCAAGGCCAAGCCGCTCGCCAACCGCATGTCTGCCGGAGCCATATTAGTGGCGCTGTGCTTCGCCGTCGCGCCGCTGGTGGTACTGCCTTGGTTCAAGGCTGCCGCGGGCTTGGTGCTGGCTGCCTTGTCCACCCTGTGGCTTGCCCGCAAATTCCAGCGCTGGCTGGGTGGTTATACCGGAGATTGTTTGGGCGCAACGCAACAGTTTGCCGAGATTGTGTTCTATCTGGGATTGATGGCGAATCTGTTTGCGCAGAATCCTTGATGCGGGCGGAATCGCCGACCGAATAAAGCTCGTTTATTCATTCCCGCCATTGTCGAGCTGCGCCTCGATATCGCCGGTTTCCGAAGCGGGGGACTTTTCCGGCAGGGGTATTTCGGGCGGCAGGTTATCCAGCGGGACCGGTTTGGTGAAGGTTTGCGGGAGGTGATTTTCGATCTGATCGGAGATGTGATGAATGCCTGCCGTCACGCCTGTATCGGGATCGTCCATCAAGGACGTCCACATGTCGGCGACTGAGTCGGTCAAGGTTGCTCGGAGTTCCGTCTCGATTTCCTTACGCCCGGCCTCATGCCAGATCATGCCAACAGCGGCTGCGCCCAGTGAAATCACCGATCCAGTAATTCCCCCGACCAGCGCCGATGCTGCACTCGTGCCACCGCTGATGGCCAGTTTATTCAACAGTTTTTCACTGACATTTCTGGCTACCGGGGAGATTCGCGTTTTCGATAAGCCAACGCCGTCATTTCCTCCCCCATCCCGAATGCTTTGAAGCAAGGCGCTGTAGGCCGGTAATGCCTCAATCTGATCGTGATAGGCAATCTGCTCAAGGGAGGCGTCGTGGGTGGCCGGGGGAGCGAGCTTGATCGCCGGGATGCTGGCAAGCCGTCGCTTGAACTGATCTTCAGGAACGTCATGGCGTTGAGGAATTTGCCGAAGGTGCCCGCGCAGGCCTCGGATGTAGTGTTGTACCGCTTGTTCGGCGAGGGACGCAGGGTCAATTTCCCGGGCGACCGGCGCCAGCACGCGATCGTAATATTGCTCTTGCATGTAGGCGGCCAGCCGCTCGGCGGGAAGGGCGTTCTCTTCTTCGGCGCTCAGGTGGTACCAGGCCACTTTGACGGTCAGCCACTGCTGGGTCACATAGCTTGAAAACCACGGAATGAAATCTGCCTCGGCTTTTTCAGTAACCAGTGAGCGCCAATGCTCCATTTGGTGGCGCACGAAACTTTTCGCTGTCCCCTTAGCAGCCAACGATCCGCTAACAATGTCACGGTCGACTTGCTGCCACGTGTTCGCCGAGACCGGAGGCGCCGGAGAAGTGGGGGGAGATCGCTCCTGAACGGCACATCCGGTCGGACCAAGCATCAAAATGAGGCCAAGGATGCGCAGACTGGTGGCAAAAGACATGGTTTATCAACGATCAGGTGCTCTTGAATGCAGCTTGAAGCAAAATTTTGAAGCTATGCTCCACCATCCTCACGATAGTCCATTCGTTTCGAAAATCACAATGCGCCTCCATCTGATTCGACATCCCAAGCCCATGATCAATGCCGGCGTCTGCTATGGCCGACATGATTGCCAGGCCGAGGATGTGCTGTCGGTGGCCGCTGCCTTGCTGCGCGAACTGCCGTCCGGGTTGCCTGTGTGGAGCAGCCCCTTGCGCCGCTGTCGAGCCTTGGCGGAGCAACTGCACGCGCGGCCGATCATCGACGAGCGCTTGGCCGAGATGGATTTCGGCCGCTGGGAGGGACGGCGCTGGGACGATATCCCACGGGCCGAACTGGATGCCTGGGCCGCCGATGTGGCCGGCTATGCTCCGCCGGACGGGGAATCACCACGTCAATTGCAGCAGCGGGCGCTGGGCTTGGTTGATTCGCTGGCTGTGCCTGAGGCGGTGATCGTCACCCATGCCGGGGTGATCCGCACCTTGCTGGCGCACTGGCAGGGGTTGCCGCCGGAGCGGTGGACGGAGCTTAACTTCGCTTACGGTTCCTGCACCGTGATCGACATCTCCCGGTAACGCCGGCGTTATCCGCAATGGCGGCTGCTAGTAGAATGCCGGGCATGGAAACTTTCAATCCTCTGCGCGACGCGGTGCCGCTCGGTGAAATCAAGCGGGCGCTGGTCATCAAGCTGCGCCACCATGGCGATGTGCTGGTCAGTTCGCCGGTCTTCTCGGTGCTCAAGGCGCATGCGCCGCAGGTCGAGATCGATGCACTGGTCTATGCCGACACGGCCGAGATGGTGACCTTGCATCCGGCCATTGCTGAAGTGCACACCATCGATCGCAAGTGGAAGCAGTTGGGTGCTCTTGGCCAGCTCAAGGCCGAATTGGCGCTCTATAACACCCTGAAGGCGCGTGGCTACGACCTGATCATCCACCTGACCGAACATTGGCGCGGCGCCTGGCTGTGCCGGCTGTTGAAGCCGCGCTGGGCGGTCGGTCCGGCGGTGCGTGGGCGGAGCAAGCGCTGGAAGCAGAGTTTTTCCCATATCCAGACCATGCATAACCCCTTGCGCCACATGGCGGAGAGCAATCTGGACTCGCTGCGCCGCATCGGCATTCAACCCGGCCCGGATGAACGGTGCCTGACGCTGGTGCCGGGGGCGGCTGCCGAGGGTGCCGTGGCAGCCCATCTGGCTGGCTTTGGCTTGCACGGCCAGGATTTCATTCATGTTCACCCGGCGTCGCGCTGGTTCTTCAAGTGCTGGCCGGTCGAGCGCATGGCGGCGCTGGTCGATCGCCTGCAGGCGGCGGGTCATGTCGTGGTGCTGACGGCCGCGCCGAGCCAGGATGAAAAGAACATGCTGACGGCCATTCAGGCGCGGCTGGCCAAGCCGGCGTTCAACCTGTCCGGGCAGTTGTCGCTAAAGGAACTGGCGGCTTTGACGCAGGCCTCGAAGCTCTTCATCGGTGTCGATTCGGCGCCCATGCACATTGCGGCGGCGGTGGGTACGCCGACGGTGGCCTTGTTCGGGCCTTCCGGCGACAAGCAGTGGGGGCCGTGGGGCGTGCCAAGCCGCGTCGTGGCCAGCACGGCGCATCCATGCCGGCCTTGCGGTGCCGACGGTTGCGGCGGCGGCAAGGTCAGCGATTGTCTGGTGACGATCGCGGTCGACGAAGTGATGGCCGCGGCGCAGGAATTGCTCGGCGCGTGAAGATCGCGATCATCCGTCAGCGCTACAACCCGTTCGGCGGTGCCGAGCGCTTTGTCGAGCGCGCGCTTGGGGCGCTGGCCGGTGAAGGGGCTGAGGTCACGCTCATTACCCGCAACTGGGATGGCGCACCGCGCGAGGGTTTCCGACAGATTACCTGCGATCCGGCTTATTCCCGGCTACTGGGCGGCCGGGCGGCGCGTGACCGCAGTTTTGCCGAAGCGGCGCAGGCCGAAATGGCCAGGGGTGAGTTTGATATCACGCAGTCACACGAACGGATTCCCGGTTGCATGATTTTCCGGGCAGGCGACGGCGTGCATGCGGCCTGGCTCGACCATCGCGCCCGCATTCTCGGCCCACTGCAGCGGCTGACGCAGCGCTGGTCGCCGTATCACCGCTACGTGCTGGGGGCGGAAAAGGCGATGTTTGCCGACCCGGCCCTGCAGGCAGTGATCTGCAACTCGCAGATGGTGGCCGACGAAGTCGAGCGCTATTACGGGGTCGCGCGCAGCAAATTGCAGGTGATCTACAACGGGGTTGATACCGAGGTTTTCCATCCCGGGCTGGCCGATGAATTCCGGCGCTCGGTGCGGGCCGCCAACGGCATTCCGGATAATGCGCCGTTGCTGCTCTTCGTCGGCAGCGGCTTCGAACGCAAGGGAATCCCCCAACTGCTGCGGGCGGTGGCGCGCATGCAGCGGACCGATGCGCGGATCGTCATCGTCGGCGCCGACCGCAAGCTGAAGGCGATGCAGAAGTTGTCCGAGCTGCTCAGACTGACCAGGCGCGTGCTCTTCACCGGGCCGCTCAAGGATGTTCGTCCCTGGTACGGGGCGGCCGACGGCTTCGTGCTGCCGACGCTGTACGATCCTTGCCCGAATGCGGCGCTCGAGGCTTTTGCCTGCGGCCTGCCGGTGGTGACTTCGACGACCTGCGGGGCGCAGGAATGGGTGCGCTCCGGCGAAAACGGCTGGGTGGTCGATGCGGTCGATATCAATGGTCTGGCCCGCCGGCTGGACGATCTGGCCGGTCTTGTCGGGAATGTTAAGGCCCGGGAAGCGGCGCGGGCGGTTGCCGAACCGCTGACGCTGCCTGCCATGGCCGACCGCCTGCTGGCGCTCTACCGCTCACTCGGCCGCCGTTGACGCTCGCGGGTATAATCCCGGGTTCTACTTTTCGCTTCAAGGATTTGCATGTCTCATGACATGACCAGCCGTGAGCTGTACCTCCGGCTGCTGACTTATGTCCGCCCATACTGGAAGGCCTTTCTCGCCGCGCTGGCGTGCATGGGGGTGGCCTCGCTGGCGGAGCCGGTCTTTCCGGCGATCATGAAATCGCTGCTCGATGATGGTTTTTCCAAGGCCAATGGCCCGTGGGACTGGTTGTTCTACCCGCTGGCCATCATGGGCATCTTCCTGGTCCGCGCCATTTTCGGCTTCCTCGGCGATTACCTGATGAGCTGGGTGTCGAACAACGTCGTGGCCGAATTGCGCCAGGCCATGTTTGCCCGCATGGTTCGCCTGCCGACCCGCTACTACAGCGACAACCTGTCCGGTCGCCTGATGTCGCGCATTGCCTACGACGTGACCGGTGTTGCCGGTGCGGCGACCAATGCGCTGACCTCGCTGATCAAGGACTCGCTGTCCATTGTCGGCCTGCTCGTCTGGCTGCTCTGGCTGAACTGGCAACTGACCCTGATCACCCTGAGCGTGGTCCCTTTCATCGCCATCGTCGTGCGTGTCTTCAGCAGGCGCCTGCGCAGCGTGGCCCGGGGGCAGCAGGAGTCGATGGGCAAGATTACCCAGGTGCTGCAGGAGGCCATTGAGGGCCACAAGGTCGTCAAGATTTTCGGCGGTCAGTCCTACGAAGAAGATCGTTTCTATGAATCGATCCGCGAGCAGCGCCGCTTGGCCATGCGCGCGACGCTGGCTTCTGCCGCACAAAGCCCGCTGGTCCAGTTCTTTGCCGCCTCCGGTGTGGCGATCATCATGGGCGTTGCGCTCAAGCAGGCCTCCAGCGACCAGACGACGGTCGGCAGTTTCGTTTCCTTCGTTACCGCCATGCTGATGCTGATGGCGCCGCTGAAGCGGGTCACTGACGTCAACGCGCCGATCCAGCGTGGTCTGGCCGCAGCGGAAAGCGTCTTTTCGCTGGTCGATGAAGAGACCGAGCCAGATAGCGGCAAGGAAGAGCTGGGTCGCGCTCAGGGTCTGGTCGAATTCGACGGCGTGACCTTCACCTATCCAGGGTCCGAACGTCCGGCGCTCGACAGTGTGTCGCTGACCGTGCGGCCCGGCGAGTGCGTGGCGCTGGTCGGCCCCTCAGGCAGTGGCAAGACGACGGCGGCCAATCTGTTGCCCCGTTTCTACGCCCTCGACGCCGGCGAAATCCGGGTCGACGGCCATGCGCTGCCGAACATCCGCCTGAACAGCCTGCGCGACAACATCGCACTGGTCAGCCAGGATGTCGTGCTGTTCAACGACACCATCGGCGCCAACATTGCCTATGGCGGCAAGCGTGACGCGACGCTGGAAGAAATTCGTGCCGCGGCCAAGGCAGCGCATGCGCTGGAATTCATCGATGCCTTGCCAGAGGGTTTGAACACCATGATCGGTGAAAACGGCGTCAAGCTGTCCGGCGGTCAGCGCCAGCGTCTGGCCATTGCCCGCGCCATTCTGAAGGACGCGCCGATCCTGATTCTTGACGAAGCGACGTCGGCGCTCGATACCGAATCCGAACGCCATGTCCAGGCCGCTCTCGACGAACTGATGCGTGGCCGCAGCACCTTGGTCATTGCGCACCGGTTGTCGACCATCGAGCGCGCCGACCGCATCATCGCCTTGGCACACGGCCACAAACAGGAAGAGGGCTCGCATGCCGAACTGCTCGCCCACGATGGCCTGTACGCTCGCCTGTACCGCATGCAGAAGGCGGAAGAGGTCGCGGCCTGATGCGTATCCTGCACACCGAATCGTCCAAAGGCTGGGGCGGTCAGGAAAACCGTACGCTGAACGAACTGGTCACCATGCGCGACCGGGGGCATGTGCTGGCCGTTGTCGGTCGGCCCGGGGCCCGCATTCTCGACCGGGCCAAGGAAGCCGGGTTCGAGACTTTTGTCGTCGACATGCGTGGAGCGATCGACTTTCCTGCCGTGTTCCGGTTGCGTAGCGTCATCAAGCGTTTCCAGGCCGATGTCGTCAATACCCACAGCGGCCGCGACACGCAGTTGGCCGGCATGGCCGCACGGACGATGTTCAAGCGCCCGCGCATTGTTCGCACCCGCCACCTGGCGCTGCCGATCACCTCGCGATTTACCTACAGCGTGCTGCCAGACCATGTCGTGACGGTCAGCAAGTACGTCGAGAACTACCTGGTCGAGGCCGGCGTGCCGCGTGAGGGGATTACGACCATCCCGACCGGTGTTGATTTCTCGCGCTACGACCGGAGCACCGTGCAGGGAAACCTGCGCCAGGAACTGGGGCTGCCGGCCGAGTCGCTGCTGGTCGGCACGGTGGCCATCCTGCGTGCCAAGAAGGGGCATGCCGATATTCTTGATGCGGCACCGGAAGTGCTGAAGCGCTTCCCGAATGCCCATTTTGTCTTTGCCGGCGATGGGCCGCAGACCGACAACCTGAAGGCGCGCATCGCTGCCGACGGGCTGGAAGGACGCATCCACCTGCTTGGCCTGCGCCGCGACGTGACCAACGTGCTCGCCTCGCTCGACGTTTTCGTCCTGCCGACGCATCAGGAAGCACTGGGGACCGCTTTCATCGAGGCCGGTGCGATGGGCCTGCCGGCCGTGGCGTCGAACGTCGATGGCGTGCCTGAAGTCATCCTTGACGGAAAAACCGGCTATCTGGTGCCGGCGCACGATGGCAAGGCATTGATCGAACCGATCAGCCGCCTGCTCGCCGACCCGGTGCTGCGCCAGTCGATGGGCGCCAATGCCACCGAATTCGTGCGCCGCAAGTTCGCCCGCGAAGTGATGGCGCAAGGCATGGAAGCTTTGTACCAGCGCCTGTTGGGGGCGAAATGAGCTTCGGGCAGCCGCTGCCCGTGCTGATGTACCACCACATCAGCCCGAAACCCGGGCTGGTGACCTGCTCGCCGGAGAATTTCCGGGCGCACATGCAGTGGCTGGCCGAAAATGGCTGGAAAACCCTGTCGACCGACGAGTTCACCCGGATTCTGGCGACCGGCGAGGTGCCAAAGAAAAGCGTGCTGGTCACCTTCGACGACGGCTATCTCGACAACTGGGTCTACGCCCACCCAGTACTCAAGGAGTTTGGCCAGCGCGCCACGTTGTTCCTGATCACTGGCTGGATGGGCGAAGGCGAGGTCCGTCCGCATGCTGGCCAACCCGACGTGCCGGACGTGCCGACCCATGCTCAGGCGATGGCTGCCGCCGCCGAGGGCAAGCTGGATGACGCCTTTCTGCGCTGGTCGGAAGTTGAGGCCATGCGGGATGCCGGCACCGTCGACTTCCATTCGCACACCCACACCCATACCCGCTGGGACCGCAAGATTGCCGATCAGTCGGAACGCGATCAGGCACTGGCTGACGACCTCGCTGCCTCGCGTGCCACGCTGGCCGCCCGGCTTGGCGTGGACAGCCCGCATCTGTGCTGGCCGCAGGGCTATTACGATGCCGCCTACCAGCGTGTGGCCCGGGCAGCCGGTTTCACTCACCTGTACACCACCGAGCCTGGTGTGGTGCGGCGCGAAGTCGATCCGGGGCGGATTCCACGTCTGGTCATCAAGGACAAGCCGGCCAAGTGGTTCGGCGGGCGCATGGGCATCTACGGCCGGCCGCTGCTGTCGGCGCTCTATCTCGGCCTGAAGTCGGGCAAGAAGGGGCACTGATGCGTCTGCGCCTGCGCGAACCACTGCTCTACCGCTGGCTGCGCCTGAAGCGGGCGCTCGACAAGCGGCCGCGTCCGGCCGAAGTGCTCGGGACGCCGGCCATTCGTCGCATCCTGGTCATTTCCTGCACGGCGTTGGGCGATACCTTGTTGTCGACGCCGGGGTTGCGGGCATTGCGTCAGACCTATCCGCAGGCACACATCACGCTGCTGGTGCATCCTTCCTTGCTGCAGCTATTCAGCGGACTGGCCGAGGTGGACGAGCTGATTCCCTACGACGGCAAATGGCGGGGTTTCCGCCATGCGGCCGGGCAACTGAAGGGTTTCGACCTCGCCGTCATCCTGCACGGCAACGAGCCGCAGGCGACGCCGCTGGCCTATCTGTCCGGGGCCCGCCACATCTTCAAGCTGCCCAACAACAACCGCTGGAATTTCCTGCTCAGCAACCATGAGCCAGTGTTTGGCTGGGACGATCTCGGGCATGGCATCGATCAGCGCTTGGCGGTAGCCAAACTGGCCGGGGCCGTCGGCGAATTCGACCGCCGTATGACCGTGCCGGCCCATGCCGAAGGTCAGGCGGCGCTGGACAAGGCGCTGGCTGATCGCGGCTGGCAGGACGCCACCATCGTTGCCTTCCAGCCTGGCGCCTCGACGATGAGCCGGCGCTGGCCGCGTTCGCGGTTCATCGCAGCGGCTGTTGAAATGGTCAAGGCGCGGCCCGATTTGCGTTTCGTTGTCACCGGCTCACCGGCCGAAGCGGCGCTGTGCCAGGAGGTGGCAGTGGGTATCGAGGCAGCCGCGCCGTTTGCCGGCGGCGTGCGCGCCTGGGCCTCGGCCGGCCAGTTGCCGCTGATTGCCTTGCCCGACCTGTTGCGCCGTGCCAGCCTGCTGGTGACCGGCGATACCGGGCCGATGCACCTGGCGGTGACGGTCGAGACGCCCGTCGTCGCGCTGTTCGCGGTGTCCGATCCGGCCCGATCCGGCCCGGGTTACGATCTGGACAAGCACATCATCATTCGCAAGTGGCGGACCTGCGACCCCTGCTTCTCGAAAAACTGTCCCTATGCCGAGCCGATCTGCATGGACAACATCGCGGTCGATGAAGTGGTTTCAGCCGTCGATACGATCCTGAGTCGGGGGCAGGCATGAATTTGCCCAAACCAGCCCCCAAGCGCGTCCTGCTGCTCGACACCGGCAACGAATGGGGCGGTGGCACTAACAGCATGTTCGAGTTGCTGAAGCGTATCGACCGCTCTCGCTTCGATGTGAGCTGCTGCTTTTATAAGGACTACAAGAAGGGAAAGAACGGCCGCCTGCTGTCCGAGGAGCTGGCCGACATCGGTATTCCGCTGATCGTGCTACCCACCCGCAAACAGCCGCTGTGGGCCAAGCTGGCGAAGGAGATCGCGCGCGGCCTGTTGTCGTGGTCCGGCCGGCTGAAGAAGCGGGCGGTGCTGGCCATCGAAATGCAGTGGCGGATCAAACCGCGCGTTGCCGCCTTGCGCCTGCTGCTCGAAGAAGGCGCTTACGATCTGCTGTACATGAACAACCAGCCGTCGTCGAATCTGGAAGGCTATCTGGCCGCCGAGGCGGCCGATCTGCCGGTCGTCCAGCACTGCCGCATCGAACCGACCCTGCAGGCCAACGAGGCGGCCGTGGTCAATCGCACCGCGACGCGCATCATTTGCGTCTCGCAAGGCGTGGCCGATGTGCTGGCGGCCCAGCATGTCGCCGAGAACCGCCTGCGCGTCGTCTATAACGCCATCGATAGCCGAATCGCCTTGCCCGCCCCGGTCGAGCTGCCGCCGACGACCAAGGGTCTGGTCATTGGCACTGTGGGCCAGCTGACGGTGCGCAAAGGCGTGCTCCATCTGCTGCAGGCGGTCGCTAACCTGAAGGCTGAAGGGCTGCCGGTGACCTGTTTGATCCTTGGCGAAGGACCTCAGCGAGCCGAACTGGAAAGCGCCGTGACCCGTCTGGGGCTGATCGATCAGGTCGGTTTCGTCGGCTTCCAGTCGCTGCCGCTGGCCTGGGTGCAGGTGATGGATGTCTGTGTCCTCTGCTCGAGCAAGGAAGGTCTGCCACGGGTGGTGCTTGAGGCCATGCTGGCCGGCAAGCCGGTGGTTGGTTCCGATGTGACCGGCACCCGCGAACTGATCGTCCATGAAGAAACCGGCCTGCTTTACGCCTATGGCGATGTGCCAGCGCTGACCGCCTCGCTGCGCCGCCTGCTGAGTGATGCCGAGTTGCGCCAAAAAATGGGCGAGGCTGGCCGGCATCGGGTGGCCGAACGCTATTCGATTGAGGCCTACGTGGCCGGCGTGATGCAGGTTCTGGACGAGGCGGCCCGGTGATCTACCTGCTGCTGACCTGGCTGGCTTCGCCGCTGCTTTGGTTGCGGGCCGCCCTGCGCCGTTCGTCAGTCAATAACCGCATCCTGGTCATCCAGACTGCCAAGATCGGCGATTTTGTGGCAACGACACCGGTCTTCCGTGCCTTGCGCCGCCGTTTGCCGGAAGTCGAGATTGTTGCTTTGCTGCATCCGGTCAATGTGCCGCTGGCCAAGGGGCTGGACAGCATCGATCGGATCATCGCCTTGCCCAAGCAAGGCTTCAAGGGCTGGGCAGGCAAGCGCTGGCTGCTTGAGCTGCTGGGTGAAGGCTACGACGGGGTGCTGATTCTGAGCCCCAATCTGACCAATCTGCTGGTCCCGTTCTGGGCCGGTGTGCCTAAGCGGGTGTCGGTGCTCGCCGACCGGCGCCAGGGGAGTTCCCGCCTGGCCTGGCCCTTCCTGACCTATGGCGAGCCGCACCGACGGGGACAGCTGTTCCGCGAGACGGCCCTGCGAGCCATCGCCGGTTTGGGAATCAAGGTGGATGCTGTTTTGCTCGCCTTGCCCAACGAGGTCCGCGGGGCGGAGAGTGGACAAGCCAAGCTGAACGCCTGGTCGCCAATTTGTCAGCGCCCGCTGGTCGGTTTCGGGCTGGGCGCCGGTAACCGCATGAAGGCGCTCGATGCGGCGCAAGTGGCTGCGCTGGCCGGCCAGATCGTCAACCATACTCCGGCCACGCTAGTCTTGATCGGTACCGATGCCGACCGGGCTGCTGCCGAAACCGTGCTGGCCCAACTGCCCGCGGGGCGTGCCATCGATACCACCGGCCAATGGGGGCTCGACGAGTTGCCAGTGCTGCTCGGCGCCCTCGATTGCTTCGTCGGCGTCGACTCCGGCGCCACCTACATGGCCGATGCGCTGGGCGTGCCGGTCGTCGATTTCATGGGCCCGGCCGATGCCGACGACCAGCGCCCGATCGGTTGCCGGGCGGTCGTGATCCGCAGCGCCGAACCCTGCGCCCCCTGTTCGCACGCCTTCGATGCGCCTTATTCCTGCCATCTGGGTACCCGGGCGTGCATTGCCAATATGCCGATTGCGGCCGTCGTACAGGCGGTCGAGACGATATTGGTTTCCCGAAATTCCGTTGCCGAGTATCGACAATGAAACTAGCCGTATTCAAGGACTATGGGGTAGGGCGCTATTTTGCCCAGTTGTTCGATTCGATCCCGAATACGACCTTCTTCCTGTCCGAAAAGAACAAGTCCGGACTCAACATCACGCCGCACCGGGTGCATCTGCTGACCAAGAAACAGCAGCTGCGCGACTACCTGAAGTCGCCGCTCAAGGCCTGGCGCCGCCTGAAGGAAAACGACAACGACAAGAAACGCGATTTCTTCTACCAGGAAGTCGAACGCTCGGCGGCCGGCGGCGAGTTCGATGTCGCGCTGACCGGGTCGGATCGCTCGTTGCACACGCTGGCTTCGCTGAAGGCCAAGGGCCACGAGTTCAAGCTGGTGTACTGGATTCCCTTCACCATCCCCTTCGTCGACATGTTCGACCCGCGTTCGCTGGCCATCCGCCAGGCGGCCTTTCCGCAGGTCGATCTGTTCGTGGCGATCACCGATACCTGCCGCCGCGTGCTGCTGCTCGAAGGGATACCCGCAGAGAAGATCGTCCACGTCTATCCCGGCGTCGATACCGAGGTCTTCCAGCCGCGTCCGCAACCGAAAAAGGATGATGTGTTCCGTATCCTGTTCGTCGGCAAGCTGGTCAGCTGGAAGGGCTGCTACACCTTGCTCTATGCGGCCAAGGAGCTTCTCTCGGAAATTCCCAATCTGGAACTGATGTTCGTTGGCCAGGGCGCCCAGCGCCAGGGGTTGGAGCAGGCGGCTGAACTGCTCGGCATCAAGGACCGGGTGAAGTTCACCGGCTTCCTGAAATACGACGCCTTGCCCGACATCTACGCGCAATCCGATGCCTTCGTGCTGCCGGCGTTGCCGGCGATCAACCTGGCCGAGCAGTTCGGCTTCGTCGTCGCCGAGGCGATGGCCTGCGGACTGCCTACCGTGGTGTCGCGGGTGGGCGGTTTGCCCGAGGTCGTCGGCGAACGCGACGAGCTGATTTTCACGCCGGGCGATTTTTGGGATCTGGCCGCCAAGCTGCGGGCCATCCACGCCTCGCGCGAACTGGCGGCCGAACTGGGGGCGCATTGCCTGAACCACGCGCGGACCCATTACGATGCGCGCCAGAATGGACTGGCGCTGAAGGCGGTGCTGGAAAAGATGGAGCAGGGGCAATGAGCGGCGCTGCAGAAACGATCGCTGGCAAGCCGGACCGGCTGGTGCAACTGGCCTTGGGCATGTGGTGGGGGCTGCTTTTCATCCAGCCTTTCGAGAAATTCGTGGCTGTGAAGTACCTGCTGATGGTCGGCCTGATCGTGCTGGCGATTCCGCTTGCCCTGCGCGCCGAGATTCGCCAGCGCTTGCGCAGCCGGAACATCGTGCTCGGTTTGGGGATGGCCATCGTCATCTGGTGCATGACGGTATCAGCGGCCAGCCCCTATGCCGCCGACAGCTTGCATGCACTGTCGCGCGACCTGCTGGTGCAGGCCGAGTTGCTGCTGGTCGGTTGCCTGCTGGTGAATAGCGCCAGCCAGGCACGAACGGCCTTGTGGATGATCATGGCCGGTTTCGCGGCGGTCAGTGTGCTGTCCGGATTCGAAGTCGGCTCCTATCTGGCGGGGCATGCGCTGAGCGAGGGACAGATTCCGCGCTCCCACCGCTCGTTCTGGGGTGGCTACGCGACAATGGCCAGTTTTTGCCTGCCATTGATCATCGCTTTTGCGGTATCGACTGCAGCCGACCTGCGGCAACGACTGCTGCTCGGCGCGCTCGTCGTGCTTGGCGTGGTGCTGACCGGTTTGTACGGTTCGCGTAGTCCGCTGCTGGTCGTCGCCATTTCGGTGATCGTCCTGTTCGGTTTGCTGCGCGCCTGGAAGGCTCTCGCCGCCGTGTTCCTGCTCATGGCGCTCGGTGCTGGCTGGGTCGCCTCGCAGAGCAATCTCGGCTATCTCGAAAAATACCGCTCTCTGGCGCAAACCGATACGTATGTGACCAACCAGGGCTTGAGCCTGCGACTTGATGTCTGGTCCGGCGTCGTCGAACTGATCGAAGCCCGGCCGCTGCTCGGCTACGGCTATGGCTGGAAAAAGCTGGCCTGGGCGATCAACGATGGCGGTTACGCCGAACGCTGGAAGGCGAACGATCCGGGCAAGACGGCTTATTTCCTCGGCGAAGAGACGGAGGCCAGCTATGGCAAGGTCAATCCGCACAACTATTTCCTTCAGGTGGCCTTCGAGATCGGCATTCCCGGCCTGTTGCTGGTGCTGGCTTTCTGGCTGGCCGTCTTCTGGCAGGGTTTGAAAGGCCTGGTGCGCGGACCGGTCGAGTATCGGCGCTTGCGGGTGGTTATCCTGACGACGCTGCTCGCCTACCTGCTGAGCAATCTGGCCAACGGCTTCTGGGTCGGCGGGCTGGCCAACATGGCCTGTGCGCTGGTCGGCATTCTGGTCGGCCTGGCCATTTCGGAACAATCTGCCCCTGCCGTGGAGAAGCAATGAATATCCTGGTCATTCGTCGCGACAACATCGGCGACTTGGTGTGTACCACCCCGATGCTCGCAGCCTTGCGCCGGGCGATGCCCGACGCCTGGATCGGCGTGCTGGTCAATCAGTACAACGTTGCCGTGATGCGCGGCAATCCGGATGTCGATGAAGTGTTTGCCTACCGCAAGGCCAAGCACCGTGGCCCGGGCGAGAGCAAGCTGGCGATCTGGCTGGAGACGGCCGGGCTGCTGTGGAAACTGCGCCGCAAGGGCATTGATGTGGCGATCGTGGCGTCGCCGGGTGGGGATCGTTACGCGCGCCTGGTTGGCGCTCGTCGGATCATTGCCGACAAGCCAGGCGCACCTTTTCATGAGGTCGAGGCGGTCGGCAAGCTGCTGGCGCCGCTAGGTATCCAGCCTGAACTTGGCCCGTTGCAGCTGAGCCCGTTGCCTGAAGTCGTAAGCGCCATGCGCCCGAAACTGGCCGAACTGGCAGGACGGAAGATCTGGGCCATCCACCTCAGTGCTCGCGAAAAAAGCCGGCGCTGGCCGGCCGAAAAATATATCGAGCTGATCGAGCGCCTGGCTTCTCCGGAGCGGGGTTTTGCCTTGTTCTGGTCACCGGGCGCAGCTGATCATCCGGCGCATCCGGGCGATGACGAGAAGGCGGCACAGGTGCTGGCCGCCTGCAAGGACAAGGGGGCGGTGCCTGTCGTCACCGAGCGCCTGGAGGAACTGATTGCCGCGCTGTCGCTGTGCGACGGGTTCGTCGGTGCCGATGGCGGCGCCATGCACCTCGCGGTAGCGCTCAATTTAAAGACGGCCGCGCTGTTCGAAAATTCCGAAGCCAAGCGCACCCGTTGGTATCCGTGGGGCGCGCGGCATGTGCTGTTGCAGCCTTCGACCTTTGCGGTGGCGGATATTTCAGTTGATGCGGTCGAAGCCGCCGTGCGGGCGCTGGAAGGCGACTAGTCCGACTAGTGCGCCGCTTCCCAGTTCGGCCCGACGCCGACTTCGACGACCAGCGGTACCTTCAGTTCGGCCACTTGTCCCATCTGGCGCGGCAGGTGGGTGCGGACGTCCATCAGTTCGCCATCCGGTACTTCGAGCAGCAGTTCGTCGTGCACCTGTAATACGAGGTGTGATTTCAGCGCGGATTTCTCCAGCCAGTTTTGCACGGCGATCATGGCCAGCTTGATCAGGTCGGCCGCCGTGCCTTGCATCGGCGCGTTGATCGCGGCGCGCTCGGCGCCCTGGCGGCGGTTGCCGTTGCTCGAGCGGATATCCGGGAACCACAGGCGGCGGCCGAAGGCGGTTTCGACGTAGCCGTGCTGCCGAGCCGATTCGCGGGCTTCTTCCATGTAACGGGCAACGCCGGGGTAGCGGGCGAAGTAGCGGTCGATGTATGTCTGCGCTGCGCTGCGTTCCAGCCCGAGCTGGCGGGCCAGGCCGAAGGCGCTCATGCCGTAGATCAGGCCGAAGTTGATGCTCTTGGCGACACGGCGCTGGTCGGGGCCGACTTCAAGCGGCGTGACGCCGAAGATTTCGCCGGCTGTGGCCTTGTGCACGTCCTCGCCGTGGGCGAAGGCGTCGAGCAGGCGTTCGTCGCCCGACAGATGGGCCATGATGCGCAGTTCGATCTGCGAATAGTCGGCCGAGACGATGCTGCTACCCGCCGGGGCAATGAAGGCGGTACGAATCTTCCGGCCTTCCTCGCTGCGTACCGGGATGTTCTGCAGATTGGGGTCGCTGGAAGCGAGCCGGCCCGTTACTACGGCTGCCTGGGAGAAGTGAGTATGCACTCTTCCGGTCTGCGGATTGACCATGCGCGGCAGCTTGTCGGTGTAGGTACCCTTGAGTTTGGACAGGCTACGGTGTTCGAGCAGCAGCTTGGGCAGCGGGTAGTCGAGGGCCAATTCCGACAGCACTTCTTCGTCGGTCGACGGGCCACCGGACGGGGTTTTCTTCTTGACCGGCAAGCCCTGCTTTTCGAACAGGATGTCGGCCAGCTGTTTCGGCGAGGCCAGATTGAACGGCTGGCCAGCCAGTTCGTAGGCCTGGGCTTCGAGTGCCATGATCTTCTGACCCATCTCGTGGCTCTGTCGGCTTAGAACGTCGCTGTCGATCAGAATGCCGTTGCGCTCGATCTGCCAGATGACCTGACGGGCCGGCATTTCGATCTCGTGGTAGATGCGTGACAGCCCAGGTTCGCTGGCGAACTGCGGATGCAGTACGTTGTGCACGCGCAGCGTGACGTCGGAATCTTCGGCAGCGTAAGTGGCAGCGCGTTCGATGTCGACCTGATCGAAGGTGATCTGCTTGGCGCCCTTGCCGCACAGGTCTTCGTAAGCGATGGTATCCAGCCCGAGATGGCGGGTGCACAGCTGGCCGAGGTCGTGGCCCTTGTCGGACTCGATGACGTAGCTTTGCAGCATGGTGTCGTGGGCGATGCCGGACAGCGCGATGCCATGGTTGGCGAAGACGTGCTGGTCGTACTTGGCGTTCTGCAGCACCTTCTTGTGGTTGGCAGACTCCAGCCAGGATTTCAGCCTGGCCAGCACTTCCTCGCGTGGCAGCTGGTCGGCGACCCCGGGGGCGGTGTGAGCGAGCGGGATGTAGCAGGCTTCGCCAAGGGTGACCGACAGCGAGATGCCGACGATGCGGGCGGCGAAGGAGTCGAGGCTGGTCGTTTCGGTATCAAGGGCCGTCAGTTCCGCCGCTTCGATCTTCGCCAGCCAGGCATCGAATTGCGGCCAGCTCAGCACGGTTTCGTAATGGACTGCGATGGCAGCGGTCGGCGCTGCGGCGGGTGTCGCCGATACTTCGCGCGCCGGCACGGCCGCCGCCGCTTCCGGTCCGTCGATTTCGCCCAGCCAGGTACGGAACTGGTAGCGGGTATAGAGTTCGCGCAAGGTTGCCGTGTCTCGCGCAGTGGTGGTCAAGGTGCTCGGCGCCGGCAGGTTGCTGAGGTCACAAGCCACGGTGACCAGCCGCTTGCCGAGCGGCAGGAAGCCGAGGTGATCGCGCAGGTTCTGGCCGACCACGCCGCCGATCTCGTTGGCATGGGCGACGACTTCATCAAGCGAGCCATATTGGGCCAGCCATTTCAGCGCGGTCTTCGGGCCGCATTTGGCGACACCCGGTACGCCGTCGACGGTGTCGCCGACCAGCGCCAGATAATCGACGATCTTGCCTGGCGGCACGCCGAACTTGGCTTCAACGCCGGCTTCGTCGAGCAGTTCATTGCTCATCGTGTTGTACCAGCGGACATGCGAGCTGACCAGTTGGGTCAGATCCTTGTCGCCGGTGGATATCAGCGTCTCGATCCCGTCGGCAGTGGCGTTGGTGGCCAGCGTGCCGATCACGTCGTCGGCTTCAACGCCATCGACCATCAGCAGCGGCCAGCCGGCTGCCTTGATCGCGGCGTGCAGCGGTTCGATCTGCTGGACCAGGTCATCGGGCATCGGCGGGCGATGCGCCTTGTATTCGGGATACCAGTCGTCACGGAAAGTCTTGCCCTTGGCGTCGAAGACGACGGCCTTGTAGTCTGCCTTGTAGTCGCTCTCGAGACGACGTAGCATGTTCAGAACGCCGTAGATGGCGCCCGTCGGCTCGCCGGCCTTGTTGCGCAGGTCGGGCAGGGCATGGAAAGCGCGGTAGAGATAGGACGAACCGTCCACTAACAACAAGAGAGGCATGAGAAGTGACGGAAAGCGATAAATTGGTAACTGGGGTGGAGACTGAGGCCATCCTGAAAAGTACGACGGCCCGCGAGTCGTGGCGGATTTTCGGCATTATGTCAGAGTTCGTCGAGGCGACAGAGCGCCTGGCGGCGATCAAGCCGGCGGTGACCATTTTCGGCAGCGCCCGCGTTCGCCCGGAGTCTCCCTATTACATGCTGACCGAGCAAACGGCCCGGTTGCTGTCCGACTCCGGCTTTTCGGTGATTTCTGGTGGCGGTCCCGGCATCATGGAAGCGGCCAACAAGGGGGCCTTCTTCGGTAAATCGCCGTCAGTCGGTCTGAATATCCAGCTGCCACACGAGCAAAAGAACAACCCGTATCAGGACATCTCGCAGACTTTCCGGCACTTTTTTGCCCGCAAATACATGTTCGTTCGCTTCGCCAGCGCCTACGTGGTGATGCCCGGCGGCTTCGGCACACTGGACGAACTGATGGAGGCGCTGACGCTGATCCAGACCGGCAAGGGCCGCAAGATACCGCTGATTCTGGTCGGTTCCGCCTTCTGGGGCGGCATGATTGCCTGGTTCAAGGACCGTCTGGTGGCTGAGGGTATGGTCGACCCGGAAGACATGAACCTGATCCAGTTGATCGACGAACCTGAAAAGGTCGTCGAGGCCATCTTCAAGCATTACGAATCTCGCCCGTTCGGCCCCTTGCCGAACGAACACGAGATGCTGCTCAACCTGTAAAATCAGGTCATCGAACCCGAGGATTTGACCATGCGCCGCCTTCTACCCATCCTGCTTTTTGCTGCCTTGCCTGTCTGGGCGCAGAAGGGCGATCTCCAGCCCCTGCCGGCCGTACCGCCACCGCCGCCGGGCATGGAAGCCTTTGACGAAGCGCTTGAGCCACAAGTGACCATTGTCAAGAAAGACACGGAAACCCGCGAGGAATTCCGGGTCAAGGGCAAGCTCTACATGGTCAAGGTGACGCCGGCCGTTGGCCCAGCCTACTATCTGGTCGATCGCCAGGGTGACGGCCAGTTCATCGAGGCGGATATCAACCAGAAGCCGGTCAAGCCGCCGATGTGGGTCATTCATAGCTGGTAAGCCTTGTCCGTCTATACCAAGGTCGGGCGGGATGAGCTCGCCGCCTGGCTCCAGCCGCTAGGGCTGGGCGAGTTGATCGACCATGCCGGCATTGCCGCCGGCATGCAGAACTCCAATTACTTCGTGATGACCACCAGCGGTCGTTTCGTGCTCACGCTGTTCGAACGTGTCGACCTCTCTGCGCTGGATTTTTATCTGGCCTTGCAGGACACGCTGGCCCAGCGCGGCATCCCTTGTCCGCAGCCGCTGGCCGATGGTGGTGGGCGTTACTGGCGAATGCTGTGCGACAAGCCCGCCGCCCTGCTCACCTGTTTGTCGGGCGCGGCACTTGAAACACCCGGCGCCGCCCATTGTCGCGCCGTCGGTGCAATGTTGGCCCACTTGCATCTGGCGGCGGCCAACATGCCAAATCCACTGCCCAACCCCTGCGGCGCCAATTGGCGCCAGACCGTCGGCGCAGCCCTGTTGCCGCTAGTGTCGGAGGAAGAGTGTGACCTGCTGGCCGATGAGCTGGTCTATCAGGCGTTGCAGGACTGGTCGAAGCTGCCAAAGGGTGTCATTCACGCCGACCTTTTCCGCGACAACGTGCTCTGGGACTCGACGGGCCGACTGACCGGCGTGCTGGATTTTTATTTTGCCGGCGAGGACGCCTGGCTGTTTGATCTGGCCGTCGTGGCCAACGACTGGTGTTTTGACGAAACGACACTGGCCGCATTGCTGGCGGGTTATACCACCCAGCGCCCCTTGATCGAGGCAGAAAGGGCCGCCTGGCCTGCCATGCGGCGGGCAGCCGCCTTGCGTTTCTGGCTGCTCCGTTTGGAGGTCAGGCACCAGCCACGGGCCGGAGAAGTGGTAACGATCAAGAATCCGGATGACTTTCGGCACCTGCTGGCCCGTTTTCGCCTTGCTCCAGAAGCCCTCCCCCGTTAGCATCCGCGCATGAACGAAACTCCTGTTTTTCCGATGGCGCCAGCCCGGTTTACCGGCGAAAGCCGCGAAGTCGATCCCGGTGCCTGCTTTGACTGGCTGCGCCAAGGGTGGGCGATGTTTCTCGTCAATCCTGGTGTCTGGATCGGTAGTACGGTTCTGCTGCTGGTCATTCTGATGGCTATTTCCATCGTTCCCCTGTTTGGGCAAATTGCCGCCCACCTGCTCGTGCCCCTGTTCGGCGCCGGCATGATCAAACTCTGCCGTCGCCTGGGGGAGGGTGAAGAGCCGGAAATTGCCGATCTCTTTGCG
>JAGTRV010000108.1 GCA_018262245.1 Pseudomonadota bacterium | reverse complement strand
GCCGCTGACAATTTTGCAGGATATTTCCTTTTCGGTCATGCCGGGCGAAACCGTCGCCATTATCGGCGCCTCCGGTTCTGGCAAATCGACGCTGCTCGGCCTGCTGGCCGGGCTGGATCAAGCCACGGCCGGTGATGTCAGGCTCGACGATGTCTCGCTCAAGGCGCTCGACGAAGATCAGCGGGCAAGGCTACGCGGCCGGCTGCTCGGCTTCGTCTTTCAATCCTTCCAGTTGCTGCCCTCGCTGACCGCGCTGGAGAACGTCATGCTGCCGCTCGAACTGGCCGGCACCGCCTCGGCGGCCAACGCGGCACGCGAATGGCTCGAACGCGTCGGCCTCAGTCACCGCCTGAAGCACTATCCCAAACACCTCTCCGGCGGCGAACAGCAGCGCGTCGCCCTGGCCCGCGCCTTCGCGCCCAACCCGCAACTGGTGCTGGCCGACGAGCCGACCGGCAACCTTGATGCGGCGACCGGCCAGCAGATTATCGACCTGATGTTCGATCTCAACGCCAAACAGGGAACGACCCTGCTGCTGGTCACCCACGACGAGGCAATTGCCGCCCGTTGCGGGCGGACCCTGCGCATCCAGTCCGGTCAATTGACCGGCTGAACTTTCGGCTTGCGGTGGACGAGGAGGCTGCGCTTTTCGTCATCCGGATGGGCGAAAGCAACCTGCCCCTGTTTTACCTCACCCATCAGCACCATGTTCTCGCTGATCGCCTCGTGGTCGTCTTTCGAAAACGGCGGTGAGTAAGTCGTGATCACGCCGTAGACAGGCTTTTGCAGGTTTTCCAGCGCGGCGCGAATTTTCGGGCCTTCGGTGCTGCCGGCCTGGCTGATGGCCGCTATCAGTAGCAGAGCCGAGTCGTAACCCTGGGCGGCAGAGACCGCCGAGGGAATGCGTTTGCTGCCATCGGCATGATGGTAGGCGCTGATGAAGGAAGTACGGCGATAGTTGTTCGCTGCCTCGACGAAACTTTGCGGCATGCGCGCGCCTTCCGCATTCTTGCCGGCTGCGTCGATGAAGTTGGGCAGAGACAACGGCCAGCTGCCGATCATCGGCACCTTCCAGCCCATCTTGGCCCGACTGTTGGCAATGACGGCCAGTTCCGGGCCGATGGCATAGGTCAGGATCGCCTCGGCACCGGCCTCGCGGGCTCGCTGCAGGTTGGTGGCAAGATCTCTGGTGCCGGGGGCGAAACTTTCGACTGCCACGGGTTTGAGCTCGAGAGCGGCAAGTTCCCGGGTCAATTGGTCGCGCCCCTGTTCGCCATAGGGCGTGCTGTCGTGGAAGATGGCGAGCTTGGTGTAGCGGCCACGCTTGACCGCTTCGCGCACGATCATTGCAGCCTGGATGTCGTCGCTGGCCGAGTTGCGGAAAACGTAGCTGTCCGGGATGGCGGGTGGGAAAAACTGCCGAGCCACCGAGCTGCCGGTGGCGACATTGACGATGACTGGCACACGGGCGTCCTGATAGCCCTTCAGTGAGGCCAGTGCGACGCCGGTGTTGACCACGCCGAGTCCGGCCACCACCTTGTCCTGGCGAATGGCTGCCTCGACCACCTCCTTGCCGGTTGCCGGGTCCCCCTTGTCATCCTTTTCGACCAGGACCAGTTGGCGCCCGAGCAGCCCGCCACCCAGATTCATTTCGCTGATCGCCAGGCGGACACCAGCCAACATGGACTGGCCCATCGGCGATGAGGGACCCGAATAGGGGCCAGTTACGGCGATCCGGATGGGCTCTGCCGCCGGTGCAGTCTGGGTGCAGATGCAGAGTGCGATGCCGCTGATGACGGCTGAAACTTTTTTCATGCTTCCTCCTTGGTGGGAGGCAAGCCTAGTGTTCTTTAAATGCTTGTGGAATAGGGGTTGTCACTAAGCGGGAAAACCCGCGGTTAGGCCTGTTTGTAGGGAGGCCGGCAATTTCCGAAGGCGTTTTCCGGGCCGAATCTGTTTTTGTTGGCTCGGCTGCCGGCTCGTCTTTGGTGGTCGGGGTGTTTCAATAGAGTCGAATGGCCGAGTCGAAGTGCCAGGTCCGGCGGATTTCGACCACGTCGAAGTCGCGGGCAAGCGCTGGCTGGAACGGTTGATAGGGGGCATGCGCTTCGATGATGCGTCGTACTGCGTCGTCGATGGCCGGCACGCCGCTGGAGCGGACAAAGGTGATCGACTCCACCGAGCCATCCCTTCTAATGGCCACGGTGACCATTGGATCGGTGTGCGTTTGCTTGGCCGCTTCGCGGATCGTTTCGAAGCCCATGTTCATATGAATCTTCCGGGCCCAGGCTTCCGCATACCAGACGAGTTCAGCGTTGGTGTCAGTGCGCCCGAAGAGCCTGGCGCGGCGGAACAGGCTTGACGAAGGTGATCGCTGCCTGGCCTCCTCGGCTGCGGCGCGGCGGGCTGCCTCCTCGTCCAGTTGGCGTCCCATCGCCCGGCGCGCGGCATCCCGCCTTGCATCCTGCTCACGTTTTTCCTCGGCCCTCGCTGCCTCCTCTCGCGCTGCGGCTTGCCGGGCACTTTCCTGGTGTTCCGCTTCGCGGCGTGCGGAATCGGCCCGTGCTGCTTCTTCCTTGGCGGCGGCCTGTCGAGCAGCCTCCTGACGCTCAGCTTCGCGCCGAGCGGCATCAGCCCTTGCGGCTTCCTCCTTGGCTGCAGCTTGTCGAGCCTTCTCCTGTCGTTCGGCTTCACGCCGGGCGGCGTCAGCGCGAGCGGCTTCCTCTTTGGCGGCGGCCTGTCGGGCTGCCTCTTGACGCTCGGCTTCGCGACGTGCTGCTTCAGCGCGAGCAGCTTCTTCCTTGGCTGCAGCTTGTCGAGCCTTCTCCTGTCGGTCGGTTTCGCGCCGGGCGGCGTCAGCGCGAGCAGCTTCCTCCTTGGTGGCGGCCTGTCGGGCTGCCTCCTGACGTTCGGCTTCGCGCCGAGCAGCGTCAGCGCGAGCAGCTTCCTCCTTGGCGGCGGCCTGTCGGGCTGCCTCCTGACGCTCGGCTTCGCGTCGGGCAGCTTCAGCCCGCGCGGCTTCTTCCTTGGCAGAAGCTTGTCGAGCCTTCTCCTGTCGGTCAGTTTCGCGCTGGGCGGCATCAGCGCGCGCAGCTTCCTCCTTGGCAGCGGCCTGTCGGGCTGCCTCTTGACGCTCGGCTTCGCGCCGAGCAGCTTCAGCCCGTGCGGCATCTTCCTTGGCTGCAGTGTGGCGAGTCTTCTCTTGTCGCTCAGCTTCATGCCGGGCAGCGTCAGCGCGAGCAGCTTCTTCCTTGACTGCGGCTTGTCGCGCCATCTCCTGTCGTTCGGCTTCGCGTCGGGCGACATCAGCGCGAGCTGCCTCCTCCTTGGTGGCGGCCTGTCGCTCGGCTTCGCGTCGGGCTGCTCCAGCCCGTGCGGCTTCTTCCTTGGCGGCAGCTTGTTGCGCCGCCTCCAGGCGTTCTGCTTCCTGCCGGGCAGCTTCAGCTCGCGCGCCTTCCTCTTTAGCCGCTTCCTTTCGCGTCGCTTCAGTCTGCGCGGCTTTCTCGACCTCTTGCTCCGGGGCGGGGGGGGCGTTTCTGGACTGGGCTTCACCGTTGGCACGGGCTGGCGTTGTCGATTGGATCGGTGGAGGCTCCAGGGGAGGCGCGGGCACGACGAAATCGGTATTTTGTGCCTGCTCCATGGCAATCACTGCCGGAAATGGCTTGGGCGGGGGCGGCTCGGCCGGCGAAGGCTTTACGGGAGCTTGGTGACTACCCTCGGCTGGCCGTGAACTGGCTTTCGCGGTCGGTGCGCTTCGGGATTCGCTTGTCCGGTCCGGAATTTGCGGGGCGGATTCCGGGAGGGCTTCGGTGGATCTGAACGTCACCGCCAGTTCCCCTGCAGCGGCGGGCTGCTCGTTCAATGCCTCCGGCAAGGGGGGCGGCAGAGGCGCCGGGGGGCTGGCGGGTTCTATGTTGATGAGCAGGGCCGGGGCAAGTACGACTTGCAGGTTGGGGGCTTCGATTCGACGAAGTTGCCAGGGAAAGGTGAGGCCGGGCAAACCGAATTCGTCGCCAAACAGGGTGAGGCTGAGCAGCAGTGCATGGAGCAGCACGGATAGCAGCAGGGCGAGGGTGAGCCGTATGCGCTGGCGGCCTGTCCGGCGAATTGAATGCTGGCGTAAACCGTCAGCAGTCCTCGTCGCTACCGACCACCGTTCGGGGTGCTGTGTTGTGCCGGACTCGGTCGAGTTCAAGAGCGCTCTGCCATTGCTACGCCGCGTTCGAACGGGCGAGAAATACCAAGAGGTTCTGCTGGCGACAGAGGAGCGGGCGGCGAGCAGTGGCCTTGGTTGAACGGATAGTCATGCGGGGATTATGCGGTCACAGACAAGCGGCCTGCAATGAAAGCGTGCCAGCCATGGCCGTGCATCAATTCGGTGCTTGGTCGTTGAATATGTTTTGCAGCAATCCCGGTTAACCGCGAAATGCCCGTTCGAGCCTGACGTTTAGAGAGCCCGAACCGCGTGCATCATGCCCGGATCGTCAGGGTCGCGGCGAACTTCGAAGCCGAGCTGGCGGGCGAACTTGATCATTTTGTCGTTGGCGGCAAGGATGAAGGCTTCCATCGTTTTCATGCCGCGTGTCCGGGCTGCGTCGATCAACGACAACATCAGGATGCCGGCGACGCCGCTGCCTTGCCATTCGTCATCGATGGCGATGGCGAACTCGCATTCGTCGCCACTTGGCCCGGCGACATAGCGGGCAACGCCGATCTCTACATCCTGTCCGTCGCGCTGGATGATCGCCACCAGTGCCAGGTGCCGCACGTAGTCGATTTCAGTCAGGTATTTAAGCTTGCCAGGCGGCAGTTCCTTCAGCGTGGACATGAAGCGCTTGTAGCGCGAATCGGCCGAAAGATGCTGGACGAAATCCTGTTCCATCGGCTTGTCATTGGCGCGGATGGGGCGGATGGTGACCGGGCTGCCGTCGAACAGGAAGCGGTTGCGGACGAGTTCGGCTGGGTAGTCGGCCACGATTTACTCCTGTGCAGCGGCGGGGATTTTCTCGGCCAGGTAGGTGACGATGCTATCGAGGGTCTGGACCTTGCCGTAGTCGGTTTCGGGGATGTCGATGCCCAGTTTCTCGTGGATGCTTGCCAGCACATTGAGCCAGTCCATGGAGTCGAGGTCGATCTGGGTGCGCAGCGGCTTGTCGGCGATGATCTTTGCCGGATCGATTTCCGGGGCCAGGCGCTTGACGATGGCGAGCACAGCCGCGCGGATTTGTTCGCTGTTCAGACTCATTGTTCCTCCCGTTACGCCAGCGTTGAATTATCGCCTTCGGGCAGTCCGAGTTCCCTTGTCTTGAGGAGCCGGCGCATGATTTTTCCACTACGAGTATGTGGCAGGGATGGCGCGAATGCAATTTCCTTGGGGGCCACGGCCGCCCCGAGACGCCGCCGGGCGTGGGCCATCAGTTCAAGGCGCAGGTTTTCGTCCGGCGCGATGTCGCTTTTGAGAACGACGAAGGCTTTGATCAACTCGCCGGCCAGCGCATCCGGCTTGCCGATGACGCCGGCCTCGGCGACCGCTGGGTGTTCCATCAACACGCTTTCGACCTCGAACGAGCCGATCAGATGGCCGGAGGACTTGATCACGTCGTCGCTGCGGCCGACGAACCAGTAATAGCCATCAGCGTCGCGGCGGACCAGATCGCCGGTGAGATAAAGATTGCCGGCAAAGCAGTCACGGTAGCGCACCGGCTGGTCGAGATAGCCGCGAAACATCGATGGCCAGCCGGTTTCCAGCGCCAGCTCGCCCACCGTGTCGGGCGTCCCGATTATCGTGACCGGTGCGCCTGCCTGATGGCGGACGACATGAGCGGCAATGCCTGGCAGCGGGCGGCCCATCGAGCCGGGCTTGATGTCCTGGGCGGCAGTGTTGGCGATCATGATGCCGCCGGTCTCGCTCTGCCACCAGTTGTCGTGGATTGGCTGGCCGAGCACATCCAGTCCCCACCATACCGCTTCCGGATTGAGCGCCTCGCCGACGCTGGCGATGAAGCGCAGGTCGGGGAAACGGTGGTCGGCAAACAATTCCGGCCCGGCCTTCATCAATAGTCGGATTGCTGTCGGTGCGGTGTACCAGACATTGACCCGCTCGCTTTCGAGAATGTGAATCCAGCGCAGTGGGTCGAAATCGACTTCATCTACGATGCTCGTGGCGCCCAGCACCAGCGGCGCAATGATGCCGTACGAGGTGCCGGTCACCCAGCCGGGGTCGGCCGTGCACCAGAACACGTCGTCAGGGTGCAGGTCGAGGGCGGTTCGTGCCGTCGCATAGTGCGTCAGGACAGCGCTGTGGACGTGGGTGGCCCCCTTGGGCTGGCCAGTCGTTCCGCTGGTGAAATGCAGCAGCGCAGGGTCTTCGGGGCCGGTCGGCACCAGCGCCGGGGTGTCCGGGGCGGCGCGCATCAGGACTGGCAGCTCCAGGGTGTCGGCGATGGCGCCGGTGCCGAGGTCGTCGATCAGCAGGACATGCCTGAGCGAGGGGAGTTCGGGGCGAAGTGCCGCGACTTTGTGCTGATAGGCGCTGGCCGTGGTGACCAGCACTTTGCCGGCCGCCTGGGAAATGCGGTTGCGAATCGGCTCTGGGCCGAAGGACTGAAAAAGTGGCGAGACCACAGCACCGATCTTGAGCGCACCGAGTACCGCCACATAAAGCTCGACGATGCGGCCGCACAGCACGAAAACACAGTCGCCTTTCTGCACACCCAGCGCCTTGAGGGCGTTGCCGAAACGGTCGGTCAGGTTGCCGAGTTCGCGATAGCTGAGGTTGCGTCTGCTGCCATCGGCACCCAGAAAGCGGAAGGCGGCTTTATCGGCATGGGCAGAATGGGCGTGGCGGTCGACGGCCAGATGAGCGATGTTGATGGGGCTGTCGGTGGATAGAGCAAGTTCGCGGCTGATCTGTGCCCAGGAGAACGTAGTGCCATTCGCAGCCGAGGGCGAATCAACTGGCGACTTGCGAATCAGTGGTGGTCTCATCGGCGTATCGATCACGGGAACCATGCCATCGTATTCTCATTCGTGACTTCCCGGTGCGAGTTGATGCTTCTCAAACGGGCATCGAATGCGGATCGGCTAGATCAGCCTTGTGTCGAGACTGCCATCGCCATTTGTGCTGCGCGTCGACCGCTGCGGACAGCACCTTCGAGCGTGGCGGGGTAATCCGCCCAGGTGTAGTCGCCAGCCAGGAAAATTCGCTGGGCCGTCGTCCGGCAATCGGGGCGATGGATTCCGGGTTGTGCGGAGAGGGTGGCGCGTTTTTCGCGAATGACCTTGTGCCACCCAGTCGGGTTCGTCAGGCCAAGTTCTTGATCGAGGGCGGCAGCCAGAGCGTCGTCGTCCAGTTTTTCCCAGTCGCCGTGTCCGCTCAGGACGCATGCCAGAACGCCCTGGCCGCGGTCGACCACCCACTGGCAATGGCCGCCGAGGCGGTTGCTCAGCGGGAAAGCTGATGTCATTCCTGGCTCAACATTCCGGTAGACCGTGGCAATCGGTTCATAGTCGTAATTCGTTTCTGCGGCCGGCCACAGGGCGCCGACATGCTGCGGTGCGGTGGCGATGATGGCGGCGGCGAAAGTTTCACCGTCGATGGCGATGCCGTTTTCAGCAGCGTTGATCTCCCTGGCGCGGGTACTCAGGCGGATTTCAGCGCCGTGGGACCGTAGCCAGTGTCCGGCCGGCTCGGGCAGCAGTTGGCCGAGATCGACGCGGGGCAGCAACAGATCGGTGTCCTCGCGGCGCGAACTGCCCAGACTGTCACGCAGCACGTTGGCGAACAACTGCGCCGAAGCACGTTCGGCCGGCAGGTTCAGCGCGGCGAGGCAGAGCGGCTCCCACAGGTGGCGGCGCAGGGCACCGGTTTGTCCGGCGCCGTCCAGCCATTGGGCGACGGTTGTTTCGTAGGCCAGCTTGAAGCCCCGGCGTTTGATGCCGTCCATCCACAGGGCGGTCCGCAGCTTTTCGCCCATGCCGACCCCGCTGGCAGCCAGCAGCCCCCAGGCGACATTGAGTGGGGCGGGCAGGCGGGGCAGGGCGAGGCGAAAGCCGGTGTTGTCGATGACCTGCAGCGGGTGGTGGTCGAATAGTTCGGCGGGATTGGCGCCAACTCGGCGCATCAGCGCCAGCGTGTCACGATAGGCGCCGAGCAGAATGTGTTGGCCGTTGTCGAGCTGATGGCCATCGATTTCGACGCCTCGGGCCCGGCCCCCCAGCACGCGGCCGGCTTCAAACAGCGTGGTTTCAGCGCCGGCTGCGGTCAGCTCGACCGCAGCGGCGAGGCCAGCCCAGCCGCCACCGATGACGGCAACGCGCATGAGGTCAGCCCTTGATCCAGGTCTTGGCAGCCAGCCACAGCTTGCGCGTCGGCGGCAGCGAAATGCGCTGGTGCAGTACCTGGAAATTCTCGCGCTTGATCTCGTCGAGCACGGTGCGATAGATCGCTGCCATGATCAGGCCGGGGCGCTGGTTCTTGCGATCGACGGCCGGCAATTGGGCAAACGCCTGCTCGTAGTACTTCTCGGCGCGCTCGTACTGGAACTGCATCAGCGCCGTGAAGTTGTCCGAGTATTTGCCGTTCAGGATGTCGGCGGCTGGCACGTTGAACTGCTTGAGCTCGTCCATCGGGATGTAGATGCGGCCGCGCCGGGCATCTTCGCCGATGTCGCGAATGATGTTGGTGAGCTGGAAAGCCATGCCCAGATCATGGGCGTATTTTTGTGTCTGGCGGTCGGTGTAGCCGAAGATCTCGGCAGCCAGCAGGCCGACGACGCTGGCGACACGGTAGCAGTAGAGCGACAGGCCCTTGAAGTCGAGATAGCGCGACTGCGTGAGGTCCATCTCCATGCCGTCGATGATTTCCAGCAACTGCTCTTTCGGCAGGTTGATGCTCTTGTCGAGCCCCGCCAGCGCCAGGCCGACCGGGTGTTGCGGCTTGCCTTCGGCAACGCGTTCGATCTCCTGGCGCCACCAGGCAAGCTTGGTCGAGGCGATCGAAACGTCGTTGCATTCATCGACGACGTCATCGACTTCGCGGCAGAAGGCGTAGAGCGCCATGATGGCTCGCCGGCGTTGCAAGGGCAGGAACAGGAAGCTGTAGTAGAAGGAGGAGCCGCTTTTTGCGCACTTCTCCTGGCAGTATTGGTCTGGATTCATAGCTTCACATTCTAATGGAACGGCCGGCCAGAACCAGCCAATCCCATTTGCCGAGCTTTGGGCGGCGGGTGAAAACGTCACCGCGCACCTGCCGGATGCGTTCAAAAATGCGCAGCCCGCCTTGAATCGTCAGCCGGATTTCCCAGCCGAGGCGGCCGGGCAGGGCGTGGACCAGCGGGGCGCCGCGCTTCATCAGCGCCGTCGCCCGGTCCATTTCGAAGTCCATCAGCGCCGCCCAGTTGGCCGACCAGCGGCTGTGCGCAATATCGTCTTCGCTAAGGCGGAAATGCGGGAAGTCGGTCTGAGGTATGTAAACTCGATCTTTTTGCCAGTCGACCGCCACATCCTGCCAAAAGTTGATCAACTGCAGGGCAGTGCAGATGCAGTCGGACTGTTCCAGGTGTTCCGGCGCTGTGCGACCGAACAGATGCAGCACCAGTCGCCCGACCGGATTGGCTGAGCGGCGGCAGTAATCGAGCAGTTCCGGGTAGTCGGCATAGCGCTTCTTGACCACATCCTGGGCGAAGGCATCGAGCAGATCGCGGAATAACTGGATGGGCAGGGCGTGGGCCGAAATTACCTTGGCCAGTTCAACGAACAGCGGCGTCTGCGGCCTTGTGCCAGCGGCGATCCGGTCCAGTTCCGCCTGATAGGTAGCTAGTCCGGCCAGGCGCTCATCGGATGAGGCGTCGCCCTCATCGGCTATATCGTCGGCACTGCGGGCAAAGCGGTAAATAACTTCGATTGGCTGGCGCAATGCACGCGGCAATAGCAGTGATGCCACTGGAAAATTTTCGTAATGATCGACAGACATCGTTAGCTTGCTCTGGAGAACGTTGGGTAGTCAGTGCTAGAATTCGCCCCGCCTGCCCAGGTGGCGAAATTGGTAGACGCACCAGATTTAGGTTCTGGCGCCGAAAGGTGTGGGGGTTCGAGTCCCTTCCTGGGCACCAAGTAGTT
>JAGTRV010000273.1 GCA_018262245.1 Pseudomonadota bacterium | reverse complement strand
GTTCGTTCGCGGGTGCGGCCGGTTTCTCTACGGTGGTGCAGAACTCGGGCAACAACGTCTTGATTCAGAACGCGACCATCATCAATTTGCGCGTTCAATAATGTCCTCTATTGCCTTCAGGGCTCTTTGCCTTTTCCCGCTGCTCTTCGGTAGCCTGGGCGCCTCTGCTGTACCTGAGGGGCGCGTAGAGATACCCGTGCAGGCGGGGGGCAATTTTTCCGTGCCCGTCTACAGCATGAAGGAACAACGCTTCCAGAAAACCATCCATCAGCAATATGATTTCAGCTGTGGTTCGGCCGCACTGGCTACCTTGCTGACACATCATTACAACTACCCGGTCAGCGAGCAGGAGGTTTTCCGTGAAATGTTCGCCCGCGGCGATCAGGCGAAGATAAAAAAGGAAGGTTTCTCCTTACTGGACATCAAGAATTATCTTGCTACCCGCGGTTTTGAAGCCGACGGGTACGTTGCCGAGCTTGACAAACTGTCTGTTGCCGGCGTTCCGGCAATCGCCTTGGTCAAGGAACAGGGCTATCACCATTTCGTGGTCGTCAAGGGGCTGCGCAATGGTCGGGTTCTGATTGGCGACCCGTCTTCAGGAACACGGGCCATTCCGAAAAGTCAATTCACGGAAATGTGGGCCAACAAGATTCTGTTCGTGATCAAGAACAAGCTGGAAATGGCCAGCTTCAATACTGACCGTGACTGGCAGGCTGCTCCCGGTAGCCCCATCGCTGCCGGCCACCATCGTGGTGTTACAGACTACGGGCTGGCCAAGCGCGGTCCCGCGGATTTCTGAGGCAATTGCAATGACCTCCCCACGCCTCAATCCTCAAAGATTCCTGCTCGCATGCGGGGTGGGTGTGGCGGTCCAGTTCATGGTGAGCAGCCTGGATACACTGATTTTCGGCGATGTCATCCAGGCGGCGAGTGCCGATGGCGAGAGGAAACTCCCGCGTACATGCGAAGCGGCCAAACGCCGCGCGCTCGAGATTGCGCCGGAGCTCTTGTCGCTCGCCGATTGGCCTCTGGATGACCATCTCCCGGCCGAGTGCGTGGGTGGTCCGGTTGGGCCGTTGGCTGAAATCGACGATGCGTTGCCTGAAGCCATCGAAATTGCAGATGTCCCGCCGGTTGTTTCAGTGGTGGCCGCTATATCCGGCGACGACGTACCATTCGCGAAGAAATCATCGAGCCTGTCCTCTCTGGCGGATCAAAGCGGACACCCATTGGGCCTGCAATTGGCTGCCCTGGACACTCAGTCACTGGACGACGTCCGTGGCGGTTTTGACATGAATGGCATCAGTTTCACCATTGGGATCGAGCGCGCGGTGTATATCAACGGTAACCTTATCGCAACCAACGTACTCAACGTCAAGGAATTGCAGTCGGCTGTTGGCGGCGCCAGCATGGCAAGTGCGTTACCGGCAAACTCTGCAACGACGGTGGCCGGCGTTCAGAATGGAACCGCGAACAAGGCGGTGCCGCAGGTCAGCCAGAACTCGCAGCAGGGTTCTTCCGGGTCACTTGGGGTCATTCAAAATGGGCCTGGCAACAATGTGGCATCTCAGGTCATCCAGAATCCGTCGGCAACGGTTATTCAAAACAGCTTGAACAACCAGACGATCCAGAACGTCACGACCATCAATGCAAGTGTTGTCAACAGCATGCCGACGGTTCGCGCGCTCTCCATTCAGAACGCCATCCAGTACGGTATTGTCAGTTCGTTGCGTCGCTGACTGACCTAGGACTGAACACCGCACCAGAGCGGAATGAAAAACGGGCCGTTGCAGCGGCCCGTTTTTCTTGTTGCCAGTAAGGCAAATATCCGGCGTTAGAACGACACCGGCACCCGCAAACCGAGCGTCACGTCCGGCGTATCCCGCGTCACGCCGACGCCGACCGTAAGGCCGACCGAGGTGGCAGGGGTCACGCGCTGGGAGTAGCCGAGGAGCAACGTTCCCAATTGGATCCGCGAGGCATTGATCGCGTCCGAACCATTGATCTTGGTTTTGCCCACCGAAGCGCCATCGTAGCCGAGGCTGAACGATGAGTTTTGATTGAGTGCCAATCCCATTCCGAAGTTGAATCCGATAACGTCACCCGGATCCACCTCGCCAATATCCACCTGCCCTTGGGTTGTATTCATCGTCACGTTGGAGCGCGCGAAGTTGTACTGATAGTTCAAGCCGCCGAAGAAGACCGCCGGATCGGTTGGGTAAAGTACGGTCACGCCCGGTTGCAGGGTGTAGAAACCAGAACCTGTTGGCAACTCGGTCTCGATCCGGTTCGTGATCAGTTCGGGCGCCTGAGTGGTGTCCGTCAATACCTCGAACGGATCCTTGCCCGTGCGACTCTTGAAGCGCAGGGAACCGATGTAAACCGGCTTGTCAACCGAAGTTTCGTTGAATTGGTAACGCGCTGTTGCCTCGACATCGCCGATGCCTTGACCAGTGCTGGTAAAGAGTTCATCACGACTAGCGCCGATATTGAGGGGGCGGGTCAACTGATCGTCCGAGCGATAGACATATGGCACCTTGGCCTCGAGTTCCATGCGGTTGGTCACACCCCAGCGACCCGTGAAGTTGGCGACAGTCGAATTGCGCCTGACCTCGCGTACATCGATAAGGCCGATCGTTATAGCCGGAATGATGGTGTAACCGACGAGAGATACCCGATTGCTCGACGAGTACGAATACTGCAAGCCAGTCTCGAAAGAAAACTGACCGGCAGGCGTCAGTACACCGGGCTGTTCGAAGATCTGCGCCACCTGCTGCACTCGCTCAGGCCGGCTTTCGCCGACTGTTGCGGGCGGTTTTTCAGCAGTGGGTGCCTGCTGAACCGGGGCCGCCTGAGCCACTTGGGTAGGTTGAGTTTCCGCGGCCTTTGCCGGCGTAGCGGCAGCTGCTGTCTTGGCTGGAGCGTCAACACCCAGCGTCCGTTGCATTTCCAGCAACTTGGCATCAGCATCCGCCAGGTGCTTCCGGAGAGTTTCCATGCGCTTGGCTTGCTCGCTGAGTTGCGCCTTCAGTGCCTTCGCCTGTGTCGGCGTGATTTCCGCCCCTTGAGCCAGGCCACCAAAAATCATCGCAATAGCCCCAACTATGGCGCTTCCCCGCAATGGAAAGTGTAATTGCCGATTAACTAGCATTCCTTGTCCCCTTAAAACTTAAATTACGTTATTAATATTAATCCGTAACAGATTGATATAAGGAAAAAAAGTTAGAATTTCAGGGGGCCTGTAGTATTTTTGGTACACGCTGTGAAAATTTAGTCGGATCTCGGTGGTTTCGGGGCTAAAGCGTTACGTGCTGGGCTTCTTTGGGGTGCCACTATCCTCCGCTGAACCCCGGCGGCGACCCACCCTCGGGTATAATTTCGGCCTCTCTGCCTAACCCGGAATCCCCTCTCCAATGGCCGACATTCTTTGCCTCAAGGGCGACGCCGCCTTTTCCGCCTTCCGTCTGCAACGCCTGCAAGCCCGCCTGGTGGCGGCCGTGTCGGATATCGAATCGGTGGTCGCCGATTATTGGCATGTCGTGGCGCAAAAGCGTGCCCTGAATGCCGACGAGCGCGCCAAGCTGGCGACGCTGCTGGAAGAGAAGGCCGCCGGCGCCGAAGCCGGCGAACTGTTCCTCGTTGCGCCGCGTATCGGCACCATTTCGCCGTGGTTGGAACTGCGATCTGGCGCCGGCCATCGAGCGCATCGAGCGCGTCGTCGCCTTCCATGTGGTCACCAAGAACAATCGCGCCCTGACAGCCGATGAGAGGAAGGCCATTGCCGGCCTGCTGCACGACCGGATGACCGAATCGGTACTCGCCAGCTTCGCCGAAGCCAGCGAACTGTTCCGCCATTTCGCGCCGAAGCCGCTGGCTACGGTCGACGTGCTGCAAGGCGGCAAAACGGCGCTGGTCGACGCCAACAGTGCGCTCGGCCTGGCGCTGTCCGACGACGAAATCGATTACCTGCTCGACATCTTCACCAAGGCCGGGCGCAACCCGACCGACGTCGAACTGATGATGTTCGCCCAGGCCAATTCCGAACATTGCCGCCACAAGATCTTCAACGCTTCCTGGGTGATCGATGGCGCGAAGAAGGACAAGACCCTGTTCGGCATGATCCGCGAAACCCATGC